>JBHORO010000001.1:0-80237 GCA_042566005.1 Verrucomicrobiota bacterium
GCGGAAGGGACTTTGAGCCAAGCGAAAAGCTCGCAGGGTGAGTGAGGCGGGAGCCGAGCGAATCAATCCCGTCATCCTCGCCACTTTTTTAAAGTGGACCGCAAAGCGGCAAATCAGGGCACGACAAGTGCTCTTTTTTTATGCCCCAACCACCCCACTTTATTGCCGCAGCCACGGTTTAATGTTTTGCGTATTTCCGCCTTTGCGTTTAATGATACTGGACGCTTTTTGTGAGGCAGGATTTTTACGAACAATGAACACTCTGGCATTTATATCTCCCGGCGGCGGCGAGCTGATCTTAATCATGCTCGTGCTGATCATGCTCTTCGGCGCAAAAGACGCGCCGCGCATTCTGCGCAAAATCCATAATTTCATGGATGAAATCCGGCGCATCGCCAACGGATTCCGCTACGACATGATGTACAGCGACCTCCATTCTGAGGATGAAGACAAATCGGGCGCGCCGGCCGCCTTCGGTTACGAGGAAGACGAAGTGGAGGAAGGCGAATTCGAAAATTACGACTTTGAAGAGGATTACGGCTGCGCAGAAGAAGACAATACAACCGAAACCGACGAGCCGGAAAAGCGCAATGAAGCTGCTGAAAAAACTGACCAGTAAATTTGCCTACGACGATGCCGACCGCCCCTTCATGGAGCACCTGGAGGCCTTTCGCGCCACATTAATTCAATGCGTGATCACGCTCCTGGTCTGCATGCTGGCATGCATCCCGCTGGCCAGACCGCTCCTCTACTGGCTGCAAAAACCGCTCATGGATACCGCCGCGGCGACAGGCTTTGAATATCAGCTGATTACCCTCTCCCCGGTCGAGGCCTTCGTTCAGATCGTGAAAATCGTATTTGTGAGCGGACTGATCGTCAGTGCGCCCTTTCTTATTTTCTTCATCAGCCTGTTTGTCCTGCCGGGCCTGAAAGGCAGAGAAAAGAAGGTAATCAGTTCCGCTGCCGTTGCCGGCGGCATCCTGTTCGCCGGCGGAGTCACAATGGGCTACGCCATGACCATGCCCGTCGCCATCAAACTGATGCTCAAGTTCAACAACATCCTCGGCACTACCGCCAACTGGGGAATCGACAAATATATCGGGTTCGTATTGCAACTCCTGCTCGGGTTCGGCCTCGCCTTTGAGCTTCCAATGATTCTGATCGTGCTCGGCAAAATGGGCGTGGTTACCTCACGGGGCCTGCGTGCCTACCGCCGCCATGTCATCGTCGGCCTCTTCGTGCTGGCGATGCTGCTGACTCCGCCCGACCCGATGACTCAGCTGCAGATGGCGATCCCCTTGATTGTACTCTATGAATGCTGTATATGGATTTTAGCTGTCATCTGCCCCAAGCCCGCGGAAGAAGCGACAGAAGACTCTGAAAACGAAACGGCCACCGACAACGCGGCCAAAACGGAGGAATAAATAATGCTAGGTTTCATTCCCGGAATGCAGGGTGGTCCTGAAATTCTAATTATCGTCTTTGTGATCCTACTGCTGTTCGGCGGCAAAAAACTGCCCGAGCTAGCGCGCTCGCTCGGCAAAAGCCTGGGCGAATTCAAACGCGGCCAGAAAGAGGGCGTCAAGGCGATGGAAGAGGCCGTCAAAGAAGACGACGAGCCCGAGCAGATCGAAGAGAAAAAAACAGAAGAGAAAGAGGAAAAAGAGGACGACAAATAAGCGCCTCACCCCTTCTGCTCAAAAGCCCTGCCAACCGCGGGGCTTTTCATTTTCCCCGCACCGCCCACAGAACCAAGAAAACGATTGTGCTTACCGAGTGCTTACCGTAGATTTTTCGGCTCAGCTTCGGCACCCGTTCTACAACCCCGCCGAAGACAGAAGGAGTTAATATGATTTTATGTGATGTTCTGCCGGCCCTGCCGCTGGCCGATGCGTTTTATGCGTTCAACGAGAGCTCGCTGCCAGGCAAACTGATCGTGCTACTGCTGGGCTTCAGCTCAATCGGCGCATGGACGGTGATGGTGACTAAATTCCTGGAACTGAACCGCGCAAAATTGGCGGCCGAATATTTCATGAACGAGTTCCGCAAACAGACAGGGCCGCTCAGCCTGTTCCTTCAGCGCCGCCGCTACCCGGAAACACCGCTCAATGCAGTCTATGAAACCGCATGCAAAGGCTTCGGCGTTGAACTGAAGTCGCAAGGCATCGACCCGAACGACCTGTTCCAGGGCGGAACGGGCGAGATTGACGGGCTGACGCTGACACGCCAGCAGCTGGAGATCATCCGCGGCGCAACGGAGGCGAGCGTAGCAGACCAGTGCCTTTCCATGGAGGACAACATGGGCTGGCTGGCCACCGCAGTGAGCGCCTGCCCCTTCCTGGGCCTGCTCGGAACCGTATGGGGCGTAATGGACGCCTTTGGCGGCATGGCAGCTGCCGGATCGGCAACGCTCTCTGCCGTGGCACCGGGTATTGCGGGCGCACTTTTGACAACGGTAATCGGCCTGCTGGTCGCCCTGCCCTCAGCCGTCGGCTACAACATGCTGACAAACCGGATCCGCCAGCTGGCCGTACAGACGGACAATTTTGCCCAGGAACTGATCTTCGCTATCCAGCGCGATTACGTGGAGTAAACCAATGGGCCGCAAAACCAGCCTGACATCTGTAAACCAGATCAGCGAGATCAACATGACGCCACTGATGGACCTGACGTTCATCCTGCTGATCACGTTCATCATCACCTTCCCGCTCATTGAACAGGGCGTGCCGATCAACCTGCCCAAAGGCCAGGCCAAGGATCTGCAGGACCAGCAGTCGCGCTCCATCAGCCTGGACGCAAAAGGTAACTTCTATTTTGACGAGACCCCGATTGCCATGGGCGACTTGCAGAGAGAGATGGCGCGTGTGAGCGAGGAGGAACCGAATGCGACGGTTTACGTGCGCGCAGACGCCGAAATCAAATACGGCAAAGTTGCGGCCCTGCTGAAGATGTTGCACGATAACAATATCACCCGCACCGCGCTGGTGATGGCGGGAGAAGAAGCCGGAAAATGATCAGCCGTACGGCCAAATGGGTTGCTTCCGCGCACGGAGCAGTTTTGCTGATGCTAATGATCAGCTCAATGCTGAAAAGCTGTAGCTTCCGCAAAAAGAAGCCGGAGCCGCTGACGATCGAAATCGCAATGGTCAGTGCCGCCGCGGTCACACCTCAAGTTCAGAAAGTGCAGCCGATGCCGCCGGAAAATGTACAGCCGCCCGAGCCAACCCCGGCCCCGACTCCGCCGCCCCCCAAACCCGCGCCGGTTCCGGAGCCCAAAAAGCAGATCACAAAACCCAAGCCGAAGCCCAAGCCCAAACCTAAGCCTAAGCGGGAACCGAAGAAGGTTGTCCGACAGGACACCAAGGTGCGCAACCCGAACACCAAAAAGCAGCCGACGGTTAAACCGACGCCAAATATCGCAAAAGCGTTGCAGGGCGCACTCCCGACAGCTTCAGCAACACCCAACAACAGCCTTTCAGCCGCCTACGGCAAGATCATCCGCTCGAAAATGTATGCAGCATGGAGGCAGCCCAGCATTGCGACCTATCAAAGCCGGGGCGCACTGGTACGCATTCGCATCGAGAAAAACGGGATTATTTCACGAGCCGAACTGGAGAGATCCTCCGGTAATGCCCAGATTGACAACACCGCACTTCAGGCGGCGCGCTCGGTTCGCCTGCCGGAACTGCCGGCAAATATCCAGAAAAGCTCCATAGAAGTAACCGTCGAGTTTATGCTTACAGACTAAGGGGCGTATTTGCCCAAGACTTCACGCAATCCATCCAGCTGAATCGGCTTTGTCAGATAATCATCCATACCCGCCTTCAGGCAACGCTCACGCGTACCGGCCATCGCATCGGCCGTCAGGGCAAGAATAGGTATATGCACAGAGGTGGACTTCTCCATCTCCCGAATCCGGCGCGTGCACTCGTAACCATCCATTACCGGCATATGGCAATCCATAAAAATAACGTCATACGAACCCTGCTGCAACCTTTCAAGGGCTACCGCGCCATCTTCAGCCACATCTGCCCGACATCCGATCTGAAGCAGCATCCCCTCTAACACCTGAGCATTCATCGACTGATCCTCCACAATAAGGACCGCTAAGTCGAGAGGCCCGCTTCTTGGCGCCACAGCCAGCTCCTTCGTGCCGAGCCGGGCCACAGGCAGCTTCAACTCCACGCTGAACACAGAGCCTTCATTCGGGGTGCTGTCGACCTCAATGATTCCGTCCATTAACTCAACCAGCTTCTTGCAAATCGCCAACCCGAGGCCGCTTCCGGCGATGATACTCTCCGGCGTAACGGCCTGCGCATAGCTGTTAAAGATGCGGGGATATTGCTCAGGCTCAATCCCTATGCCCGTATCTGCAACCATCAGGACCACATTACAAAAACCGGAACCGGTCCCCTTGACGATAATAGAAATCTGAACGCGCCCTTCTTCCGTGAATTTGACCGCGTTACTGATCAGGTTCAGAAACACCTGACGAATGCGGACCTCGTCACCCACAAGCCAGCGCGGAAGTTCGGAATCAATAAAGAGATCAATATCAACCGGCTTATCCCCGCGCAACTGAAACGCAGCCAGCTCAAGGTCTTCAGCCAACTGATACAGATTAAACTCCTCGGGGTTAAGATTGAGCTTACCGGCCTCAATCCTGGAAAAGTCCAGAATCTCATTAATAATGGTCAGCAAGCTCTCACAGGATCGATCCATGATCCCAATCAGCCGTTCCTGCTCCTCGCCAACCTGACCTCGCTTCAGCAAGTCAATCATGCCCATCAAACTATTCATCGGAGTGCGGATTTCGTGGCTCATCGCCGCAAGGAACCCGCTCTTGGCCCGACTTGCACTCATCGCGGCATCCCTTGCCGTCTCAAGCTCTTTATTCTGCTCAAAGAACCGGCCGATCAGGGTCGCCATTTTGCCGAACTCGTTCCTCCGGCCGCCCAACCCTTTCAAGGAGACCGCATTGCCGGCCGCCAATGCGCTTTCCAGACGGCGAAGCGGCCAAATAACCCAGAACAAAAGACAAAGGATCAGCAGGACCGCAAAGCTGCCCGGGAAAACAACCTGAAGCAGCGCCTCCTGTTCCTGCAACTTATGCAACCCATTCAGCGGCGACTCGTAGCGGGCATGCAGATGCGCCACCGTACGGCCCGCCCAATCCTTGAGGTCTCTATGCGCCACTACGCCCTGAGAAGAATGATCAGCAACATCCCCGGACTCCGACAACCGGAAGACAACATTGCGCGTACCGGCCAAATCCATACGCATCAACAGCGAATCGTCCCATACCCGAGTAACCGCGATATATCCCAAAATACGAGAAGCAGGATCGCGCACAGCCACCGCGCAAACTTCGAGCAACTGCCCGGCATGCTTCATGAAGAAATGAAGCTCATCCTGCGCGGCGAACACCTGCCCAGACAATGAAGCGGGAACAGGAAATCGATCCGGCTGCGCGACGCCCTCACGGGCCTTTCGGAATGTTCGCTCGAAATCGCTATTAAAAAAGCTAATGGCATCGATATCGTAACAATCAATAGCCGAGGCGATATCAGCAACTCCACGCTCGCTTGTATCACCAGCCACGAGTCGGCCAACATATCTGCACTTCCGAAACTGAGTCAGAAAGCGATAATAAGGCACGCACCGAAAATCAACAGCCTGACTGACTATATATTCGACCGAACGGGCAACCTCGGATGTGACCACCCGACGGACGCCTCGATTATACTCGTACAGCCCAACGCCACAGAGTGTCAGCAGGATCATATATCCCGCGAAAACCAGCATAAATTTTGTCTGAACTCTCATTCGCCCCCTACTTGAGAATTAACGAACTTACGGAGATTGACAGCATACTTCAAGGGCACAAAAAAACCCCTGCAAAATGCAGGGGTTTTTTACGTTCACCGATGGTGCAATTACGCTTCGGCAGATTCAGCAGCTACTTCAGCCGCTTCAACCCACTCGAGGAATGCCATCTCTGAACCGTCGCTGGAACGCTGACCGATCTTGAGGATACGAGTGTATCCACCGTTACGGGAAGCGAAGCCTGGCGCTACGTTGTCGAACAGCTCTTTAACTGCATCTTTCTGGTGCAGTTTAGCAACTGCCAGACGACGAGTTGCGAGCGTGTTGCGCTTACCCAACGTAACCATTTTTTCAGCCAGCACACGTGCCGCTTTTGCTTTCGGCAGCGTAGTTTTGATACGCTTTTCCGTGATCAGGCTGCAAACCATGTTTGCCAGCATTGCATCACGGTGTGCAGACGTACGGCCCAGTTTAACTGTGTTTTTCCGATGTCTCATGATAAATCCCTACCTTTACTCTCCGCTGTTGTTCAGCAGATCCGGATCCAGCGTCATACCCAACGACAGACCCATTTCAATCAGTTTTGCCTTAATTTCGTTCAAAGATTTCTTACCGAAGTTGCGGTATTTGAGCATCTCAGCTTCCGTCTTCATTGCCAACGCGCCCACCGTTACGATGTTTGCGTTATTCAGGCAGTTTGCAGCACGAACGCTCAGCTCAATTTCGTTGACGGAGATATTCAGCTTCTTACGCAGCTCTTCCTTCTCCATATCAACCTGTTTTTCGCTCTCTTCGAATTCAATCAGATCTTTGTCGTAGCTCACGAATACGTCGAGGTGGTGACGCAGAATTGCGGCAGACATAGTCAACGCTTCGTCCGGAGACACACGGCCATCCGTCCAAATCTCAACATTCAGACGGTCGTAATCCGTGCGACGACCAACACGAGTGCGCTCGTCAGCATACTTCACGCGGCGAACCGGGGAGAACAGAGAGTCGATCGCAATCACGCCGATTTCCTGTTCCTCTTTCTTGTTCAAATCCGCCGGGCAGTAACCACGACCGATTTTCACTTCCAGTTCAGCCTCGAAAACACCGTCTTCGCCGAGTGTGGCGATGTGGTGATCCGGGTTCAGGACTTCAGTCATGTCGTCAGTCTGGATGTCACCAGCTGTCACATTTCCCTGTCCCTGTACGCTGATTTTCAGCTTACGCACATCACGTGAGTAGGACTTAATCAAAACCCCTTTGAGGTTCAATACGATATCGGTCACATCCTCGGTTACACCCGGCAGAGAGCAGAACTCGTGCGGAGCGCCCTCAATTTTAATGGATGTAATTGCTGCGCCTTCAATAGAAGAAAGAAGTACGCGGCGCAGAGAGTTACCGATCGTGCGACCGTAACCGGCCTCAAAAGGTTCTGCGAAAAACTTACCGTAATTTTCTGTGGATGCCTCTTCGTCTTTAACGACGCGTTTCGGCATCTCGAAACGTGCTAATCTACCTGCCATCTCAATTTTCTCCCAGAGCCGGGCGTTAACCGACCCGTATGGTTTCCACTAAGTTAATATATCTACGTTATACGCGACGACGCTTCGGCGGACGGCAACCGTTGTGCGGAATGCCTGTTGTGTCCTTGATGCAAGAAACGGTGAGACCCGCAGCCTGGAGTGCGCGGATTGCAGATTCACGACCTGCACCCGGACCATCAACGCGAGCTTCCACTTCCATCATGCCGTGACCAATTGCACCACGAGCAGCGTCACGAGCTACAGTAGTTGCCGCGAACGCAGTGCTCTTACGAGAACCTTTGAATCCGCAACGACCAGCCGTGCTCCATGAAACCACATTACCCTGCGGGTCTGTGATGGAAACGATCGTGTTATTAAAAGTTGCTTTGATGAAGGCGACACCAGTCGGAACGCTTTTCGCGCCTTTAAGCTTAACACGCTTAATCGGCTCAGCATCTTCAGCCAGCAGGTCTGCCGCAGTCAAAACTACGGAAGCCGGCTTCTCTTCAGCTACATCCTGTTTTACTTCTTTTTCAGCCATTGATTTTACTACCAAATTTAGAAGTTAATGTTACTTCGCCTTAGCTGCAACTTTAGCAGCAGAACGAGCGTCCTTACCCTTGATCACGCCAACCGTTTTCGCACGGCCTTTACGTGTACGGGCGTTTGTCTTAGTACGCTGACCACGGCACGGCAGGCCACGACGGTGGCGCAGGCCACGGTAGCTTCCGATAGAGATCAAACGACGGATGTCGCCTGCGAACTCACGACGCAGGTCACCCTCGATGACGTATTCAGACTGAAGCGTAGCGGAAAGAACCTTTACTTCTTCATCTGTCAAATCATCTGCTTTTTTTGCCGGATCCAACTTACATTTTTCAATAACTTCAGCGGATACAGCCGGACCAATTCCATAGATGTAACGAAGCGCATACTCGAGACGCTTCTTACCGGGAATATCGATACCTAAAATACGGGGCATAATTAACTCCTTTAGGGTTATCCCTGCCGCTGTTTGTGACGAGGATTGGTGCAAATGATACGAACAACGCCCTGACGGCGCACTACCTTGCACGATTCACACATTCTCTTAACTGACGGCCTAACTTTCATTGTTCAGTTCCAATCTTATTAATAATGCGCCCTTTCGACATATCGAACGGCGACATTTCTACCTTTACAAAATCACCAACACCGCAGGACTGCAACTCTGTGTCCTGCGCCAGTACAAACACAATTATTTCGTGCCCGTTTTTCAATACGGCGCGAAAAGCGTTACGGTCTAACACATCCCGCAACGTTGCGTCCAGTAAAATGTTTTCGTTTTTACTCATCACCCGAAAGCGTAAGGATTTCGGGTCTATCCTTTCCTACAGCCACCGTATGCTCCCAATGAGCCGACGGTTTCCCGTCTTTCGTGACTGCAGTCCAGCCATCGTTCAGTACTTTCACGCCGAATCCCCCGAGATTGATCATCGGCTCAATCGCCAACACCATTCCCGCCCGAAGCATCGGCCCGCGTCCCGCAGGTCCGAAATTCGGAATTTGAGGATCTTCGTGCATCTCCCGCCCGATGCCGTGGCCCACAAACTTGCGCACCACGCTGAAACCGGCAGCCTCAGCGGTTTTCTGAATCGCATGGGAAACATCACCCAAACGATTCCCCTCAACTGCCTTTTCGATTCCGGCATACAGCGACGCTTCTGTCACACGGACCAGCTCGACCGCGCGTTCATCCACATCACCAACAGCAACCGTAATCGCAGTATCACCGACGAAACCGTCGTAAGTCACCCCTTGGTCGACACTCACAATATCGCCATTCTGAATAATGCGTTTCCCGGGAATCCCGTGAACCACCTCTTCATTAATGGAGACACACAAGTGCGCCGGATAACCATGATATCCGTAGAAGCTTCCGATTCCGCCCATCTCACGAATGAGTTCGCGAGCGTAATCATCCAGCTCCTGCGTCGTTACTCCCGGAGCAATCTTGGCTGCTACAGAATCGCGCACTTTGGCAACCATCCGACCAGCCACGCGCATACGCGCGATTTCCTCAGGAGTCTTGATCTTGATCATCGTCTTATACCTGCAGCTGATTCATAACCTCTTCCGCGATTGCGTCAGGGGTATTCGCTGCATCCAATTTATAAAGAACGTTTTTGGACTCGTAGTATTCAACCAGCGGAGCCGTTGATCCATTGAACACGCTCAAGCGGTTCAAAATTGTTTCTTCTTTATCATCATCGCGCTGATAAAGCTCGCCGCCGCAGGCATCGCAGACACCTTCAACTTTCGGCGGCAGACCGACGATGTGATAAACTGCGCCGCATGCTTTGCAGGAACGACGACCCGTCAGGCGGCCTACTACCACCTCCGGAGCCACATTCAGCAGCAGCACATCAGTCAGGTTTCCACCCAGCTCACCCAGCAGGCCGTCAAGTGCTTTGGCCTGTTCCAGCGTGCGCGGGAAACCGTCGAACATAAATTTAGCGTCTGCGCCCTCTTCAGAGAGGCGCTCTTTGATGATTCCGACGATGACTTCGTCCGGAACCAGCTCCCCACGATCCATGAAGGCTTTCGCCTGCATGCCGACTTCCGTCTGATTACGGATGGCCGCACGCAGCATATCGCCGGTGGACACGTGAATGTATTCAGCGCGAGCTTTGATTTTTTCGGCCAGTGTGCCTTTACCAGCACCCGGCGCACCCAAAAGTATAATTGCTTCCATGATTAATTATCTCCGCGAGCGCAGTTTGCCTTTTTTCAGGAAGCCGTCGTAATGACGCATCAGCAGGTGGGATTCAACCTGGCGCATTGTGTCCAGCATAACACCCACGATAATCAGCAGGCTTGTACCGCCGAAGAATGATGCGATTGTAAACGGCACGTTGAACTGGGCGCCCAGCACCATCGGCAATGTCGCGATGATAGTCAGGAATACGGCACCCGCCAGCGTAATGCGGCTCATTGTAGAGTCCAAATAGTCAGCGGTCGGCTTACCCGGACGAATGCCCGGAACATAGCCACCGTGTTTTTTCAGATCATCAGCGATCTGAACCGGGTTGAACTGTGTCGCAACCCAGAAGTAAGAGAAAAAGAGAATCATCAGGCCGTACACCGTCATGTACACCGGCGAGCCAACAGCGAACATAGCCGCAAACTGCTTGGCAAAGTAGCCCGGAATGAAGCGCAGAACCTGGTTCGGCAGCATCAAGATCGCCTGAGCAAAGATGATCGGCATAACGCCGGAGTAGTTTACGCGCAACGGCATGAATGTATTCCCGCCGCCCATCGACTTGTTGCCGACAACACGCTTAGCGTACTGCACAGGAATCTTGCGCACAGCCTGCGTCATTGCAACCACCGCCGCAATAACAATCAACATCATGGCCAGGAAGCAGATAATGTGGAACACATTGTACTGGCCGGTCTTAACCATGTTGCCGAATTGGAAAATAGCGCCCGGAAGACGGCTGACCACGTTCACCGTAATGATCATGGAGATACCGTTACCGATACCGCGCTCAGTCATCTGCTCGCCGAGCCACATCAGCAACAGTGTACCTGTTGTCATTGTGATCATCGTCAAAGCGATAAAGCCAAGCGGCGTAATAGAAGAGCTGACAAACTGTGCTCCGCCCGGGATGCCGAGGCGTTCCGGATGCAGCAGCGCATTCGCCATTGCGAAAGACTGAATCAGACAGAGCAACACCGTTGCATAACGCTGATACTGTGTCAGTTTCGCGCGACCTGCGTCGCCTTCGCGAGCCAAACGGCCCAGTGCCGGGATCACCGCAGTCATCAACTGGAAGATGATCGAGGCACTGATGTAAGGCATAATACCCAGGAAACCAACCGCGCCGTTGCGGAGTGCACCCCCGCTGAACAGATCGTAAAGGCCAAAGAAGCCCCCACCGGCCTTAGCGGCCATACTGTCCATAAACGCCCGCAGAGCGGATGCGTCGATGCCCGGCGTCGGAATAATCGAGATCAAGCGACAGATGAAGAGCAGCCCACAAGTGAACATAATTCGCTGACGCAGTTCTTTGATTTTAAACGTATTGCTGAACGCAGATAACATGTTTTTGGTTTCCTGGGATTATTGTTTTTCGGTTAGACCACTTCGCAAACGCCGCCAACAGCTTCGATCGCTGATTTAGCAGAAGCGCTGAACGCAGTTACTTTAACTGTCAGTTTCTTGTCGATGCTGCCTGTGCCGAGGATTTTAACGCCATCGTTATTGCCGTTAACCAGACCAGCCTGACGCAGGAGGTCCTCAGTGATTTCACTACCTTCTTCGAAGCGGTTCAGGTCAACCAAGTTAACCGGAGCGAACGTTTTCTTGAAGATGTTGTTGAAACCACGTTTTCCCAGACGACGGTACATCGGCATCTGACCACCCTCGAAGCCGGCCTTAATCGGAGTACCGGAACGAGCGTAGTAACCTTTGTGACCTTTACCGGATGTTTTACCCTTACCGGAAGCGCGACCGCGACCAAGGCGGATGCGACGGTGAGTAGAACCCTCAGTGCTTTTCAATGAATGCAAATCCATTAGTCAATCCCCTGAATTAGCTACGAGCGGACAGGGCATCTTCGCGGGAGCGAAGCGCCTGCAGAGCACGCAGTGTTGCTTTCGTCACGTTGTTCGGGTTGTTGCTGCCCAGAGACTTAGCCAGTACGTCACGCACACCAGCCAGCTCGAGCACAGCACGAACCGCACCACCCGCGATGATACCGGTACCTTCAGAAGCCGGACGCAACAGAACTGTTGCGCCGGTGAAGTTTTCCTGCACCTGATGCGGGATAGTCGTGT
Source organism: Verrucomicrobiota bacterium (assembly GCA_042566005.1). Classification (GTDB taxonomy): domain Bacteria; phylum Verrucomicrobiota; class Kiritimatiellia; order Kiritimatiellales; family JBHORO01; genus JBHORO01. The sequence goes on from JBHORO010000001.1 coordinate 12,159, forward strand.
CTTTCAGAACAACCATGGACATGTTGCGCCTAGCCGCCTCGGAACCTTTACGGATCGCGTCAGCCACTTCGTTTGCTTTGCCCATACCGAAGCCGATTTTACCAGCACGGTCGCCCACTACTACGAGTGCGCTGAAGCTGAAGCGACGACCACCTTTAACCACCTTTGAGTTGCGGTTAATGTGAACGACGCGCTCTTCAAGACCGTCCGATTTTTCTTCACGTTTTTTGAATTCTTTTTTAGCCACAGCCAAACTCCTTTTAGAATTCGAGACCCGCTTCACGGGCTGCATCTGCCAGCGCTTTCAGGCGCTGACCGAATGCGAAACCGCCGCGGTCGAATACTACTTTCGTGATGCCTTTAGCTTTGGCAGCTTCAGCGGCCGCGCGGCCAACGTTTGCTGCTTCCTCAGCATTCTTTTTGCCGTCAGCGGAAGCTGCGGACGCGAGTGTAACGCCTGCCACGTCGTCTACAATCTGAACGTAGATTTTCTTGTTAGACAAGAATACGTTCAGGCGCGGGCATTCGGCAGTACCGGACAATTTGCGACGTATACGCAGGTGTCTGCGCTTACGATAGTCTGATTTAGTACGTACTTTCATTACGCTACAGCCTTACCTTCTTTGCGACGGACCTGTTCACCCTTATAGCGTACACCCTTACCTTTGTAGGGTTCAGCCGGGGAGAAGGAGCGGATGCGTGCAGCAACCTGGCCCACCAGTTGTTTATCAATTCCACTAATCTTAACATCCGTCTGTGTCGGACATTCAACCAAGATACCTTCCGGAATCACATAGTCGATTTCGTGAGAGAAGCCCAGTGACAGGATAATAGACTTGCCTTTCAGCAGAGCCTTGTAACCTACACCCTGAATCTCCAGTTCTTTCTGATATCCGTTAGCGACACCTTCAATCATGTTGCTGATGATGCTGCGAGTCGTACCGTGCATGGATTTAGACGCTTTCGTGTCATCCGCGCGGGAAACCACTACCTGGCTTTCCTCGACAACCACCTCGATGCCACCCTTCAGGTCGAACGTCAGCTCGCCTTTGCTACCCTTGACGGAAACGGATTTGCCTTCAACAGCAACCGTTACACCAGCAGGAACAGCCACGGGCATTTTACCAATTCTTGACATAGCTCGTACCTCGTAAATTTTACCAAATGGTGCAGATCAGCTCGCCGCCGACACCACTCTGGCGTGCTTCTTTGCCAGACATTACACCTTTTGACGTCGTCAAAATCGCAGTACCGATGCCGCCCAGAACACGCGGAATGCTTGTGCTGTCGACATATTTACGGCAGCCGCATTTGCTCTCACGCTTGAGGCCCTGGATAACCGGGGTGCGGTCCGCACGGTATTTAAGATACAACGTCAAAACTTTCTTGCCTTCCAGGTTCTCTGTCACGAAGTCCGCGATGTAGCCCTCTTTTTTGAGGATTACAGCAATCGCGTCTTTCATTTTAGAGTACGGAACCTGAACGGTTTTCTTCTCTGCCATATTCGCATTACGAATACGGGTCAGCATATCTGCAATAGGGTCTGAAAAACTCATAATAACTCCTACCAGCTCGCTTTTGTTACACCCGGGATACGACCCGAAGATGCCAGTTCACGGAAACAAATACGGCACAGCTGAAACTTACGGATGTAAGCGCGCGGGCGTCCACAACTGCGGCAGCGGTTGTAAGCGCGCACTTTGAATTTCGGCGTGCGTTTAGCCTTTTCTACCAGTGCTTTTCTAGCCACGGCTCACTCCTTAATCTTCTTTCTTGAACGGCATGCCAATCAGTTTCAGAAGCTCTTTGCCTTCCGCATCGGATTTAGCCGTCGTTACGAATGTGATGTCCATGCCGTGTACTTTCTTGACATGGTCCGGATTGATTTCCGGGAAGATGGTCTGCTCGTCGAGACCAAACGTGTAGTTACCCTGCCCGTCAAAAGAGTTACCCGGAATACCACGGAAGTCACGTACACGCGGCAGTGCGATACCGATCAAACGATCGATGAATTCGTACATGCGTTTACCGCGCAGCGTTACTTTGGCACCCAGCGGCATACCTTCACGAAGACGGAAGTTAGAAACTGACTTCTTCGCTTTAGTCATTGCCGGCTTCTGGCCAGTGATTTTACCGAGATCCTCTGCAACCGCCGTAAGGGCGTCGCGATCGTAGGCCGTGCCAACTGCCACGTTCACTACGATTTTTGAGAGTGCAGGAACCTGCATCGGGTTCTTGTAGCCGAACGTCTCTTTGAGCGCCGGTACTACAGTATCGATATATTTAGTTTTTGATGCGGGAACCATAAGTTCCTTACCTCCAAATTAATTAAGCTTCTGCTTTTTTCAGGTTGGACACGTGCATCGGAGCTTCTTTTTCCACAATGCCGCCCTGAGGATTTTCCTGAGTCGCACGCATGTGTTTTTTAACGAAGTTCAGCCCTTCAACAACGGCTGTTCCTTTGCCCGGGATTACCTGGAGAACTTTACCGGTTTTACCCTTATCGTCTCCAGCAATCGCCACTACTGTATCGCCTTTTTTAATATGACACTTCATTTGCTGCCCCTTTACAGTACTTCAGGTGCCAGTGAGACCAGCTTCATGAAGTTGTTATCACGCAACTCACGGGCGACTGGGCCGAAGATACGAGTACCACGCGGGTTCTCATTATCATCGATCAGCACCGCTGCATTCTGGTCAAAGGAGAGGTATGAACCATCTGCACGCTTAACCGGAGCTTTGGTGCGGACAATTACCGCACGCGCAGTCTGGCCTTTTTTGACCGAACCGTCCGGCTGAGCTTCTTTAACCGCTACGCGGATCACTTCACCAACACGCGCAAACTTGCGCTTTGTACCGAGAATACGGATGCACTGCACGGAGCGCGCACCTGTGTTATCTGCAACTTTCAAACGACTTTCTACTGCAATCATTGTTTATTCCCCGTGCTTTACTTAGTAGCTTCCGCAATGATTTCAACTAGACGCCAGCATTTGCTTTTAGAGACCGGGCGCGTTTCCATCACACGAACGATGTCGCCGATGTTTGCCTTGTTCTCTTCGTCATGAACCATGACTTTTTTGCTGACCTTGACTTCTTTTCCGTAGAGGGCATGACGCACACGGCGCTCAACCATCACACCGATGGTTTTGTCGCCGCCTTTTGTGATCACACGACCGTCACGGGTTTTTCTGTTACCGCGTTCAATCATAATTTGACCCTTTTACGCTTCCTTTTCGTTCTGCAGCGTTTTGATACGAGCAACGGTGCGACGAAGGTCACGAATACGTGACGAATTCTCGAGCTGACCCGCTACCTGCTGCAGACGAAGGTTGAACAATTCTTTCTGTGTCTCTTCGAGCTGCTGATTGAGCTCTTCCACAGTTTTCTCTTTGAGATCTTTGACTTTCATATCAGATCCTTAGGCGTTGTCTGTACGGCTGATATAGCGCGTGCGGATTTGCAGTTTCGTAGCAGCCAGACGGAGACCCTTTTTCGCAATGGACTCTGCCACACCATCTACTTCAAACAAAACACGACCCGGCTTAATAACAGCGACCCAGTTTTCCACGTTACCCTTACCTTTACCCATACGCACCTCGAGAGGCTTCTTGGTAACCGGCTTGTCAGGGAAGATACGAATCCAGAGTTTACCTTTACGCTTCATCGTACGGTTAATTGCCACACGACAAGCTTCAATCTGAATGTTCGTAATACGACCACGACCCAGGGCTTGAATTCCATAGGAGCCATACGCCAGTTCGTTACCGGCGCGCGCGATACCGCGCATGTTCCCCTTCTGGACCTTTCTACGTTTTACACGTTTCGGCATCAAAGGCATAATTCAGCTCCTACTTCTTTCCCTGCTTGGCTTCTTTTTTGCAGATCCAGACCTTCACACCGATACGACCAGCAATAGTGTGTGCTTCCGCCACGCCGTAATCAATGTTAGCACGCAGAGTGTGCAACGGAACTTTACCTTCCTTATAGCACTCAGAACGTGACAGTTCCGCGCCGCCGAGACGACCCGCTGCCAGTACCTTGATACCATCTGCGCCAAGATCCATAGCCATACCGATCGCGCGTTTCATGGCACGACGGAAAGACACACGGCGTTCGAGCTGCGAACAGATATTCTCTGCAACCAGCTGAGCGTCCAGGTCCGGACTCTTGATTTCACCAATTTCTACATAAACTTCTTTGCCCGTCAGTTTGCACAGAGTTTCGCGCAAGCGCTCAATCTCTTCACCTTTACGACCAATAACCAGACCCGGACGGGCGGTCTTAACCGTAACACGTGCGCGGCTGCCGTTACGTTCAATCAGAACGTCGGAAACCGATGCGTCTTTCAGACGAGTTTTAACAACTTTGCGAATCTCGAGGTCTTCGTGCAGCAGATCACCGAACTCTTTTTTGTCGGCATACCAGCGTGAAGACCAGTTTTTGTTAACTGCGACTCGCAACCCGATTGGATTTACTTTCTGTCCCAAAACAGTCTCCTTCTTTAGCCTTTTTTCGGCTTGCTGTCTGTCAGCACGACCGTGATGTGGCTCATCCGTTTTTTCACCGGACTGACCATACCGCGAGAGCGCGGCCAGAACCGTTTCATCATCGGACCTTCGTTGATGATGGCCTGTTTAACGTACAGGCCTTCAGCGGCGAGATCCTCGTTATTTTCCGCGTTTGCGATGGCAGACTTAAGCGTCTTGCCAAGATAAAACGCGGCCTTCCGTGCGTTGAACTCTGTAATTTTCAGAGCGTCAGCCACGGCAAGTCCTGAAATGGAGCGCGCCAGATCCCTCGCCTTAGAGGGCGCAATGCGCACATATTTCGCTGTTGCAGATACTTCCATAACAACCTTCTAACGTGTTGTGTCCACCATGGACGAAAAATAAAGGCGGACAGTTTACAAATTACGAATCTTTAATCCAGTAATTCTTCTCTAAAAATTACTTGTTCGTCGCGAGACCGTGAGTTCTGAACGCACGGGTCGGTGCAAATTCGCCGAGGCGATGCCCTACCATGTTCTCAGTAACAAACACGTTAACGAACACCTTACCGTTGTGAACCGCAAATGTGTGACCCACGAAATCCGGCATGATCATGGAACGGCGCGACCAAGTTTTGATCGGGCGCTTTTTGCCGCTCTCGTTCATGGCGTCTACTTTCTTGTAGAGCTTCTCGTCAACAAACGGTCCTTTTTTCAGTGAACGTGCCATTGATTACTTCCTCCGCTGAACAATGAATTTGTTAGACGCTTTAGCTTTCGCGCGCGTCTTCTTACCTTTAGTCAGTTTGCCCCACGGGGAAACCGGGTGACCACCACCGGATGTACGGCCTTCACCACCACCCATCGGGTGATCGTGCGGGTTCATCGCAACACCACGGACAGTCGGGCGGATGCCCAACCAGCGCTTACGGCCGGCTTTACCCATAACGATCTTGCTGTGCTCGGAGTTACCAACGGAACCAATGGTCGCCAGGCAGTCAACCGCAATCATGCGGATCTCGCCAGACGGCAGTTTCACGTTTGCGTATTTACCTTCACGAGCCATCAGGACCGCAGACTGACCAGCGGAACGAACCAGCTTGCCACCACAACCCGGGCGCATTTCGATATTGTGAATCGGCATGCCCAACGGAATGTTTGCCAGCGGAAGCGCGTTACCAACAGACGGCTCAGCTTCAGGACCGGAGTTGAGCTTCATGCCCACTTTCAGACCCGCCGGAGCGATGATGTAACGTTTCTCACCGTCAGCGTAGTGCAACAGAGCAATACGAGCAGAGCGGTTCGGATCGTATTCGATCGTTGCCACGTTAGCCGGAATGCCGTGCTTATTGCGTTTGAAGTCAATGATACGGTAACGGCGCTTGTGACCACCACCACGGTGACGGACCGTTACACGACCAGAGCTGTTACGACCAGCGCGCTGCTTTTTCGGAGCGATCAGAGAACGTTCCGGCTTGTCCGTAGTGATGTCTGCAAAATCAGACAACACCATGTGACGGCGACTCGGCGTATATGCATTATGTTTTTTAAGACCCATCGTTCAGTCTCCTAAATCAGTTCGATGCTTTCGCCTTCCTTGAGAGTCACGATGGCTTTTTTGATTGCCGCCGTACGACCCTTGTTCGGAGTGCGTTCGCGTTTCATCTTACCTTTGCGATTCAGCGTGTTTACGGATGTAACCTTAACGCCGAACAGCTGCTCTACCGCCTGCTTGATTTCAATCTTGTTGGCATCGCGCGCTACTTTAAAGCAGTACTTGTTTTCCTCTTCAGAGAGGCGGATACCCTTTTCCGTCAGCAGAACTTTCTGAATGACATCATATGCGTTTTTCATTGCATTACCCTCTCTGTGTTATGCCAGACGTGCAGCCAGTTTCTCAACAGCAGCCTGAGTGAGCACGATCTGCGGGAATTTAACCAGCTCGTATGTGTTCACCAGATCAGCCGTTGTGACTTCCACACGCGAAATGTTGCGTGCAGCCAGAACTGCGTTGTCGTTTTTGTCAGCCGTCACGAACAGAGCGCCACGAGCGATTTCCAGATTTTTCAGGACCGCTGCGAACTCTTTCGTTTTCGGGGCTTCGAGCTTCAGCTCGTCGATTACTTTCACTGTACCTTCAGCTACTGCGGAGCTGAATGCGTTAGCGAATGCGAGGCGAGCCACGCGTTTGTTCATTTTCTTAGCGTAAGAACGCGGCTTCGGACCGAATGCCACACCACCACCACGCCAAACTGGAGAAGAACGGTAACCGGCACGTGCACGGCCGAGACCTTTCTGTTTCCACGGTTTCGCACCAGTAGCTTTTACTTCGCCTTTAGTTTTAGTTGAAGCCGTACCAGCGCGTGCAGCTGCACGAGTAGCAACAACAGCTTCAAATGCCGCCTGAGAACCTTTTTCCGCAACGAAGAGCTCGTCGCTCAGTTCCAGCTCGCCGACACCTTTTCCGTTAATATCAGTTACTGTCAACTTCATGACGTTACGCTCCCTGCTTCTTGAGTGCTTCACGCACTACAACAATGCCACCATTCGGACCCGGCACAGAGCCGCGTACGAAGATGAGGTTCTCTTCCGGGCGAACCTGAACAACTTTCAGATTCTGCGTAGTTACGCGTTTAGCACCCATCTGACCCGGCATCTTCTTGTTTTTCATAACACGAGCCGGAGATGTGCACATACCGATAGAACCAGGACGACGCAGCCAACCACCACCGTGTGATGCACGACCACCGGCGAAGTTGTAGCGCTTAACTACACCCTGGAAACCGCGACCCTTAGAGTTCGCAGTAATGTCTACAAAAGAAACACCATCGAATACAGATGCGTTAACTTCCGCACCCAGCTCCGGAGCTTCTTCTGTTGCGCGAACACGAAATTCGCGAATTTCTTTTTTCGCAGAAACACCCGCTTTTGCGTAGTGGCCTGCTTCAGCCTTAGTCAGGCGAGACTCTTTCTGGTCCTCGAAACCGAGCTGAACCGCGCTGTAACCGTCGTTATCTTCAGTCTTCTGCTGAACAACGACACACGGACCTGCTTCAATAACGGTAACCGGAGTAACGCGACCGTCTTCATCGAAGACCTGAGTCATGCCTACTTTTTTTCCGATCAAACCCTTCATGCTGACCTCTCTATATTTGGTCTTAACACTTAAATCCCAACCCTGCGTACGAGCGGTGCCAACGGGCACATCAACGAGATCGGGTTAACTCTTTTCTACTTACTGATCTAGATCTTAATCGTAATATCTACACCAGCCGGCAGGTTCAGCTTTTTCAGCTCATCTACCGTCTTTGCCGTCGGCTCAATAATGTCCAACAGGCGCTTGTGCGTACGGATCTCGAACTGCTCCATAGACTTCTTGTTGACGTGCGGGCTGCGGTTCACCGTGTAACGCTCAATGCGTGTCGGCAGCGGAATCGGGCCAGCTACGCGGGCACCGGTACGCTTCGCAGTCTCTACGATGTCACTGGAAGAAGTATCCAGAGCACGATGATCATACGACTTCAAACGAATACGAATTTTCTGTGTATCCATAGTCCTACTCTCTTGTTAGTACTGATTTAAAATTTTCGCCTGGAGGTTCTCAGGCACCACGTCGAACGAGTTCGGCTCCATGCTGTAACTCGCGCGACCTTTCGTTAATGATCTCAGGGTGGTGGAATAACCGAAGATCTCAGCGAGCGGTACAAGGGCAGAAACCATTTGTACATCACCGTGGGCATCAATCTTACGAATCTGCCCGCGTCTTGCGTTAATGTCACCCATCACATCGCCGAGGTATTCCTCCGGCGACTCGACCTCAACATCCATGATCGGTTCCAGCAGCACCGGCGCAGCCTCTGCCACCGCCTGGCGAAACGCCATTACGGAAGCGGAGCGATATGCGATTTCGGTAGCGCTATCCTGTTCGTAGCTGCCAGCCGTTACAGTAACGGTCACATCTACCACCTGATAGTTGCCGAGCACGCCCGTCATCAGCGCATCTTCGATGCCCTGACGAACTGCCTCATGAAACTCTGTCGGGATCTCATCTGCGGACGCCTTGATAACGATTTCGCTACCTGCGCCACGCTTTTTCGGCGAAATTTCGAGCTCAACTCTGCCGAAGTTTCGAGCTCCGCCGATTTCTCTATCAAAAGAAAATCCTGCACGTCCGGCTGCCGAAACGCTTTCGCGATACGAAACCATCGGACGCCCCGCATTCGCCTGAACCTTAAACTCGCGCAGAACGCGATCTTTAATAATTTCCAGGTGAAGCTCGCCCATTCCGCTGATCAGCGTCTGACCCGTTTCCGAATCGGTGGAAATCACAAAAGTCGGATCCTCTTCCGACAGCGCCTTCAGGGCTCCCCGCAGGTTGTCGCTATCCGCTTTTGTTTTCGGCTCTACAGCCATCGAAATCACCGGGTCCGGGAACGTAATACTCTCCAGTGCAATCTGCGCCTCTTCCGAGCACAACGTGTCGCCCGTTGTCGAATTTTTCAAACCGACAATTGCGCCGATCTCGCCCGTGTGAAGAACCTCGATATCCTCGCGGTCATTCGCATGCAGACGAATCAAACGCATAACGCGCTCACGCTTTTTCGTGCGCGGATTGTAGACGTTCTGGCCTTTTTTCAGCATGCCTGAGTAGATACGGCAAAACGAAAGCTTACCCACATACGGGTCGGTCGCGATTTTGAAGACCAACGAACTCAACGGTTCGAAGTCACTCGCCTCGCGCTCCTCAAGCGCTTCCGTTTTCGGATGAATCCCCTTAACGGCCGGAACATCGACCGGCGTCGGGAGATAATCCACCACCGCGTCCAGCAGCGGCTGAACACCTTTATTCTTCAGAGACGTACCACACAGCACACCTACCAGCTGATTGCTGCAAGTTGCGCTACGGATGCCTGCCACCAGAGTTTCCTCCGGCACTTCAGCCTCCTCCAGGTACACATCGAGGATGGTCTCATCAACATCGGCCAGCGCCTCGATCATCTCTGCGCGTCGCATCTCTGCCTCATCCGCGTACTCTTCCGGGATGTCTCCGACAACCACATCGGCACCCATCTTGTCGTCACTGAACGTGATCGCTTTCATGCGAACAAGGTCAATCATTCCGACAAAATCTTCTTCGGCACCCATGGGCATCTGCAGAGCCACCGCCGGGGCTTTCAGGCGATCTCTCACTTGATCGATCACGTCATAAAAATCCGCCCCTTTACGATCCATCTTGTTGACGAAGGCAAGACGGGGGACATGATATTTATTGGCCTGACGCCATACGGTCTCGGACTGGGGCTGCACGCCGCCTACACCGCAGAAAACGCCCACTGCGCCATCAAGGACGCGAAGCGAACGCTCTACTTCCACTGTAAAGTCAACATGTCCCGGCGTATCAATAATGTTGATCTGCTGATCACGCCAGAAACAAGTCGTTGCCGCGCTTGTAATTGTAATGCCGCGTTCCTGTTCCTGGGCCATCCAGTCCATAGTGGCAGTGCCATCATGAACTTCCCCGATCTTATGGACGCGACCGCAGTAGAAAAGAATACGCTCTGTCGTAGTCGTCTTGCCGGCGTCAATATGGGCAATAATGCCAATATTACGCACCTCGCCCAATGCATACAGACGACCCTCCGCCTCACGCTGAGCGCTAGCAGGGGTTTTCGACTTTTTATGGGCTTTTTCTGACACGACAGACATCTTCTCTACTTACTTAAATTACCAACGGTAGTGTGCGAATGCTTTGTTAGCCTGCGCCATACGGTGTGTGTCGTCACGCTTCTTAACAGCAGCGCCCTGACCTTTGTATGCGTCCAGCAGCTCGTTACCGAGGGCTGCCTGCATTTTTACACCTTTACGACCCTGGGAGTAACCAATCAACCAACGCATAGCCAGTGCAACCTGACGGTCACGGGAAACTTCCATCGGGACCTGATATGTAGCACCACCCACACGGCGGGATTTAACTTCCAGCTTCGGCTTAACATTTTCAAGAGCGCGCTCGAATACGTCCAGTGCGTCATCGCCCGTTTTCGCTGCAATGAAATCCATTGCGCCGTAAACGATACCAGCCGCAGTAGATTTTTTACCGCGCTCCATCACATTGTTAATCATTTTGGAAACCAGCACGCTGTTGAAGCGAGGATCCGGATCCACCATACGTTTTTCTGCTCTGCGCCTTCTAGCCATAGCAATTCCTTATATTATTTAGGACGTTTAGCACCGTACTTAGAACGGCCCTGTCTACGATCCTTAACACCCTGAGTATCGAGCGCACCACGAACGATGTGATAACGCACACCCGGCAAGTCTTTTACTCGACCGCCGCGCACCAGCACCATGCTGTGCTCCTGCAGGTTGTGGCCTTCACCACCAATGTATGCTGTCACTTCGAAACCGTTCGTCAGACGAACACGTGCTACTTTACGCAACGCGGAGTTCGGCTTTTTCGGCGTCATAGTCTTTACGAGCAAACATACACCACGACGCTGCGGGCAAGACTGCAGCGCCGGTGACTTGGTTTTCTTAACCTGTGCCACGCGTCCTTTACGGACTAACTGATTAATAGTCGGCATATTTTTTCCTTATATTTACAGACAAAGAGCGGGGACACTACCTGAGAGTCCCCACCCTATGCAAGCTGAAGATTAGATTATTTCCTCAGGCGCTTCGCCGCCCAGAATGTCTTCACCCAGCGCTTCATCTACAGAGATCTCTTCTCCCAGCTTGATGACCTTGATGTTTTTGTACATCGGGAAGCCAGTACCGGCCGGAATGAGATTACCCAGAATTACGTTTTCCTTGAAGCCGCGCAACGTATCTATGCGGCCCAAAGTAGCGGCATCAGTCAGGATACGTGTCGTCTCCTGGAAGGATGCTGCTGAAATAAAGCTTTCAGTTTCGAGCGATGCTTTCGTAATACCCAGCAGTACCGGAGTGGCCTCCGCCGGACGCTTACCTTCTTCCATCGCCTTCTGATTGACTTCAGCAAACGTGGTTTTCTCAATCTGCTCACCCCACAGGAATTCGGTATCACCCGGTTCCGTGATGCGTACTTTACGCAGCATCTGGCGAACAATCACTTCCACGTGCTTGTCGTTAATCTCCACACCCTGCAGCTGGTAAACAGACTGAACTTCGTTCACCAGATATTCCTGCAGTTCCTGCGGACCACACACTTCCAGAATTTCCTGCGGAACCACAGGACCCTCTGTCAGCTGCTGACCTTTGTGAACGTAGTCACCCGGGTAAACAATCACGTGCTTACCGATCGGAATGAGGTGTTCCTCTTCCGCGTTGGTAACCGGATCGCGTACAATCAGCAGACGCTTACCTTTTGCCGTACCACCGAACTCAACGGTACCTTCGATCTTAGCGATCTCGGCAGCCTCTTTCGGCGTACGCGCTTCAAACAATTCAGCAATACGCGGCAGACCACCGGTAATGTCTTTTGTACGGGCAGCTTTACGCGGCGTTTTGGCCAGGGTCAAACCTGCGGCAACTTCCATGCCTTCCTGAACCATCACGTGCGCGCCGGCCGGACCCGGGTAGTAACCCAGAACATCGCCAGTTGCTTTGTCTTTCACCACGATCTGCGGGTGGAGGTCCTCTTTGTGTTCGAGAAGAACCATACCCTGAGCACCCGTCGCCTCGTCTTTTTCCTGACGGACCGTAATGCCTTCGATGAAGTCGTGGAACTCGATCACACCCGTGTGCTCGGAGATAACCGGAATGGAGTACGGATCCCAAGTTACGAACTCAGAGCCCGCTTCAACTTTTTTACCGTCTGCCACTGCGATCGTCGCACCGATCATCATCGGGTAGCTTTCCAGTTCGCGGCCGGTTTCATCAGCAATGATCACCTTACCGTTCTTATTCAGAACGATGGAACCCTCTGCCGTTTCAACCGAACGAATGCCTTCGTACTTAACGTTACCGGCGCTTTTCGATGTAAAGCTGCTCTGCGTAGAAACCGTAGACGCCGTACCACCGATGTGGAACGTACGCATCGTCAACTGCGTACCCGGCTCACCAATGGACTGTGCCGCGATGATACCGACCGGAGCACCCAGCTGAACCGGTTTAGAGGTTGCCAGGTTGCGGCCGTAACATTTCGCACAGATACCGCGCGGCGCTTCACACGTCAGCGCAGAACGCAGACGCAACAGCTCGATGCCAGCATCTTCGATGCGCTTAGCCGTTTCCTCGTCGATCAGCTCACCCGCTGCAAGAATCAGATCGTGCGTACGCGGATCGATCACGTCCTCAGCCGTTGTACGACCAATAGAACGCTGCGCCAAGGTTACGAGCTCGTCGTCACCCTCGGAGATCGGCTTCACGTCGATGCCGTTCAGCGTCTGACAGTCTTCGATCGTCACGATGATATCGTGCGCCACGTCAACCAGCTTACGCGTCATGTAACCGGAGTCCGCCGTTTTCAGTGCGGTATCGGCCAGACCTTTACGTGCACCGTGCGTCGAGATGAAGTATTCGAGTACGGACAGACCTTCGCGGAAGTTCGAGATAATCGGACGTTCAATAATCTCACCGGACGGCTTGGCCATCAAACCACGCATACCAGCCAACTGACGAATCTGCTGACGAGAACCACGTGCACCGGAGTCAAACATCATGAAGACCGGGTTGTGCTCGTCGAGGCCGCCATTGGTCTCGATCACTTTGAACATCGCGTTTGTCAGCTCTTCGTTCGTGTGCGTCCAGATGTCAATGATCTTATTGTAGCGCTCGCCCTCAGTAATAATACCTTTAGCGAACTGCGCTTCAACTTCACGAATCTGATCACGAGCTTCAGCAATCATTTCCGGTTTTCCTTCCGGAATGATCATGTCGACCATAGATACGGAGATACCCGCAAGCATCGCCTGTTCAAAACCGAGGTCTTTCAGGTCGTCAAGCATTGTAACCGTGCGCTTGTGACCGGCACGCTGATAGCTCTGCCAAATCAATTTACCCAGGTCTTTTTTGCCGATGACTTTGTTCACGAAACCGAGTTCTTCCGGCCATACTTCATTGAAGAATACACGGCCGACAGTTGTCGTGATTACCGTCGCGTCTTTTTCACCATAAATAGTGTCGCGGTTGCGGTCCGGATTACGGAAGCGGATGCGCTGGTCAATTTTAACCGCGCCCTCTTCGAATGCCGTGTGCACTTCGAACGCGTCGGAGAACAGCGGCAGGCGCTCCTCTTTCGCAGTTCCGTTACGGCGGCTCGGGGATTCGCAGGTGATGAAGTAACAACCCAGCGTAATATCCTGAGACGGCGTCGTGATCGGCTTACCGGATGCCGGCGAGAAGATGTTGTTAGATGCGAGCATCAGCGCACGTGACTCCAGCTGTGCCTCAACGGACAGCGGAACGTGTACAGCCATCTGGTCACCGTCGAAGTCGGCGTTGTACGCAGAACATACGAGCGGGTGCAGCTGGATCGCTTCACCTTCAATCAGGATCGGCTCGAAAGACTGAATGGACAGACGGTGCAGCGTCGGCGCACGGTTCAACATCACCGTGTGACCACGTGTCACTTCGTCGAGGATATCCCATACGATGTCTTCTTCGCGCTCGATCATGCGTTTCGCGCTACGAACCGTGTGTGCATGGCCGCGCTCTTTCAAGCGACGGATGATGAACGGTTCGAAAAGAATCAAAGCCATTTTCTTCGGCAGACCGCACTGGTGCAGTTTCAGCTCCGGACCGACAACGATCACGGAACGACCAGAATAATCCACACGTTTACCTAGCAAGTTCTGACGGAAACGACCCTGTTTACCGCGAAGCATGTCGCTCAGCGATTTCAGCGGACGGTTACCGGAACCAACAACCGGACGACCATGACGACCGTTATCGAACAACGCGTCTACAGACTGCTGCAGCATGCGTTTTTCGTTTCGGATAATCACTTCCGGCGTTTTGAGGGCCAGCAGGTTTTTCAAACGGTTGTTACGGTTGATCACGCGGCGGTACAGGTCGTTCAAGTCGGACGTCGCGAAACGGCCGCCTTCCAACGGTACCAGCGGGCGCAGATCCGGCGGAATTACCGGCAGCACTTCCATGATCATCCATTCCGGACGCGTCTGGCTCAGCAGCAGGCCGTTTACGACCTTCATCTGCTTAACGAGTTTTTTACGCGTCTGCTTGCTGCGAGTTTTCGCCAATGCGTCTTCGAGGCCTTCCAGGATTTCCGGAAGGTCGATTTTCTTCATCAGGTCGCGCAGTGCGCCCGCGCCGATGCGAGCATCGAACGCCTCGTCGCCGTAAGCGTCCAGCGCTTCACGGTATTCCATTTCCGTGAGGAGCTGCTTCTCTTTCAGCGGCGTGTCGCCTGCGTCAACTACGATGTAGTTTTCATAATAAATTACGCGCTCGAGCTCACGGGCGGTCATATCCAGGATAAGACCCATGCGGCTCGGTGCTGTTTTATAGAACCAGATGTGGGAAACCGGCACAGCCAGATCGATGTGACCCATACGCTCACGACGGACGCGGGAGATGGTTACCTCCACGCCACATCGGTCACAGATCACACCTTTGTGCTTAATGCGTTTATACTTACCGCAGGAACACTCCCAGTCCTTAGTCGGACCGAAGATGCGCTCACAGAACAAGCCGCCTTTTTCCGGCTTGAACGTACGGTAGTTAATAGTTTCCGGGTTTTTAACCTCACCGGCACTCCAAGAACGAATGGCATCCGGAGACGCGAGCGTAATCGCTACGGTCTCGTTTACTTCCTCCGGGCCGATTCCAAAAATATCTTCAGCGTTATGTGTAGATTCCACAATAAACCTCCTGAATCCGGTTAGTCTTCCAGATCTTCTTCTTTACGAACCTGAACATCCAAGCCAAGACCCTGCATCTCGCGAACGAGTACGCTGAACGATTCCGGGCGACCCGCATGCAGCGTGTTCTCACCCTTAACGATCGATTCGTAGATCTTAGTACGGCCGGAGATGTCGTCAGACTTCACCGTCAAAATTTCCTGCAGGGCGTGCGCTGCACCGTAAGCCTCAAGTGCCCACACCTCCATCTCACCGAAGCGCTGACCACCGTACTGGGCTTTACCACCCAGCGGCTGCTGCGTTACGAGCGAGTACGGACCAACCGCACGGGCGTGAATCTTCTCACTTACGAGGTGATGCAGCTTCAGCATGTAGATGTAACCAACGGTTACGCGCTGAGTGAACGGATCCCCGGTACGACCGTCAAACAGACGTGCCTTACCATCACCACAAACCGTCTCAACGTCACCACCCTGATCCGCAGCATCCTGCAGCAGGTCGTGAATCTTCTCATGGCTGATACCATCGAAAATCGGCGTTCCGGCGTGGAAGCCCATACGCTTACATGCCCAGCCCAGGTGCGTTTCGAGAACCTGCCCCACGTTCATACGTGACGGTACACCCAACGGGTTCAGTACGATCTCAACCGGCGTACCATCCGCTAGGAACGGCATGTCCTCTTCTTTCACAATACGGGAAACAACACCTTTGTTACCGTGACGACCGGCCATTTTATCACCCACTGAGAGTTTCTTCTTCTCAGCGATGTAAACCTTAACCTGTTTCACGATACCGGCATCCAGCTCCTCGCCGCTTCCGGCGCGGTCCAGCGAACGCTCTTTCTCTGCGCGCGCTTCCATGAACTTGTCACGGTACTGGTCGATGATTTCCATGATCTTGATCTGAATCGGGCTCGGATCGATTTCAACGTTTTCGTGAGCGGCAGCCAATTTGCGCAACAGCGTCTTCGTGATCTTACGGTTCGCCGGGATGATGATCTCGCCTGTTGCAATGTTCACAACATCCAGCGGAATCTTTTCACCCAGCAGCACGTTAGACAGTGCTTCTGTCAGGCTTTCCTGAATTTCGTTGATCGTACCTTCGTACTTGGACTCGATTTCCTTCTTCGCCTTCTTCGGATCGCCGCCGGCAATGGCCGGTGTAGAAGCCGCTTTCGCGCGTTTGAATTCGTTCTTAGAAGAAACCTTCACGTCCATCACGATACCGTGCGTACCAGACGGCACACGCAGAGACGTGTCGCGAACGTCAGCCGCTTTTTCACCGAAGATCGCGCGCAGCAGGCGCTCTTCCGGAGCCAGCTCCGTTTCGGACTTCGGCGTGATTTTACCGACCAGAATGTCGCCCGGCTTCACTTCCGTACCAATACGCACAATACCTTCGTGCGTCAGGTTCTTCAGCGCTTCCTCGCCAACGTTCGGGATGTCGCGTGTAATTTCTTCCGGGCCGAGTTTCGTGTCACGAGCACCGCACTCGAAGTCTTCTACGTGGATAGACGTGTAGACGTCTTCACGCACGAGCTTCTCGTTGATCAGGATCGCATCCTCGAAGTTGTAACCTTTCCACGGCATGAAGGCCACGAGTACGTTACGACCGAGTGCGAGTTCGCCCTGATCCGTTGCCGGACCGTCCGCCAGCACCTGGCCGGCTTTGATCTCTTCGCCCAGTTTAACGATCGGCTTCTGCGTCAGGCAGGTACCTGCGTTTGAACGCATGAATTTAACCAGATCGTATTCCTGATAATCTTTTTCAGGCGTGGATTTCGTCGGCATCTTGCCGTCTTTAGAAACCACGATATGAGTTGCGGAAACGTATGCAATCTTACCGGCATCCGTCGCGATCTGCATCACGCGGGAATCGCGGGCGATCTGACCTTCAGCACCTGTACCTACAACCGGACGCTCAGCTTTCAGCAGCGGAACGGCCTGACGTTGCATGTTCGAACCCATCAATGCGCGGTTCGCGTCGTCGTGCTCAAGGAACGGAATCAAGTTCGCAGCCACAGATACAACCTGTTTCGGCGATACGTCCATGTAGTCAATCGTTTCAGGTGCCTGCTCTCGGAAGTCGCCGCGGTGACGGATCATCACCAGGTCATTGGCAAAATGGCCATCTTCTTTCAGCGGAGCATTCGCCTGTGCGATCACGAAGTTCTCTTCGCGGTCAGCCACCAGCCAGTCAACCTGATCAGAAACAACGCCTTTGTTAACCTTACGGTACGGAGCTTCGATGAAGCCGTAGTCATTAACGCGGGCAAACAGAGACAGAGAGGAGATCAAACCAATGTTCGGACCCTCAGGTGTTTCGATCGGACAGATACGGCCGTAGTGCGAGCTGTGTACGTCTCGAACTTCGAAGCCGGCGCGGTCACGGTTCAAACCACCCGGACCCAGTGCGGAGAGACGACGCTTGTGCGTCAGCTCAGACAGCGGGTTGGTCTGGTCCATGAACTGAGACAGCTGAGAGCGGCCAAAGAAGTCCTTGATCACTGCAGACAGTGCTTTCGGGTTGATCAGGCGCTGCGGCGTCAGTTTATCAACGGTCGCATCAAAAATAGTCATACGCTCTTTAACGAGACGCTGAATACGTGCCAAACCTACACGACACTGACCTTCCAACAACTCACCAACCGTACGAATACGACGGCTGCCGAGGTGGTCGATATCGTCGAGGATACCTTCGCCCATGCGCACTTTAACGAGGTACTGCGTACCTGCAACGATGTCCTCTTTCGTCAGCGCGAGAGAGTCAACTTTAACGCCCAGCTTCTGCTCGATTTTGTAACGACCAACACGGCTCAGATTGAAGCGTGCCGGATCGAAGAACAGACGCTTGAGCAGCTGGCGTGCAGATGCCGCGGTGGGCGGATCGCCCGGGCGCAGTTTTGTGTAGAGTTCTTTGAGCGCTTCGTCAACGGTGCGCGTTGTGTCTTTCTCAATAGATTTGAGCATCAGACCTTCGTCGCTGGAAACGTCAACAACCTCAACGGCTTTGTAGCCGGCCATTTTCATACGCTCAACCATATCCATGGAGAGGTATTCATATTTACGGCCGATCACCGTCTGCTCGTCTGCGTCCACCACATCGTGTTCGAGGGCGAGGTGCTCAAGGGCATCCTCTTTAAGGCTCTTAGTGAGCTTGAGTGTTTTCAGTTCGTAGAACAGCTCGAGGATTTCCTTATCAGCTCCATAACCAAGGGCGCGAAGGAAAGTGGAGATCAGGAATTTTCTACGCCGTCTCTTACGGTCGAGGTATACATAAAGCAATTCGTACGCATCGAACTGCACTTCCACCCAAGAACCGCGGTCCGGGATGATACGGAATGAATGCAGCAAAGAACCGTTCTGGTGCACTGTGGATTCAAAGCACAGACCCGGTGAACGATGCAACTGGCTGACGATAATGCGTTCAGCCCCATTAATTACGAAGCTACCACGCGGGGACATCAGCGGAATTTCGCCCATGTACAACGTGTCTTCGCGAGTTTCTTCGCCCTCTTTCAGACGGAAAGTGATGTAAAGCGGCGCAGCGTAGGTTTCACCTTCGCGCATCGATTCAATGTAGTTGAGCTTAGGCTCTTCGATTTCGTACTTCACGAAATCGAGAACGATCTGTCCATCGTAGCTCTCTACTGGGAATGACTCTTTCAGGACTGCTTGGAGTCCCACGTCCTTACGTTTATTCGGATCGAGATCCAACTGCAAAAATTCAACGTAAGACTTCAGCTGGATTTCAACCAGATCCGGTGCATCAATAACATCGGAGAGCTTACCAAAGTTTGTTCTTTCAGCCATCGCGCCCCCTATAGGTAATTATAGGTTTCAGTAAAAAAGAAAACATCGCACCCCTTGCAATAAGGGGTGCGAAGACGGTCAATACCGCCACGTTCTATTGTCAATAAGTGGTTCCGTTTGGAACAGTAACTTATTTAACTTCGATGCTTGCGCCAACAGCTTCGAGCTTAGACTTGATGTCTTCAGCTTCGTCTTTGGACGCGCCTTCTTTGACCGGTGCCGGAGCGCCGTCAACCAGGGCTTTAGCTTCTTTCAGACCCAGGCCAGTGATAGCACGCAGCTCTTTGATCACCTGGATTTTTTTGTCGCCAGCAGCAACCAGAACTACGTCAAATTCAGTTTTCTCAGCAGCAGCTTCTGCACCGCCAGCAGCCGGAGCAGCAGCAACAGCTACAGCCGGAGCAGCAGCAGTTACGCCCAGACGATCTTCCAGAGCTTCAACCAGCTGAGACAGCTCGAGTACGGAGATAGTTTCAACCCAATCAACGAACTCAGCCATTTTACCTTCGAGTACGATTTCTTTTGTTTCTTCGCTCATTTTTAGCCTCCTAAGACAATTACTTAATTTAAATTATGCTTCTTCTTTTTTACGCTGCACAGCAGCCAGTACATATACCAGGCTCGCAACTTTCTGATCCATTACACCAACGAGGTTCGTCATCGGTGCTGCCAGTGTTCCCACCAACTTGCTCTGCAGTACTTCCTTCGGCGGAAGTTCGGCCAAAGCCTTCACATCATTCGCAGAGAGACATTTGCCTTCGAAGGCACCACCCTTGAGGGAGCGCGCTTCACCAGCGGCCGCGAACGTTTTCAGAATCTTGGCAACTTCGACTACGTCACCGGAACCGGTAACCATGCCAGTCTGACCCTTCAGAGCTTCCTCATTCAGGCCCAGTTCCATCCCTTCAGCAACTTTGCCGAAGAGGCGATTCTTCACAATGTGAAATTCTGCATCTGCGCCACGCAGCTGAGTGCGCAGGTCGTTTGTAGCAGACATGTCCAAGCCGTTAAAGTCGGCAAGAAGGACATACAGGGAGCCGGAGATCTTATCTTTCAGCTCTGCCGCCATGGCCTGCTTTTCAGGTCTGATATTTTTGTTAGTCATTATATCACTCCCCTTTACAGTGCCGTTGCGTATTCGCGGTTAACAACCTGCAGACCCGGGCCCATTGTGCTCGAGATTGTGCAACGCTTGATGTAAGTACCTTTTGCTGCCGCCGGTCTAGCCGCGTTAAGCGCTTCAATAATCGCTTTGCAGTTTTCAGCCAGAGCCGCTACTTCGAAGGAACGCTTACCGAACGGAACCAGCACGTTGCCGTGACGATCCATACGGAACTCAACGCGACCCGCCTGCAGCTGCTTAACAGCAGAAGCAGTGTCTGCTGTAACCGTACCCGTTTTCGGGTTCGGCATCAGACCACGCGGACCGAGGACACGAGCCGCTTTGCGCACTTCTTTCATTGCATCCGGAGTTGCAACTGCAGCGTCAAAGTCAGTCCAGCCGCCCATTACCTTAGCAATCAGATCTTCGAAACCGACTTCCATTGCACCAGCAGCGCGAGCCGCTTCAGCAGCTTCACCTGTTGCGAAAACGATGATGCGAACATCTTTACCCGTACCGTTCGGCAGAGCCACTGTTGAGCGGATAGCCTGGTCGGATTTAGTCGGATCAACGCCCATACGGAACGCGATTTCCATCGTTTCGTCAAAGTTTGCGGTCGGGTTATCTTTCAGAAAACTGATCGCTTCTTCCACAGAGTACTCAGCACCAGCTGCGAGCTTCTCTGCGACTGCCAGATATTTTTTACCTTGCTTAGCCATTAGCCTTCCACCTCAATACCCATGCTGCGAGCCGTACCAGCGATCATCATCACTGCTGCGTCCACATCGTTAGCGTTCAAGTCGTTCATTTTCATCTGCGCGATTTCCTCGAGCTGTGCGCGGGTAACTTTCGCTACTTTGTCACGGTTCGGGACGCCAGACCCCTTAGCAATTCCTGCAGCTTTTTTCAGCAGCACGGCAGCGGGCGGGGACTTAGTAATGAAGGTGAATGAACGGTCTTCGTATACCGTAATCACGACCGGAATAATCATTCCGGCTTTGTCCTGCGTAGCCGCATTGAAGGCTTTGCAGAAGTCCATGATGTTCACACCCTTCTGACCAAGTGCCGGACCAACCGGCGGTGCCGGGTTTGCCTGTCCTGCAGGAATCTGGAGCTTAATAAGCCCTGATACTTTCTTCGCCATCAGTATCTCCTAAATTATGTACGTTCTACCTGCCAGTATTCCAACTCTACCGGAGCGTTACGTCCGAAGATAGAAACCGAAACCTTGAGTTTACCTCGTTCCGGATCCACTTCTTCAATAACACCGTTAAAGTTGAGAAACGGCCCGTCATTGATTTTGACAGTCTCGCCCACTTCGTAGAGGACTTTCGGCGCGACTGTCTCTTTCTTATCTTCAACCTGGCAACGGATTGCATCCACTTCATCCTGCCGGAGAGGCGCCGGCCGCTCACCACCCACGAAACCAATCACGGACGGTGTTTCCTGAATGAAGTACCAGGTCTTTTCCACAAAATTCTTATCTTCGTCGTACAGGGCACAATTGACCCAGACGTAGCCAGGGAAGAGCTTGCGCTTCGTTGTCTTGCGCTTTCCCTGTTTCACATCGGAAACCACTTCCGTGGGAACCAATACGTAGTCGCCTTCTTCACTCACCTGGCCGACATAATCCTCCATGCCTTCCTGGCGAACACGACTCGCAATATTATCGCGCACCTTGTACTCGTGCCCAGAGAGTGTGTGTAACACAAACCACTGCTTTTCCATGATAGAGCCTTCCCGTTGCGCGCGATTATTTCGCAATATTCAACAGCCCGTCAAAAACGGACCAGTTCAGCACCAGATCACAACATCCGATGTAGGCAGAAAGCAGCACCACAGACACAACCACAACAATCGTGGACCCGCGCAGTTCACCCCACGTCGGCCACGCACACTTTTTCATCTCGGCATGGACTTCTGCAAAGAAACCACGGATCCGGTTGTAAACTTCTGCAACTTTACTCACTTCACTACCCCTTAAAGAGCAAAAAACTGGCAGGCCAGGAGGGAGTCGAACCCCCAACACCCGGTTTTGGAGACCGGTGCTCTGCCAATTGAACTACTGGCCTGCAAAAATTGATTACTTAATTTCGCGATGTACTGTGTGCTTACGATCGAAGCGACAGTACTTCTTCAGCTCAAGACGACCCTGAGCGAGTTTTTTATTTTTCGTCGTTGTATAGTTACGACGCTTGCACTCCTGGCAAGCCAATGTGATGATTTCACGCATCGTAAATTCCTCGAATTATTCGAAGCTGAAGGGCGGCCCGTTAGCGAGCCGCCCTCTTTGCTTGGTCAAAGTTATGCAACAACTTCTGTTACACGACCCGCACCAACCGTACGACCACCCTCACGGATAGCGAAACGCATGTGCTGTTCCATTGCGATCGGAACGATCAGTGTAACTTCCATAGCAACATTGTCACCCGGCATTACCATCTCAACGCCTTCCGGCAGTGTGATGTCACCAGTTACGTCAGTTGTACGGAAGTAGAACTGCGGACGGTAACCTTTGAAGAACGGAGTATGACGACCACCCTCTTCTTTGGACAGAACGTATACTTCGCCTTTGAACTGGGTGTGCGGAGAAACAGAGCCCGGCTTACAAAGAACCTGACCACGCTGAACGTCTTCTTTCTTAACACCACGCAGCAGTGCGCCGATGTTGTCGCCAGCCTGACCTTCGTCGAGGAGCTTACGGAACATTTCAACACCAGTACATGTAGTAGTCGCAGTGTCTTTCAGACCAACGATCTCGATGTTGTCACCAACGTGAATAACACCACGCTCAACACGACCAGTTACAACTGTACCACGACCCTCGATAGAGAATACGTCTTCCACCGGCATCAGGAAAGCCTGGTCCGTAATACGCTCCGGCTCCGGAATGTGAGAGTCAAGCGCGTCCATGAGTTCCTGAATGCACTCACCACCCGCACCAGACGGATCAGCGATAGCGCCTGTAGCAGAACCGCGGATGAACGGACAGTCAGCCGGGAAGTCATACTTCTCGAGCAGTTCCTGAATTTCCATCTCTACGAGCTCAAGCAGCTCTTCGTCGTCAACCAGGTCACATTTGTTCAAGAACACAACGATCGCCGGAACACCAACCTGACGCGCCAGCAGAATGTGCTCACGAGTCTGCGGCATCGGACCGTCAGCTGCAGAACAAACCAAAATTGCGCCGTCCATCTGAGCAGCACCAGTAATCATGTTTTTAACGTAGTCGGCGTGGCCCGGGCAGTCAACGTGAGCGTAGTGACGGTTGTCAGACTCGTACTCAACGTGAGATGTTGAGATAGTCATAATCTTTGTCGCGTCACGACGACCCTGAGATTCGTCAGCCTTTGCAACATCATCATACGCGATGTACTCAGCCATACCTTTAGAACCCTGCACGCAAGTAATTGCAGCAGTAGTTGTTGTTTTACCATGGTCAACGTGACCAATTGTGCCCACGTTAACGTGCGGCTTTGTCCGTTCGAACTTATCTTTAGCCATTTTAGGATCCTCCTACCTAATTACCCTAAACATACAATGGAGCCCGCGAGCGGGATTGAACCGCTGACCTCTTCCTTACCAAGGAAGTGCTCTACCACTGAGCTACGCGGGCAAAATCCCTAAGCGCGCTCCCCTATTTCACCACGCCACACATCCAAATTCGATGGCGACCCAGTAAGCGTAGCGCTTACTCCTACTCTATTTCTTTACTCAAAAAACAGATAAAAATTCTATTTTATCCAAAAAACCCGAGATCAAGACGCCTCTCTGTGATCGCATCTTGATTCCCGTTCTTTTTCTATGTTATGCGTATCCACTGTCTAAACGGTTTTCTACGCAAAGAGCGGACACATTAGCTAAATGAGGAAACGTGTCAACCCAATTTAAAAAAAAAGAGAGCAACATGACTCACATCCAGAATTCCATTAAATCCGTACTTGCAGGCAATACCCTCTCCCAAAAAGAGGCCTTCAATTCTATCAAAGAAATCATGAACGGCGAGGCTACCGACGCCCAAATCGGCGCCTTCATTGCCGCC
This sequence comes from Verrucomicrobiota bacterium, assembly GCA_042566005.1. Classification (GTDB taxonomy): domain Bacteria; phylum Verrucomicrobiota; class Kiritimatiellia; order Kiritimatiellales; family JBHORO01; genus JBHORO01. Next base: position 36,403 of record JBHORO010000001.1, read on the forward strand.
ACCCGCATGGCCGGCATCACCCCGGCCCTCATCGCAGGCGCCGCCCAGGCCATGCGCAACAACATGCGCCCGGTGAAATCGCCCGACCCCATCACGGTCGACATCGTCGGCACCGGCGGCGACGGCGCGCATACCTTCAACATATCCACATCGTCCGCCTTCGTTATCGCCGGCGCGGGCGTCACCGTCGCCAAGCACGGCTCATACGGAGTCTCCAGCAAATGCGGCAGCGCCAACGTTCAATCCGAGCTCGGCATCAACATTCAGTACAGCCCGGAAAAGATGGAAGAGGCCCTCGAAAAAATCGGTATCGCCTTCCTCTTCGCACCCGGCCTGCACCCCGCCATGAAAAACGTGATCGGACCGCGACGCGAACTCGGTGCCTGGAGCCTCTTCAATATTCTCGGCCCGCTCTGCAACCCGGCGAGCGCGCGCTACGGCATGCTGGGCGTTTTCTCTGAAGAACTCGTTCCGGTTGTCGCCGACGCCTGTATCGAGCTCGACATGAAACATGTCTATGTTGTCCACGGGCAGGACGGCCTCGACGAACTCTCCATCAGCGCACCGAGCACCGTCACACTCGTCAAAGACGGCAAAACCGAAAACATGACCGTCACCCCCGAAGAATTCGGCCTGAAAACCGCCGACATCAGAGAGCTCGTCGGCGGCGAGCCGGCCGAAAACGCACAGATCGTGCGCGACTTGTTCTCCGGAAAAATTCAGGGACCAAAGCGCGATGTCGTATTGCTTAACTCCGCCTTCGCCATCGTCTCTGCCGGCAAAGCCGAGACCATTGAAGAAGGAATCAAGGCGGCCGCCCTCTCTATCGACTCCGGTGCCGCCCTCTCCAAACTCGACCAGCTCGTCGAACTGTCCAATAGCTAAAAGAAAGGGCTGCCCGCCGCGGGGCACACTCACTAAAAAGGCAGAACTCTCGTTCTGCCTTTTCTTTTACCAGCCTTAATTGCGCGCCTGACGATCAGCCACCCCAGCATCTGGCAATCAGGTGCGGCATCAAAATCAGCATTGCAATAATCACCGAAGCAATCGCCGCAATCAACACTCCGCCCGCTGCCACATCCTTCGCCTTTTTAACCTCCGGGTGCTCCTCTGGAATCACCGCGTCCGCCAGAAACTCCATCGCCGTATTCAACGCCTCGGCCGACAGCACCGCCATCATCGCCAGCACCAGCACAGCCCATTCCATTCGTGACACCTCAAGCCAAAACCCGAAACCACAGACAGCCACAATCGCAACGCAATGCACCCAGGCGTTATACTGTGTCAACATGAGCGTCCGCACCCCCTCCAGCGCAAACCCAATACTCCGAACTCGTGCTTTCACCGAAAATTTTCCGCGCCCACGATGTGCTTCCATATCGCCCCCTCCTGTCGTGCAAGGCTATCACCCTCACCGCTGACGCACGAACAAATATATTGCTCAAAGCCGCACACTTCGCTTTATTCAAGTTCCCTTCGGAGGGTTGGCAGAGTCCGGTTGAATGCGCACGACTCGAAATCGTGTGGGCGCTTGCGTCCCGTGGGTTCGAATCCCACACCCTCCGCCACTTTACCCCTAAAGCAAACGTCGATCCCAAAGCTATTCGAACCTCGGGCCCGAGCCGACCAAAAGTAGCGAGCATTGCGCGGAACTTGTCAAAAGGCATCCATCTGCTACTTTAGAGACGGAACAACATATGGCCCAAGCCGAGGGAGGCCCAATGTTATGCGCGCCAAAAAAAGTGCCGAACATATTCCCCGTTATTGCCCTTAGCGCCTTGTCGCTTTGCGCCAACGAAAGCCGGGCCGAAGAGCGTTCGCCCAACCACGAACGACCGTACGCCTTGAGCATCTACGGCGGACGCATGACTTCAAACAACGTCGATGATTTTGTCGATAGCCTTGAGAAAATCGATTTCGAGCGGTCCTTCCTCCTCACGATCGCCCTCTCGCGCACCCTCGCCCGATACCGCGACCTGGCGAGCCTGGAAGTTGAAGGGCAAGTCGTCCGACATTTTAACCGGCAAAATCACTGGGAATTCAATGCCCTGATTGCCGCGCGCTGGGAAAAATTCTACTGGGACGACAAACTGGACACCAGCATCGCCATCGGGACGGGACCGTCCTATGCGGCGCGGCGCCCTCAAGTCGAGGAGCAGAACAACGACCAGACCGACCACCTGCTGGCCTATATGCTGATTGAACTCGAGTTCGTCCTGCCGAAGCACCCGAACACATCATTCATCACGCGGATTCATCACCGCTCAAACGCGTGGGGCCTGGTTGCCGACAACGGCGGATCTAATGCACTTGCGTTCGGGCTGAAATATCGTTTTTAACGGGCAGCCGACCTACCCGCGCGTTGGATCATACGTCAGATCAATTTTGCGGCCCGGAAAAACATTAGCAGCCATCCGCAGCGCTCCGCGGCTATTCGGGACCATCGGAACCACCTCACGAGATCCATTCCATTCAGTCAATGCGAACGCGGCCACCGGGGCTTCGTCCGAATGATCCGTCACTACCCACCAACCGGGAACGGCCGGAATCAACTGCTCGATCGTAACGTGCATTCTTCATCTCCCTGCTACAAGACAAACTGCGGCCACCCAGATTAAGCGCGCCGTCGGCAGGGACTGTAAAACAAGAAATTAAAGAAAGCGACACATTCAAGGCACAAATGCAAATCGTGAAAGTGTCGCCGGGCCCAAACCGGCTTTAACCGCGGGCGGCAACGCGCTTGTTGATCTCTCTAGCGAGACGACGGAACATAAGCGCATTGAAAGAGCTCGGATCGTATTCGATCACCGGCACGCCATGACTCGGTGCCTCACTGATACGCACACTGCGCGGGATCAGCGTTTCGTACACCACGCCACCAAAATGCTGATTCACTTCGCGGACGACCTGACGGGAGAGGTTTGTGCGCGCGTCGTACATCGTCATCACGATGCCCTCGAGCGACAGCTCCGGGTTGGTGCCGTTTTCAGCCAGCTGCTGAATAATGCCGGTAATAACGCTCAGACCCTCCAACGCATAGTACTCGCACTGAATCGGAATGATTACCGAATGCGCGGCGGTCAACGCGTTCATAAAAAGAATGCCAAGCGAGGGCGGGCAATCGAGCAGCATATAGTCGTACTCCGCCGCGTCGGTGACCGGCTTGAGAACCTCTTTCATACAGTGCAGGTAGTTTTCGCGCCGCGCGATGTCCACTTCCGCTCCCGCCAAATCCAGCTCGGACGGAATGATATCCAGATTCGGGGTACTGGTCTGCTTGATGATATCCGTGATCGCCACATCGCCGAGCAGCGCATCGTAGATGCTGTGTCCCATCACGCGCTCGACGCCCAGCCCGCTGGTTGCGTTGGCCTGCGGATCGAGGTCGATCACCAGGACTTTTTTGCCGAGCTCAGCCAGGCAAGCGGCCGCGTTGATGGCCGTCGTGGTCTTACCCACGCCGCCCTTCTGGTTTGCGAAAGCGATAATCTGTGTCTGCATAAAATTCTCTCTAGTAGTAAATGGAACGCACAGCTTGCAGAATTCCCGCCGGAGATTCCAGTTCTTTTATCTGAACGTTAATGCATCGTTATGTTTTGGAAAAAACATTCTGTTACTGCCGGCGTCCGATGACGCTCCTATCACTCGGTCACCTGCACATAGAACGCGCACGAGGCACACCATAACGAAATCTGCGCGCACGTACCCCATGAACGGCACTGCGACCGCTACGACAAGATGTGCCCGGAAAAACTCACCCGAGCCTCAGGCGGCCCGCTCCATTTAAAAGCCAACTATTCCTGAATAATCTCAATCCGGTAAAATGCGTTTTTCACCGGCGGATCCCAGGGCGTCAACTTCTCCCATGTTTCCCGGACAGTCGATGCATCCTGCGACTGAGAAATACCAAAGTCAGCACTCTCCAAAGGGCTCCATTCCGTCAAGTTGAGCGACTCTGAAATCCTATAACGAATGTCAATTCGCTCACTCCCTGACCGCGCAAAGCTTAATACATAAGTCCCATCCGCATTCGGGGTTAACCCAAGAACCCGGTTCTGATAAACAGCGGAATCAGCAGTATCCGGCGAGGTGCCAAAAGCATATTCCAAAATATTGATAACTTGGTCGCCATCAAAATCGTCAAGCGGGTCCAGAAGCGTTCCAGCACCGTAGTCCTCATCAGAAAGCTGATCCCGCATCCACGCCTGATAGCCGACCAGAGGTGCTATGTATTCCAGTGCGCCAACGTCCGCAACTGGACGTGCTGTTGACAAAATGTCTTTCCCCACGAAATTCGGAAGATTCCACCCGTTTGTCAGCGGCAATGCTGCATCTATTCCTGGCGAGTTACTCGGAATGCGGAAATCATAATTTTCCGGGTCCAGAAACAGCGGGTCTGCATCAGCAAGGAATAATCCATCTGCTACATTTTCTTCGCTTTTCCTGACCTCACCGCCCTGATACTCCCAAACCAAATTGCCGCCGCCGTCGTATACAACAAACCCAGGCGCAACCCTTTGGCTCACAACGTTCACGCGCAAGGCAAGTCCATTAAAAGACCCATCAATCACAGATATGTTATTCCAGCACCTCACGTCCGTTCCAAGGTCCGGTCCACCCATAACATCCGCCTCATGGGTAATCCCGATATTAGGGCCGCTCTCCAACTCAAAAACGGTTCCATAAAGAGAGTTCAAAAAACTGATATTATGCAACATGTCCACACGGTCCGTCGCGTGACAATTAACCCCTGACAGCGCGTTCAAATAGGTGACATTATTGGCCATCAAGATTCGGCCTGTTGCCGCCTCCGCAACCCAATTCGTATCAGTCTGCCACTCTAGCGAGATGCCCTTGCCCTCATCCAGGTGAGGCCATATGAATGTTTTAGTCGGCACCCAAGAATACACCTCATTGTAGATGTGGTGCACCCGGTTATTAGCGATAACGATTTTGTAAAGGTTACTGCTGTCTTCCAAAACAGGAATGTTATGCGTGGTTTCGCGCGCTACGATGCCCATCGTGCCGACAGAGGCCTTGCGGGTGGTATTATCGACCTCGTTGCCGATGATATTGACATATTCACTTGCCTGCGCCCTGAGGCCCGTATTCGGAATGTGGTGAACGTGGTTATTGAGGATATCCACATACTGGGATCCACGCGCCAAAATACCTAGAGTAGCCGTATAAACAGGCCGCTGAGATCCGGAAATAAGAGGAAGTGTCCCCGATTGCGAATAGTGCTCCTCAACATACTCCGGCGTGCTACCAAAAGGAACACGGTAAAAGTAATCATAGGCTCCGTCATTCGTGATAAAATTATCGTAGTTTTCTCGCGCGTATCCGTCACGATCCGTGTCTACGCGATAAAGAAACTGCAAGGCGTCAGCGGCAGTAACGCTCATACGCCCCACCGCACCCTCAACCTCAAAACCTATAACTCGAATATGACTGCATTGATCGACCAAAATACCGGCCGTATCATCCGTTTTAACAATGGTCTGATCATCCCATGCCTTGAGTGTGATAGGAGCCCCAGGCTCGCCATGAACCTTGCGGACCTTGATGGTGGTAACAGCGTTACGCCAGATATAAGGATCTGTTACAGTTCCATCATAAGCATAGCTTTCATTGAAATCCGGAGCCGAATATTCGCCGACAATGAATATCGTGTCATCAGGAACAACCAAAGACAGAGCCGCCTCAACACTGGCAAAAGCCGTAACCAGGCTGAGACCATCATTGCTGTCATCCCCGCTGGCTTTATCAACGTAGTAGGCTCCGCCCTTTGCAACATAAGGAGTCACCGTTTTAAAACAGGATTTCCGATCAGATGCGCTGTCATAAGCCCCCAGAGAAACCGGCGGCAAATCTTCCAACGCATTCACAGCCTCAGCTCCCACAGCCGTAAGCCTCACCGCCCCAGCCTCACGATCCAACGTGTAATAAGCATTCCCGCTGCTGTTGGTCGGGGCAATACCGTCAACACTCAGCCAATAAACCTGCGTAGCATCACCATCCGGATCGCTTACGGAGAAAGTGGCGGCAATATCCCCTTCCGCAGCAGCGGCGCTGCCGGGAATGAAGTTCTTTTCACCCAACGTGAGCACAGGCGCCTGATTACCCGGCGTCAAATTGACCGTTACCGATCCCGAGGCAGATACGAACTCGTCATTATAAATGGCATAGGTGAACGTATCGGCCGTATTCACCTCTATATTGCTTCCACCATGTTCATAGTACGCCAGACCCGTCTCCCGCAAATACAGCGTTCCATGAAGACCAGACACTTGCTTATAGCCGAACCTGCCAATAAACGCGTCATGAGTCGAGTCCGGCAAAGAGGCCCACGCGGTACCATTCACTGATTCAATCCCATTAACCGCAGAGGGGGCAAAAAGGCTGTCGTTAGCCATAAGCCTGACCGGGCTTAACAAACTGATCCCGCCTTCTTTGACAGTCAAACTGTCGTCAACAACCCCGACAAGAGTGTCGGTTGTGTAACTGACCGAAATGAACGGCTGCAACGCCGTGTCAGACGCTTCACTAGAAGCAACATAATGGCGGACAGTTGTCTCATCATTACTCAACAACAGGAAGCTTAGGTCGCCATTTAATTCAGCCATAGCTGATAAATCAAAGCTCACTTTTTCCCCAACATTCGTCGTAACAGCCACTGCACCGAAGTTATAGCTTAAAGCAGCGTCCAGCACATCCCCGTCGACCGGAGTGGCAGCGGTATAGGGCCGATTCTCATAAGTCAGGGAAGATTCATCCCACGCGTTATCCTTCAGTCCGAAAAGTGCCAACTGACCCGCTACTGCACTATTCCCGCTGTCGACAAATAGATTAAAACGTGCGGAGACAACCCGATCTCCAACCCCCGACGCTACGAGGCTTACTGAAGATTTAAAATAGGCAGCCAAGTGATTATTGGCAGTAGCGTCACGAGTTCGAACCAACATCGTTGAAAGATCACGCACTCGGGGAGTGCCACTTACCGTACCCACCTCTAAATCATCACTCATGGGAAAATGCTTAGATATAAGGTAGACAGATCCGTCCCCATCCGTAAGCCCCAGCACCGGGAATGGGTCCCCCCCATTGACGAGCGCGGCTCCGCTGACCGTCAACTCCACATTCTGCCCATTGATTTGATAAGATGAATCTCCCTGCGAAATTGTGACTCCAACCCCGCTAAAGGTCGCAATAACATCACCCGCCGAGAACACCGACCCTCCTGGAGAAAGGTAGGTATCTGTAATCTGAGGTTGTGCCCATGCTAAAGACGCAAATGCACAAACCATTAAAACAACAAATCTAAATGTCTTATTACCCATAGCTAGACCGCCCATTACTATAAATTCAAAAAAAGCGCATCCCACGCTGACAACATGGTACACAAACAATCGAACCCAAGCAACAGCTACGGAAACGCCCCGCCCTACCGCAGGGCGCGCATAAAACAGGCAACATTCCACGAAAAAGTTCGGCCAATACCGGCCTTTTCCTTTATAAAAGCGATATGATTTCTGTGTATAACATCGAGAAAATGGAGAAGCTGCGAAGCCGGGAGGCGGTAGATCCGCACCAGATCAAATTGCTGCTGAATGCGCTGTTCAAAAAGGCGCAGGATCCGGCGGAGGCACTGTCGGTTTTGCCAGACAAAGCCCGCGCCGCATTTGCAAAAGAGGTCGCGTATGAATCACTGGAGCTGGCGGAGCGGCACGACTCCCAGATCGACGGAGCGAGCAAGCTGATCTTCCGCACGCACGACGGGCACCTGATCGAAAGCGTGATCCTGCGCCCGAAGACGGGGCGCACTTCGCTCTGCATCTCGTCGCAGGTGGGTTGCGCGTGCTCGTGCAGCTTCTGCGCGACCGGCAAGATGGGATTCCTCCGCAATCTGACCGCAGCGGAAATCGCCGATCAGGTCGCCATCACCAACCGGCTAGTAAAATCCGAGGAGCGCTCGATCCGCAATGTAGTCTTCATGGGCATGGGCGAGCCCCTGCTCAATCCGGAAAACCTTTTTCAGGCGCTGGAAATCCTGCAGGCCCCCTCCTACTTTAACTACGCCGGCTCGCGTCTGATGGTTTCAACCGTCGGCATTCCGCACGGCATGGAAGCCTTCACTGAACACTTTCCGAAAATCAATCTGGCGCTAAGCCTGCACAGCGCCCGTCAGGAGATCCGCGAATCGCTGATGCCCATGGCGAAAAAATATCCGCTCAAGCGCCTGCGAGAGTCGTTGCAGAAGACTGCCGGGCACGGCAAGGTGATGATCGAATACCTGATGTTGGCAGGAGTGAACGACGGCGAAGCCGACCGGCTGGCGCTGGAGGAATACCTGCGAGACATTCCCGCACACATCAACCTGATCCCGTTCAACGCCTATCCCGGCTGCGACCTGACCGGTACGCCTGAGGCGGAACGCCGCGCATTCGCCGATCAGCTGAAAGGAGAGGGGTTTGATTGCACCCTGCGCTATTCGCTCGGCACAGACATCGCCGCGGCCTGCGGCCAGCTGGTACAACAAAAAGAACGCTACGATTAACCGCTTATAATCCCGAAAAAAACCAACATCGGGGTTGATACCGAGGCGGTGGCATTTTGGTATGTCCAGCTTTCTTTCCAATTACTTCAAAGGAGAACAGCATGAGCAGAATCACATGAAATGAAACTATGAGCGTCGGCGTGAGCGAGCTTGATCAGAAACATCAGAAACATCAGAAACTAATTTCCATTATTAACGAGCTCGACTCCGCCATGAGTCAGGGAAAAGGGAAAGAAGTTTTGCATAAGGTAATCAGCGGATTAATTGTTTACGTAAAAACACACTTTGAAACCGAAGAGCGCTATCTGAAAGAGGCCAACTATCCTGAGTTTGCCTCCCATCAGGAGGAGCATATCGCCTTCATAAAAAAAATATCCGCCTTCAAAAACGATTATCTGGCAGGAAAGATGTGTCTCTCAATTGAGATTATGAATTTCTTAAGCTGCTGGCTCATCGATCACATCAAAGTGAAAGACAAGCACTACAGCCCCTGCCTGAGCAAGGCTGGCGTCCGCTAAAACTACAACAACTCGTATGAAAGCGCGCTCAGCGCAAAAAGCGCGGCGGTTTCAGTGCGCAGAATCTGGGTGCCGAAGCTGGCGCCCGTTGCGCCGGCTTCGCGAAAGGCCTGCATCTCTTCAGGAGTGAAGTCGCCTTCGGGTCCGATCAGAACGGCAACGCTTTTGATGCCGCGTTCGTCCGCTTCGCGCAGGACGGTTTTAAGCGGGCGGGTCTCTTCGTCGAGTGCCCCGATCAGGGTCAGGTCATACTCAGCCAGCTTCGGCAACAGCTCATTTACGGTACAAAGCGGCGCGATTTCCGGCAACCAGCAGGTGCCGCACTGCTCGGCGGCATTCAAAATGATCTTTTCCCAGCGCTCGCGTTTCTGTCCGGCATCTTTGGCCTTCAGTTTGACGATCGCGTTCTGCGTCTGCAGCGGGATGATTTCGGAACAACCCAGCTCAACCGCCTTCTGCAGAATCAAATCGAGCTTGGCGCCTTTGGGCAGGGCCTGGATCAGGGTGATTTTTACGCGGTGCGGCTCGCGCTGCCAGCGTTCAGTAATCCGCAGCACCACGCAGCTTTTGGAGACCGATTCCACCTTCGCGTCCGCGCCGTGGCCCTGTCCGTCAAAAACAGAGACCGCCTGCCCGACCTGCACCCGCAGAACGCGGGCGAGGTGGTGCGAAGATTCGGCAGAGAGCGTACAGAGCTCCTGCTGCAATTCTTCCGGCGCGGCGAAAGTGTGGATACGCATTAGCCGCGCTCCTGCTCCAGCGCAATTTTACGGTCGTAGAACTGATCCGTAACTTCGCGCACGTTGCTGCTCATCGGGAAGTTGGCCGGCTTCAGGAAGTCGCCCAGCTCCTTGAGCTTTTTCTTCTGCTTGCTGTTGAGGCCGGCCGGGGCCTCAATCACAACCTGCACCAAGTGGTCCCCGGTGTGGTAGCCGCGAAGATCTTTGACCCCTTTACCGCGCAGGCGGAACATCTTTCCATTTTCCGTGCCGGCCGGGATCTTAAGCTTGCCGCGCCCCTGAATGGTCGGCACTTCGATTTCACCGCCAAGCGCGGCGATATGGAACGGAACCGGAATTTCACAGAAGATATCCAGGTCGTTACGCTTGAAGAACTCGTGTTCATGAACGTGCAAAACAATATAGAGGTCGCCCGACGGACCGCCGCGCGTTCCGCCTTCACCTTTTCCGCTCACGCGCAGGCGCGATCCGGTTTCAACGCCGGCCGGAATTTTCAGGCTGATGGTTTTGCGCGCTTTTTTAAGCCCGGCACCGCCGCACTGTCCGCACGGTTTTTCAAATACTTCACCCGTACCGGAACAGGTCGGGCAGGTCTGGCGAACCTGGAAGAATCCACCGCCCGCGATTACCTGTCCGGCACCGCCGCAGGTACCACAGGTTTTCTTGGACGTGCCCGGCTCAGCGCCGGAACCTGTGCAGTGTTCGCAGGTGTCGTTTACCGTGACCTTGAGTTCGCGTTGCGAACCGAGCACGGCTTCTTCAAAATCGATTTCGAGATCGTAGCGCAGATCGTTACCGCGCTGGGCGCCGCCCTGACTGCGACGTCCGCCGCCACCGAAAAAGTCGTCGAAAATAGAGCCGCCGCCACCGGAAGCACCCATGAAAGTGCGCAGGGCCTCTTCCAGATCGACACCGCCGAATCCACCGCCACCGAATCCGCCGAATCCGCCGCGGCCACCACCGCCGCCACCCGGACCGAAGGCCGCATGACCGAACTGGTCGTACTGCTGGCGCTTGGATTCGTCGCTGAGGATTTCGTATGCCTCGGAGCACTCTTTAAATTTCTCTTCGGCTTCGTGATCGCCCGGATTTTTGTCGGGGTGATACTTAACCGCCTTTTTGCGGTACGCCTTTTTAATCTCGTCCTGCGTAGCACCGCGTTCGACACCGAGCAGTTCGTAGTAATCTTTTTTAGCCATCGTTAAATCCTAAGGGTTATGCGGACGGGTTTCCTGAGGAGACCACCACCTGCGCGGCGCGCAGCAATTTATCGCCGATCATGTAGCCACAGCGCACCTGGGCCATAACTACGTTTTCAGCATATTCCGCTGACGGCAAGTGGCTGACCGCTTCCTGCGTGTGCGGATCGAACTCTTTGCCGATCGACTCAACAGCCGTGACATTGTATTTTTTCAGCACGCCCTGCATCTGGTCATACACCATTTTGAAACCGTTAAGTACGGACTGCTCGGCCTCATGCTTTTCGGCGTTTTCAAGGCCCATCTCATAATGGTCGACAACCGGCAGCAGCTCTTCGATCAGATCCTGATTGGCGCGGGTGTAGAGTTCTGTGCGCTCACGGGCGACGCGCTTGCGGTAATTGTCGAAATCCGCCTGCAGGCGCATGAACTGCAGCTTCAGCGGCTCTTCCTCTTCAACAACCTCTTCAGCTGTCGGAGCGGGCTCTTCGCCTTCATGCTCCAGCTGTTCTTCGATTTCGTGCTCCAGCTGCTCTTCCAAAACGGTTTTCTTCATGGATTCTTTTTCTGTACTCTTCTCTGTGCTCATAAGAACCTCTCTCCTTCAAAAATAGTAAGCCCAACAACATACGGATTGATAAAGACAAGTCAATGCCAGAGGCGTTCATGCAAACGGGCAGAAAAAAGCGGAAACGGGCGTCTTTATTTGACGCGGAAGGAAACGATGGTCATATCGTCATACTGAGCACGGGCGCCAATGTGATTAAGAATGCGCTGGCGGGTCTCAGCAATCATCGCGGTCGTACCCTGAACGGCCATATCGGAAACGGCCTGCTGCAGGTTTTCAACCCCCCACTCATCATCCTCTTCATCCATCGCCTCGGTGATACCATCCGTATAAGCTACAACCATATCGCCGGCTTCCAGCTGATACTCAGCATCAGAGATCAAGGAATCGAAAACTTCCGCGTCGGTCAGCCCGATCGCAATTCCGTCTCCATCCATCAGGCAATTCGCCCCCCCGCGATTCAGGATGGGGCGCTCGTGTCCAGCGCGCGCTACCAGCAGGCGGCGCGTCTTAAGATTCAAAATCATATAGAGCATGCTCACGAACATATCTTCCGTCAGATCCCCTGACAGACGACGGTTAAGCTGACGCAGCATGCCGGCCGGACTGTAATAAGCCGGGGCCAAAGCCCGCACAAAGCTTCGGCAAGACGACATAATCATGGCGCCGCCAATCCCTTTGCCGGATACATCCGCAATGGCAAAGCCTAAGTGATCTTTATCAATGTGAATAAAGTCATAATAATCCCCGCCAATCGCCATCGCCGGGTGGTTAAAAGCCGCCACGCCGAAGTCATCAAGCTCCGGCAGTTGCTGCGGCAAAAGCAGGCATTGAATTTCATGCGCAACGCGCATATCGCGGTCCATCTGCTTCTTCTCTTCGACCAGCTTACTCAGTCCGGCGTAGTGCAGCGGAACCGCTGACTGGTCAGCCAGTGACTGCAAGAGGTTTGCGTCGGTCTGCGTAAACGGCTGACCATCGGCGCGATTGACCACAACCACGACACCGACCACGCTGCGCCCGAACCGCATCGGCACCAGAACCATCGACAGGATTTTCAAGAAATCAGTTTTGTGCTTCGGAACCCGGTCATCCAGTTCCGCATCCTCAATCAGCAACGCCGCACCGCGGATCGCGGCTTCACCGATCAGGCCCTCACCGAACTCAAACCGGTTTTCACGCACCATTTTGTCAATCACACTGGAGCGGCTGGTCACACTGCCCGGCTCCAGAGCCACACCCTCATGAAGCGGAGGGAAAATGCCGGCAATGGCACGGGCCTCGAGTTTTTCGTGATCCTGATCCAGCAGGTAAACGGCCGCCGCACGGGCATTACAGGTGCGAGTTGCATAGAAAAGGGCTTTGTCCAGCATGCCCTGAATATTGACATCAAGAGAGTCAGTGAAAACCTCACCCATGTCATGGATGAAGCCGAAGGTGGTATTGCGCTGCTGAACGAGGTTGTCGCGCGTTACGCGCAGTTCGCGTGATTGCCGGGAGCTACGATACAGCCCATAAATCAAAATCCCCTGCATGAGGGGAAAGAAAACCCAAAAAATCCAAACCAACAGGCTTTCCTTCATGGCGCCGACTATTCCTTCAACTTGCGGACATCCTGTTCAAGAAAACTGATGACGCTCTTAAAGCGGCCAACATTCTCCTCGCTCAAGTCTGCCAGCACCTGATGCGCCTTCAGCATCGTTTCGGCTGTTCCCAGCTGATCCTCTTCCGGCTCACTCAGATCCACTGCAGAAGCGTTTTTGCCGCAAACGCACCGAGCTTCCGCCTCTTCAATCGTCTGGTATTTGAGAACCTTATCAATGCCGAGCGTCTGCAGGAGCTGAAGGTTTTTCTTATCCAGATTCACCAGCAGAACTTGCGCGCCTTTTTTTGCCAAACGGCCCGACAGACCGGCCAGGACGCCCATAAACGTGCTGTCCATGCCCACGCATTCACGAAGATCGATCAACACGGACTTGACGCCCTTTTCATCTACGGACTGCTCAAGAAATGTCTTCAGGTTAGAACTAACCTTAAAGGAACCGCGTCCAAGCACGCGCACAAAACACTGTTCAGCATCCAGGCAAGCATACAAGCCTTCGGTCTTTTCGTTTTCGCCACTCATAGGTTCAAAATCCATTTAATTCATTAATGAGGATCAAAATGATAGCATCGCCGGATTCAATATCAATTCCTATCATCCACAAAACGGTCAGGAGAAATCACAATCACGCATTCGCCCTTAACCTCGCGTCCGTCATAGGCCGCACGCAACTCTTCGGCAGTGCCCGTGTGCATCTCCTCAAACTTTTTCGTCAGCTCGCGGACAAAAAACACCTCTTGTTCCGGGCCGAACACCTCTTCCACAAAACCGATCAATTTCAGCACTCGATACGGCGACTCGTACAAGACCACCGGCAACTCCACTTCCTGCCACTGACGCAGCAGTTTACGGATCTTGCCCGGCTTGCGCGGCGGAAAACCGATAAACGCGAATCCGTGCTCGCCGTAGCCGCTCAGCGCCACCGCCGTCGTCACAGCCGTCGGCCCCGGAATTGCGGTCACCATGAGTCCGGCCTCGCGGCAGGCTGCCACCATACGTGCGCCCGGATCGGAAATCGTCGGCATGCCGGAATCACTAACCTGCACAACGGCCTGGCCGCTCTGAATGCGAGAAATGATTCCCTCGAGCCGCGCGGCCTCGTTGAACTTATGACAGCTCATCATTTCCGTGCGCAGCTCAAAATGAGTCAGCAGCTTACGGGTCTGCCGCGTGTCCTCGGCAATAATCAGATCCGCCTCACCCAACGCCTCCACCGCACGCGGCGAAATATCGCCCAGGTTTCCGATCGGGGTTCCTACAATATATAATCCGGCATCCATCAATTACCTAGCCTTCAATGAGTGAAATACATTAGGGAGCTGATCGACGATATCCATCGCCGTCATGCCCATTTGAGAGTTCTCCATCGATGCGAAATCGCCCGCACAGCCATGCAAGTAAACGGCCAGACAGGTCGCACTGTACACATCCGGAATCTGCGGAATCATCCCGACCAACAATCCGGCCAGCACATCCCCGGAACCGCCTTTCGCCATGCCGGGATTCCCCGTCATCGCAATTGCCAGCGCGCCTTCCGGTACCGCCACAATCGTCCCCGCCCCTTTAAGCACAGTCACAGAATTAGTGAGACTCGCCGTTTCCAGCGCGGCCTTGCGACGATCGGCCTGAACATCCGCCGGCGAGCAATCGAGCAGCAAAGAACATTCGCCCGGATGCGGAGTGATAATTACCGGACAACCGGCTTTTGCGACCTCCTCGGCACGGCCTGCCATCACAGCCACCGCGTCTGCATCCAACACGACCGGAACCCGTGATATTTTCAGCAAGTGCGACACCAGCCTGGAGCTTTCCGCCGTGCGGCCCAGTCCCGGCCCAACCAGCACCGCATCAAAATCATTAATGCGCCAATCGGTCATAAGCTGATCCGTCGCATCCGGCAGCTCCGGCATCGGAAAAACCATCGCCTCCGGCACAGCCATTGCCACGATCGCATGGACATCCTGCGGCACATACACCGTCACCAGACCCGCGCCCGATCGCAGGGCGGCACGGGCGGCCATCGTAATGGCACCGGAAAAGCCGAGACTTCCGCCAACCAAAAGAACGTGGCCGTAGTCTCCTTTATGAGAGTTGCGGGCGCGCCGCATCGGCGACATCAGCATCGTATCCGAGGCACTGATAAATTCTACGGCAACCTCCCCGCGCGTCTGCTCGACATACTCATCCGGCACGCCGATATCGACCACTTCCACACGGCCGACATATTCAACCGCCTGCTGTCGCAACAGCCCCTGCTTGGGCTGAGCCAGGGTAATCGTCACATCGGCAATCACAGCTCCGCCCGGCGCGTCACCTGTATCCGCATCCAGTCCGGACGGAATATCAATGGCCACGACCAAGGCATCTTCAATGCGCTCATTAATAAATTCGATGGCACGCGCCGGAACCCCACGGGCCGGACCACTGACGCCTGTGCCGAGCAGGCCGTCGACCATCAGATCAAACTGCTCGCTGGGCAGATCCATGTTATCCCAGTCTTCGACGGTGGTCAACTCTTCGATATACACGCCCGACTCAGCCATCCGCTGATACTGCGCCAGCGCATCGCCCTGCAGCTCGTTCGGGCTGCAAGTCATCCAAAGCTCGACATTATACTGCAACTGGTTGAGCGCCCCAGCCACCACAAAGGCGTCGCCGCCGTTGTTTCCGCGCCCGGCCACAACAAGGATGCGGCCGTCTTCTAGCCCGTAGTCATAAATCAGCTCCTGCAGGTGAACCGCCACGCCCAGGCCGGCGGTTTCCATCAGCTGGCCGCCAGGCAGGCCGTACTCTTCAATGGTACGGCGGTCCAGCTCGCGCATTTCGGCGGCGGTTACAACCTTCATCAGGCCCCTTTCGGTTAGTACGTGTAACGGTCCATTGCCGCGATCATCTCTTTAGTCGCACCCTCAAGGCCGAGGAATACAGAGCGGGCAATGATGCTATGGCCGATATTGAGTGTATCCAGATGCGGGATTTTCAGAATGTCGTCGATATTCTGCATATTAATACCGTGACCGGCATTCACTTTGATTCCCAGTGAATGGGCAAATTCTGCGCCTTTGATCAAGGCCTCGAGCAGGGCCGGTTTTTCTTCAGCCGGCGCATCACAGAAAGAGCCGGTGTGCAGCTCGACTACCGGCGCTCCGAGATCGGCGCTCGCCTGAATCGCTTTTTCGCACGGCTCAATGAACATGCTGACCTCAATGCCCGCCGCACTCAGCTTCTCGACGGTCGGCTTCAATGCATCAAACTGGCCGGCAACATCCAAGCCGCCCTCTGTGGTCAGCTCTTCACGCTTTTCAGGTACCAGGCAAACCTCGGCGGGTTTCACTTTCAATGCAATTTCAACGATCTCTTCCGAATTGGCCATTTCGAGATTCAGCGGACCGATCCCGGATTCAGCAAAGCGGAAAATATCCTCATCCTGAATATGACGCCGATCTTCGCGCAGGTGCATTGTAATGCTCACTGCGCCGGCGGCCATCGCAACGCGCGCGGCCTCCATCGTGTCCGGATAAACGGTGCCACGGGCCTGACGGAGCGTAGCAACATGATCGATGTTTACACCAAGCTTGAGCTTGTTGGTCATAGAAAATCCTTTCGGTAAAATTACTCTTCGCCGGCAATCAGGCACATGCTGCCCTGACGACGCTGCGCCACATCATAGGCGCCCTTTGCCGCAGCAAACATAGCAGGAAGACCCCGTCCGTGGCGAGGACACATGGAGACGCCGATGTTCACCGTCACCTTGATCCGGCGGTTGTTATAGTGCACCACCAGCTTTTGTGAGCGGTCGCGCAGACGTTTGGCGATACCGGCTACGTGCTCCTCATCACAGACAAGCAGAACCAAAAACTCATCTTCCGCATAGCGGCCGATCACATCGTCCTCGCGGAGCGCGTTCTGCATCAGATCACTCACGGCCTTGCGAACCTCATCGCCCGCTTCTTTGCAGTGAAGCTCTTCAATGTCGGACATCCCATTGATGCCGATGAAAAATAATGCCAGCTGATGATTAAAGCGATACTCGGCAACATATTTGCGCATATAGGATGCCACTTTGTGCATGCCCAGCACCCCCGTCAAAGGGTCCAGTGAAGAGTCGGACACAATATCGTCAGCCTCGCTCCCGCCCGACTCCTGTTCCGCCACCTCCTCGTCAACTTCCGAGACGGACCAGATCAAGCCGCCCTCTTCGGCGGCAACCTGCAGCATGGATTCTTCAGCGGCCGCAATCAGCGCACCGGAAGTGCGGGCAAAATCGGGATAGAATGCCGCACCTGCCTGCAACGGGAGCTTAAGTTCTTCGCTCCAGCGCGCAAACGCACGATCAAGCCCTTCGCTCTCGCTGGCAACAACAACGCCGACCCAATCCTTTACGCGAATCACACCATCCACCTCGGCGCGCCGACGCTGTTTGATGAACTCATGCAGGTCATCCGGACCGATTGCCGAAGAGCGGATAACGCCAACCCCAAACTCGGAGTGAGAACGAATGGCGCTGATGTTTTGGGCGATTAACGCCTGGAAATAATCCAACCCGTCTTCCGGGCTCACATCTTCAGAGTGATTCAGTGCTTCGAGCATCAGCCGGAACCGGTACATACTCCGGCAGAGCGTAAGTCCGACAAACGAAACAGCGATAACAAGAATAACCTGCCACCAAGAGGTGAGCAGGCTTTCGACCGTAGAAACAAAAGCCAACAAAGGTAAATCCATGAGCAGAAAAAAACAGGCGGCCGAAATCCCGACCGCCAGTTAACCTAAAAGCTTAGTAGTAAATGACAAACTCTGCCCGACGATTCTGCGACCAAGCGGACTCGTCGTGCCCGCCAACTGCCGGCTGTTCTTCGCCCATCGTGCGGGTCTGAATACGATCCGCAGCAACACCCAGGCCGATCAAATACTCACGCACAGCCAGTGCGCGGCGCTCACCCAGCGCCAAGTTGTACTCACGGCTGCCGCGTTCATCACAGTGACCCTCAACGATCAGGGCAACGTCTTTCTCTTTTTCGAGATAAGAAGCCACCTCTTCAAGCTTAGCGCGCTCGCCAGCCTGAACAGCATTGCTGTCGTAACCGAAATAAACTGCCGTAAACATACCGGCATGCTCTTCGCCACCCGCCAGACGCTGTTCGCCGAGCGGCTCGCCGACATAGTCAACGCCCTCGCCGGTAACGCCTGCCGGATTTTCATACATGCCCCACGGATCGCGTGTCTTACAGCCCACCATTGCGGAGGCAACCAGCGCCAGTCCAACTACCTGAAAAATTGCTTTCTTCTGCATCTCTTTTCTCCGGCCTTTCACATTACAAAAATTACGGCGACCACGACGGCGAGAACCAATCTCCAGCGCCGAGTTTCAAAGCTACAGGAGGATCATTCAAAGTGTCAAGGCGGTAGAGGCTGGAACGGTAGCGTTCTATGCGGGTACAGACGATATGACGTCCATCCGGCGCCCAACTCAAATCCTCGTAATCCGCCCAGTCACTCTCCAGCACACGAGCCTCTCGCGTTTGGGGGTTGATAATGGCCGGGCGGAACCTGCCGCCCTCACGCGTTGTGAAGGCAATCCAGCCGTTCGGCCCCCAATCCGGCGCCACATTCTGCGTCCCGCGGCTGGTCAACCGACGCGGCCGTCCGCCGTCCTTGGAAATCACATACAATTGCGGACGGCCACTGGTGTCGGACACATAAACCAACTGCTTGCCATCAGGCGACCACGACGGACTCGCCTCTACCGCGCGCGTTTTGGTTAAACGCGTCAGCCGGCCCGACTTCAAATCTTTCAAATACAACTCCGGGTTGCCATCCTTGGAAAGAACCAACGCGACCTGTCGCCCATCCGGCGAAATCGAAGCCGTGGCATTCAGGCCGCCATAGGCAGCAATCAGCGTGCGACGACGCGTCTGCATATCGATCATATAGCAATCCGGGAAGCCGCGCAGATAGGAGGTGTATGTCAACATCCGCCCCTTTGGACCCCAGTTGGGCGCCAGACTGAGCTTCCCGTCGCGGGTCAGCTGGCGCAAGTTGGTGCCATCGTAATCGCAGGTATAAATCTCTTTTTTGCCGTCGCGCGAACCGACCAGCGCGATTTTCGAGGACGCGATCCCCGGCTTACCGGTTACCGCCGCCACAATTTCATCGGCCACTTTATGCGCCAACTGCTGCACCGATTGCGGCGAAGCGGAATAGGCTTTGCCCAAAACCTGGCGGTTTTCCATTACCTTAACCGCGCGCACACTGGCCGAGACCTTTCCGCCCGACTGGCGAACCGAGCCCTGCAGGCGCACCTCGGCACCCTGCGATGAAATACGGAACCAGCCGGAACTCTCTAAGTCACGGCGTAGCGTTGTCGCAAAGGCGCGCGAAGCGGTGTCGCCCGCCGTACTCAAGGCCGACATATCCAAAACGGCCTTTTGATAGGCCGTTTTTGTCACTCTGATTTGCGCGTTAGCGCCGGCAGCCGCCAGAACCGCAGCCGCACAAAAAGATGCTCGCTTCACTCTCCCTCTCCCTCTTTCGGCTGCAGGGTCGGATACAATAGCGACACAAACTCCTTCACGGTCGCCTCGTATTCCTTGGAATCCCTATCGCGATGGCCGGACACTGCGATATAGGCCCACCTGTGCGCCTGGCTGTGGAATACGCGGTCCCACGCCAGCCAGAACATACGCATATAGTGCGACGAAGTCTCACGGTTCAGGCCGGCAAACCAGTAAGCATAATAGCTGTGAAAGGCAATTTCGTTGTTATACCCGAGCAGATCACTTTCAATGACACGCACTCCCATGTTGCGCCCTTCCGTTTCCAGCGGGACATCCAAGTCGTGCTCGACCAAGTTCTTATGCCCCTGACCCGGCAAACAGCGCTGCGGACGGTGAATACTGCCTCGTTCCGCACCGGAAAGTACGATGGAAACAAACACGCGCCCCCCGGCATCATTGGTGTAAGCCGACTTAACAAACTGCGTGTCCTTCGGGAGCACATCGTACTCCTCTTTACTCATCGTATGCAGAGCAGAACCGCACTCCGGGCAAATATCCGCAATCTCGAGCTCGTCGACATGCCCGCTCCAACGACGATCCTCCGGCTGGCAGGTGGTGCTGTGACAGTAGCGCAGTTCCCGCCCGCGCCAGTTACCCAGCTCTTGCGGCAGTGCCATGCGAATGCCCGGCGTATCCACCAAACTGACGTCCACGCCGACCGCCAGTGCAAAACAAGCCAATACCAACAGGCCGATAACTATGAGATAAGGTCTAAAATCTTTGCTTTCCATTTTTTGAATCGCTCCCTGAATCCAACATTAAACATAGCACCCAGCGCCACCATCATTGAAATGGAGACCGTAAAAAGAATGTAGCCGGAAAAGTCGTGGTAAACACCCAAAGCAATCTCACGACCCACAACCTGCGACATCACCGCAATGGTTGTAATACGTCCGATATTACCGAAAACCGCCAGCGGAATGGAACAGCAGAACAACAACCACTGCTTGGCCAGCGTCCTCTGGGTCGCATACGCGTACACCGCCGTCAACGCCGTCATCGCCAGGAGCGATCGCAGACCGGAACAGGGGTCCGCCACGTCCAGCGGAATCTCGTGGTTCGGCCCGACCCAAATCGCAGAACCGCGCTGCAACGCCTCAACCCCGATAACATTAAGAAAAATGGTCGCCATTTTTGCCGACAACATACGCAACGGAAAGGCCAGCGCATCCAGGAAGTTCAGCGGCACGCAAAAAATCAAATAGGTGCAGGGGAAGATCAACACCTTCGCCAGCTGCCAACCACACAAATAGAACGGCACACCCCAAATCATCATTATCAGACTCACCAGCGAAAGACGCGTCTGCTGAATTTTGGCACCCAGCCAGTGAAGCAACAACGCACCGACAATCACCCACAGCCCGTACTTGTTCGTTTTCTTTTCCGCGCTGATCAGCTTATCCCGGCGCCACCAACAAACACCGATCGATACGAACGGAATCAAAAAACCGTGCGAGTAATCAGCACCGAACGAAACCTTATCCCCCCAACGGGCAACCATCCAAACGAAGGCAGAGCGACTATTTACATCGCCAACCATGTTCCCGAACAGATGAAACAGCATATAGAGAAGACCCATTATAATGGCCATGAAACCAATTTGAACCAACTCGCGCCGTTCAAGCACAGCGAGTCGCCAGCGCTCACTCCAGATTCGCTTTGAAAATTCCGCCCTTACCTGCTCATCAGCCATAATTTCCCTCTCCATCGGGGTCTGCACAGAAAACCATCAAAGTACATAAGCGTCCCGAAAATTGCCAGTTCTCATTATCAGAGAAAACCAACCCCGAAACGCGCATTTAAAAATGACGCGGCCCGTTGCAACCGTCCCGCGCCCACGTGAACTCCGCCCGACAATCAGGCCAGCCGATCCCCAACCGCAATCTTGCGGCCATTCAAATAAGCCTTCCCGTTCATCACCTTACGCCCCTGCGGCTGAACCCCAACCAAACGCACCGCGCGGTCGCCGCAGGCAATCAACGGACCATCTCCGTCACACGCCAAAACCTCACCCGGTGCGCCAGCCACATCCTCAACCTGCACCGCGAGAACCTTCAACACATCCCCGCTGCCCGCCGGAGCCTCGGTGAAGCAGCTCGGCCACGGATTAAACGCGCGCACCCGATTGCGAACCTCCTCTGCCGGCAACGACCAGTCAATATGGCCGTCATGCTTCGTCAACTTACGCACCTCCACCGCCTGCGAATGATCCTGCGGAGTTCGCACCTCAGCTCCCTCACGAACCTGAGCGATCACCTCAAGCAGCATATCGCCGCCGAAAACAGCGAGCTTATCGTGCAAAATCCCGGCCGTATCATCCGGCTCGATCACGAAATCCTTCTGCGCCAGCATATCGCCCGCGTCCATCTCCTTAGCCACATCAATAATTGTGACTCCCGTGATCGCATCCCCGTTCAACAACGACCACTGAATCGGCGCCGCACCGCGGTATTTAGGCAGCAGCGACGGATGCATGTTAATGCCGCGGTGTTCAGCCAGAGCCAGAACCCGCTCCGGGATATACTGACCGTAAGCCACCACCACAAACAGATCCGGCTTCAACTCTGCCAGCGCGGCCACGCTATCTTCCGAGCCGACCTTTTCCGGAGTCAGCACATTCAGCCCCAATTCCAGAGCCGCCGCCTTGACCGGACACGGACTCAACACGCGCTTGCGCCCCTTCGGACGATCAGGCTGCGTAATCACGCCCACGACCTCGTCCTTGCCGGCCGCCACAATTTTCTCCAGCGACGGAATCGCAATGTCCGCCGAACCCATAAAAACAATCCGCATAAAAAATCTCCTTATATCCCGCCATGGAACCTGCAAACGCGCCCGATTTCAACCCGTAATTAACGCCACTCCGCTGTTTTCCCCGTAAAAAAATCCTGCTAGGTTCGCGGACATGTATCTCGACCATTTAGACAAACTAGCGGAAACCGCGCAAAAGCTGGACCTGAAAGCCCCGGCCAAGATCCTTTTCGGCGCAGGCAAACTCGACCAACTGACCAACCTCACCACCGAACTCGCCGGAGCGAATGCAAAATGCGCGCTTTTCGGAGGCAGATCCACCGCGCCCCTGCTCGAACGGGCCGCCGCACAACTGCGTAACGCAGGCTTCATCTGCGAAACGTTCAGCGGCATCAGCGGCGAACCGACACCCGAATCGGTCGACGCGGTCACCGCGAAAGCACGCGAAATTAAACCCGACCTGATCATCGCGCTCGGCGGCGGAAGCGTAATTGATACCGCCAAGGCGGTCGCCGCTCTCACAACCAACAGCGGCCACATCGAAGAGTTCCTCGAAGGCGTCGGCACCGGCCGCACGATTGAAACAGACCCGCTGCCGATGATCGCCATTCCGACCACGTCCGGCACCGGCGCGGAAATGACAAAAAACGCGGTCATTACCTCCTACGAAAGGCAGTACAAAAAGAGCTTCCGCGACGAGCGCATGATTCCGAACGCGGTCATTCTCGACCCCGAGCTCACCTTCAGCGCGCCAGCAGGCGTCACCGCTACGACCGGGATGGATGCACTTACGCAACTGCTCGAGTCCTGCATTTCCAGCCGCCGTACCCCGGCCACCTGCGCACTTGCATACGAGGCGCTCAAAAAAACACCAGAGGCCCTGCTCGCCTGCTTCAACAACCCACAAGACCCGGACGCGCACGAAACCATGATGCTCGCCTCGGCGATCAGCGGGATCTGCCTGGCCAACTCGGGACTCGGCCTGGCGCACGGTATTGCGGCCGCACTCGGCGCACTACATAAAGTTCCGCACGGGATCGCCTGCGGCATTCTGCTGCCACACGTGATTGAATACAACGCCACCGGTTGCATTGATGAACTTCGCGAAGCGTTTGCGTCTATGCTCGGCCAGCCCTCTGCCACCAGCGACACGGTTGAGCGCGGAATCGACAAACTCAAGAATCTGCTGCCTGCGCTGGATGTACCCGTCGACCTGAAGCACCTGAACTTGTCCGAGGAAGAGCTGCGCCTGCTCGCTGAAAAATCGAAAGGCAACAGCCTGAACGGAAACCCGATCCCGATGGATTCCGATTCGGTTTACAATTTCCTGCAGACAATCAGCTAAAACGCATCGCCCACAAAAAAAAGCCGTGAAGGAATCCTTCACGGCTTTTTGGTTTACCGCCCGGGCGGCGTTCAGCTAGAGCGGACTATTTCCCCTCTTCGCGCTGCTTAACCTCACTCCAGCGCACATAGTCAGTCAACAAATACTGACCGGGATACGGAGCGAGTCCGGACTGCAACGGGAACTCCGGCGGGCGCTGCCCCACAGAGAGGTTAAACCATCCGGCTTCCTCTTCGAGCAGCTCGCTGGTGAACTTCTTGTCCTTCGTCAGCAAGGTAAAATAAAGGCCCTTAATGTCACGGCGATAATCATTAATCTCGTAGAACTGCTCAAGCGTCTTCGGCAAAGCCAGAGACACCCGGTTACCGTACCAGGCAGTCGCCCACGGCATATCCGTACAAATCACCTCAGCCGGTTTATAAAAGCCGCAAATATGCTGAATTCCAGAGTAATAGTAAGTCGGGTACGGCATTTTCGGGCGCGGCGGCATCAGCGTCAGCACATACGGTGCCGCCATCAACACAACCATCGCGCCAACCGCGATCTGGTTCAGGAGCATAAACGGCAGCTCCATTTCTTCGAGAATCATGAAGAAAAAGGCAACACCAAACAGCAACACCAGCGGCCAGAAAGCGTGGCACAAACGAACCGTTTCCGTGCCGAAAAACCCGCCAACCAGCAACAGCAACGCCAGAGTGACCAAACCGATGACGCGCAGAGACTGAGCATCTTTGCGCTCTACACGACGCAGATACGAAACGAGGAAGAATGAAGCCGCAATGCCGCCACTCGGGAAGAGGCCCGCTTTATAAACCGCAGAAATAGTAGACACCCACTTTGTCTTGGCGACCCCCAACAAGGTGCCAATCCCAAACGTACCCTCCAGATTGCGGCGCAGCGACTCAGCATCACCCAGGCCGCCTTCGCCCTCCAGCATGCAGTAAGGAGCAAGCCCGAACAGGCTCTGGCTCACCATCCAGTTGCGCGCAATCCACGGCGTGATCACTAAACCGAAAACCGCGAGGAAAAAGAGCGGCGGCAGCCAGCCCAGACGGCGGCGCCAGCAGTTAACTATGTAATAGAGAAATACGCCGAATCCTACTATGCCGGCCGCATAGCGGGTCAGAAACGCAAACCCCGCAAACAGTGCAGAGGCAATCAAAAGCAGCGACCAGCGGGCGGGCGCCTCATTGTGGCGCCAGCTGTACTCAGCGCACACGGCAAAATAAAACGCACCGATCACAAAGCAGGAAACCATCGGCAGGCCGATCCCGGCAATACTGTCCGCCCACACCATATCGCTCAAATAATAGAGCGTCGTGGCCCAAAACGAAACCTGCTCGTTATAGATACGGCGCGACAGCAGGTAAAGAAACAGCCCGGTCAGAAAAACATAAACATGATTGGTAGGAACGGAGAGCCAGCGCTCGGGTTCGAATACGCGCGACAGCTGCCGCCCTTCCGGGGGCGGAGCAAAAAGGTCGTGCCCCATTCCCTTTGCCGCCATCATCGGCACTGCCATGGCAAACGGATAGAGCGGAGCGCGGTAGAGATCCGGATGGAACTCAATTTTGGGATCTGCACCCGAATCTTCGCGCGTCAGGAAACTGATCGACTGAGGCCGCACATTCTGAGTAACAAAGCTTTTCTTCTCGGCCAAATTACGCGCAAGCTGCGCATAATCCATCGAAGCCTCATCCTTAAACCCATGAAACTGCGTACCCGTATAAACCAGGCAGACAGCCATAAGAATTAACAGATACAAAACCATACGAATGAGCTTAAGGCCCACCCCCGAATCCACACTATAAATCAAGTCCTGTACGTTTGTCTGAAAGCCTTTTTTGGCCATGGCGCCTCCGTGCGTTAAAAACGTACACTCTATGTGTCAGCCACATTTTCTGCAACCAAAATTCTGGCTCGGCAAAGCATCCCAACACAAACGCAAAACAGCGCATCGCTTTCAAAGATCCCGCCGAAAAAAAATCAAGTTGCTTTCAACGGACAAAAGGTCGGCCACAAAAACCAGACCATTTTACTCGGGATTACGCTTGAACATCATACCCATCAGGGGTATCAAGGCAGATACACAGGGAGGCCACAATGAAAGCACACACCACCGCCCACACCGAAAACCTCGCCCGCCTATCCCGCATCGAAGGGCAGGTCCGCGCCGTCAAACGCATGGTCGATGAAGGCGAGTACTGCATCGACATCATCACCCAGATCCAGGCCGCACGCTCCGCCCTGCAGGCGGTCAGCAAACGCATTCTCGAAAAACACCTCAAACACTGTGTCGCAGCGGCGATCCTCGAGCAGAACGAAACCGCGATCGAGCAAAAACTGGAAGAGATTATGAACGTGCTCAAACGCATGGAAAAATGAGGAACAACCCATGTTCAGACAGACGATCATTCTGACGATTCTTTTGCCGCTGACAGCTCACACGGAAACACTGAACGACTACTTGAACGAGGCCGCCAAAAACAACCCCCAACTGGCCGCGGCCTACAACCAATGGCAGGCGAGCAGCGAACAGATCAAACAGCAAAAATCACTGCCCGACCCGACCATCTCCTACGCCTACTATTTTGACAAAGTCGAAACGCGCGTCGGCCCGCAGGAACAGCGATTCGGCATCACTCAGAAATTCCCGACCTTCGGCAAACGTTCCCTGAAAAGAAAAGCCGCCACCGAATCCGCCGCCGCGGCGGGGGAGCGCTACAAAAAAGTCCTGCTGAATTTGAATACCCAGGTAACCCGCGCCTACTCCGAACTCTGGTTTCTGCAGCGCAGCATCAATATCACGCGCAAACGTATCCACCTGCTTAGCCAGCTCGAACAGGTTGCACGTACCCGCTACAAAACCGGCGGATCCATGGCGCCCGTCACCCAGGCGCAGATGGAGCTCGGCAAACTGGAAGACCGCCTGCTCTCGCTGGAAGATCTGCGCCAACCGCTGAATGCAACGTTAAACGCCCTGCTCAACCGCCCGTCCGGCTCCCCCCTGCCCCTTCCCGCGACCCTTCCCTTCACCCCCGTCCCAACCAATAGCGAAACCCTGTTTGCAGAGTTAGCCGAAAACAGCCCGGAGCTGGCCGGACTCGGCTATGCACTCAAAGGCGCCGAGCACCGTGAAAAACTGGCGCGGCGCGAATGGCTGCCGGACCTGACACTCGGCCTGCAGTATATCGACACCGGCGACGCCATCATGCCCACAGCTGAAAGCGGAAAGGATCCGATCATAGGCACAGTGAGCATTAACCTGCCGTTATGGTTCGACAAAAACAGCGCCCGCATACGTGAAGCCGGTTACCAAAAAACCGCCGCCATACTCACCCTCGAAAACCGACAGCAGACGCTCGAAGCGAATATAAAAAAGACCCTTTTCAAACTGCGGGACGCTGAGCGGAAAATCGGACTCTACAAGAACGGACTGATCCCGAAAGCGGAACAGGCGCTGGAAGTGACGCAACAGGGGTATAAATCCGGCAAACTCGAATTCATCAACCTGATTGACGCCGAGCGCCAGCTGCTCGAATTTGAACTCACCTGCGAACGGGCCCGCGCCAACCATCTCCAACACCGCGCCGAGTTATCAGTACAGAGCGGAATCGACTTTCTGACCGGAGGAACTCATGAAACAAATTAAATTCATTTTGCCCATTCTCATTGCCCTGTCCGTCGGCTTCATCTTGCGCGGATGTTTTGCGTCACCCAAAAGCGAAGCCCCGACATCCGGCATCCAACATCCGGCATCCACCTACACCTGCTCCATGCACCCGCAGATCAAACTGCCCAAGCCGGGCAAATGCCCGATCTGCTTCATGGACCTGATCCCGCTCGAATCCAGCGCAGAAGAACCCGGCTCCGAACGCGAGCTGACCGTCAGCAGGCACGCCGCCAAACTGATGGATATTGAAACGCAGCCCGTCGAACGCCGCACGATCAGCCTCACCGCCCGGATGGTCGGCAAAGTGGCCTACGATGAAACCCGCGTCTCCTCCATCACCGCCCGGGTGGCCGGACGAATCGACCGGTTATTTGTCGATTACACCGGAACTCCCGTCGGCAAAGGCGACCCTATAATCTCGCTCTACAGCCCCGACCTGCTGACCGCACAGGACGAGCTGCAACAGGCCCTCCGCACAACAGAGAAATTAGAAAAGAGCCGGAGCGTAACGCTGCGTGACACCGCCGCCAAAACCGTTGAAGCAGCTCGCGAAAAACTACGCCTATGGGGACTGACACCGGCGCAGATTGTCGAGATAGAAAAGCGGGCGACACCTGCTGACCACATCACCATCTACGCCCCGACCAGCGGCATCGTCGTTCACAAAAATGCACAGGAGGGGATGTACGTCAAAACCGGCACCAAAATCTACACGATCGCCGACCTGTCCCAAGTGTGGATAAAACTCGACGCTTATGAATCAGACCTAAGCCAACTGAAAACCGGCAACGAAGTTACATTCACAGCGGAAGCCTGGCCCAATGACACATTCAAAGGCATCGTCGAATTCATCGATCCCGTCCTGAACGAAAAAACGCGCACCGTCAAAATCCGCGCCAGCGCCCCCAACCCTGACGGAAAACTGAAGCCGGGAATGTTTGTCAGAGCCGAAGTTCAACGTTTCACCGATGCGGAGCTCATCATTCCGGCCAATGCACCGCTGATCACCGGCAAACGCGCGGTCGTGTACATCACCCTCCCCGACCGCGAAAAGCCGACCTTTGAAGGCCGCGAAGTCGAACTCGGCGCACGCGCCGGCGATTTCTATATCGTCAAATCCGGGCTCAACGAAGGCGAGCGAGTCGTAACCCGCGGCGCCTTCAAAATCGATGCCGAGCTACAGCTCCAGGCCAAACCCAACATGATGGATCCGATCGAAATGCCGGCGCCAGGACCGCAACCACAGACCCTCTGCCCGATTATGGGCGGAGAGATCAGCAAAGAAATCTACACCGACTATCAAGGACAACGCATCTACTTCTGCTGCCCGGGCTGCGAACAGACCTTTTTGAGCGACCCGGAAAAACACCTCGAAAAAATGCGCGCGGAAGGCATCAAACCGGAAAAAATTCATGAGCATTAGAAAAACAAAAGAACAGCAATCCGCGATCGGCAGACTGATCCGCTTCTGCCTGGAAAATAAAATGGTGGTTTATCTGTTCACCATTCTGATTCTGGCGGCCGGCCTGCTGACCGCCCCGTTCGACTGGGAACTCGGAGGCTTGCCGCGATACCCCGTACCGGTCGACGCGATCCCGGACATCGGCGAAAACCAGCAGATCGTCTTCACCGAATGGATGGGCCGCTCACCGCAGGACGTCGAAGACCAGGTCACCTACCCGCTCACCGTCTCCCTGCTCGGCATTCCGGAAGTAAAAACCGTGCGTAGCTACTCGATGTTCGGCTTCTCCACGATCTACATCATCTTCAAAGAAAACGCTGAGTTCTACTGGTCGCGCTCACGCGTGCTCGAAAAAATCAACAGCCTGCCGGCCGGCACCCTGCCCGAAGGCGTGCAGCCGACACTCGGCCCCGACGCAACCGCACTCGGCCAGATTTTCTGGTACACCCTTGAAGGACGCGATCCCGACGGCAATCCGGCCGGCGGATGGGATCTCGAGGAACTGCGCACGATTCAGGACTGGTATGTCCGCTACTGGTTGCTCGCGGCAAACGGCATCGCCGAAGTCGCCTCGGTCGGCGGCTACCAGCGCGAATACCAGATCGACGTTGATCCTGACGCCATGCGCGCCTACGGCGTCTCACTCGCCGAAGTCTCCCGCGCGGTCAAAGCCTCCAACATGGATGTCGGGGCCAAGATGATTGAACTCAACCGTGCCGAATACCTGATCCGCGGAATCGGGTTCATCAAAGAACCGGCCGACATCGAAAACAGCGTAATCAAGGTTAACGATAACGTGCCGGTCCTCGTGAAACAGGTCGCCACGGTCGCGCTCGGGCCGGCCCTGCGCCGCGGCGCACTCGACAAGGAAGGCGCGCAGGCTGTGGGTGGCGTAGTCGTCGCGCGCTACGGCGACAACCCGCTGGCCGCCATTAAAAACGTGAAAGCCAAAATCGCCGAAGTCGCACCCGCCCTGCCTGAAAAAACGTTGCCCGACGGAACCGTCAGCAAAGTCACGCTCGTCCCGTTCTACGACCGAACCGGCCTGATTTATGAAACACTCGGCACCCTGAATGAAGCAATCACACTTGAGGTACTAATCACGATTGTGGTTGTACTGATCATGGTGCTTCATTTCAGCAGCGGCGTACTGATCAGCGGCATGCTCCCGCTGGCGGTCCTGCTCTGCTTTGCGGCCATGAAATTATTCCATGTTGACGCAAACATCGTCGCCCTCTCCGGCATCGCGATCGCCATCGGCACGATCGTTGATATGGGCATCGTCATCTGCGAAAATATTCTGCGCCACCTCAACCGGGCCGAGCCGGAGGAATCGAAAATCGAAGTGGTGCATCGCGCCGCATCCGAAGTCGGCGGCGCCGTGCTGACCGCCGTGCTGACTACCGTCGTCAGCTTCCTGCCCGTCTTCACCATGACCGGCGCCGAAGGCAAATTGTTCAAGCCGCTCGCCTTCACCAAAACCTTCGCCCTGCTCGCCTCCATCACGATTGCACTGACAATTCTACCGCCTCTTGCCCACAGCTTTTTCCGGCGAAAGGAGAGCCCCCTTGCAGGTCGAAAATCGATACGCGAATGGGCGCGCGAGCACCGTGCCATTCTGATCTGCGTAGCGGCGGTCGGCATCCTGCTGACCCTCAAGTGGGAACCGCTCGGTCCGGAAAAAGGAAATATCCTGAACCTGCTGTTTGTGGCGCTGCTGATCGGCGGGCTACTCGGACTCTTCAAACTGTTCCAGCACTTCTACACCCGCATCCTGCGCTGGTGCCTGGAGCACAAGTTGCTCTTTCTGCTGATCCCGGCGACGATCATTATTCTCGGCTTCAGCGCCTGGCGGACGCTCGGCAAAGAGTTCATGCCCGCTCTCGACGAAGGCTCGTTCCTTTACATGCCCACGACCACCGCCAACGCCTCTATCGGCGAAGCGCTGGACGTCCTCTCCAAGCAGGACATGGCCTTTGCTGCGATTCCCGAAATTGATTCCGTAGTCGGCAAACTCGGCCGCGCCGAAACCCCGCTCGACCCGGCGCCGGTCTCGATGATCGAAACGGTCATCAACTACAAGCCGGAATACAAAACCAACAAGGACGGCCAGCGCATCAACTTCCGCTATAATCGTAAAACGCGCGAGTTTGAGCGCGACGGAAACGACGACCTGATTCCCGATAAAGGCGGCCGGCCCTATCGCCAGTGGCGCGAGCATATTCACTCGCCCGATGATATCTGGAACGAAATCGTCAAAGCCGGCAAAATTCCCGGCACCACCTCGGCCCCGAAACTGCAACCCATCGCCACGCGTATCGTCATGCTCCAAAGTGGTATGCGCGCTCCGATGGGCGTGAAGGTCAAGGGCCCCTCGCTTGATGCCATCGAACAAACCGGCATCGAAATCGAACGCCTGCTCAAGCAGGTTCCATCGGTCGAGGCCGCGACGGTCGTCGCCGACCGGATCGTCGGCAAGCCGTATCTGGAAATCGTGCCGGAGCGCACGGCCCTCGCCCGCTACGGCGTTCCGATCCAGTCGTTCCAGAAGGTAATCGAAACCGCCATCGGCGGCATACGCCTGACCACCACCGTCGAGGGCCGCGAACGCTTTCCGGTACGCGTGCGCTACCAGCGCGAACTGCGCGACAGCATCGAAGAGATGCAGCGTATCCTCGTGCCCGGCTCCGGCGGCGTGCAGATCCCGCTGACTCAACTCGCAGAAATCCGGTACGTGCGCGGGCCACAGGCCATCAAAAGCGAAGACACCTTCCTGATCGGATACGTCGTCTTCGACAAAAAACCGGGCTACGCTGAAGTCGATGTGGTCGAAGAAAGTCAGGCTTTCCTGCAGAGCAAAATCGAAAGCGGCGAACTGCAGATACCTGCCGGAGTCAGTTACAGATTCGCCGGTTCCTACGAAAATCAACTGCGGGCGACAAAGACGCTCTCGATCATCCTGCCGCTGGCGCTGTTCGTTATCTTCATGATCATCTACTTCCAGTTCCGCTCGGCTCCCGTCACGCTGCTCGTTTTCTCCGGCATCTTTGTGGCCTGGGCCGGCGGCTTCCTTCTCGTTTGGATGTACGGACAGGACGGGTTCCTGAACTTCAGCCTGTTCGGCGTCTCCCTGCGCGAGCTGTTCCAAGTGCACCCGATCAACATGAGCGTCGCCGTCTGGGTCGGATTTCTCGCACTCTTCGGCATTGCTACCGACAACGGAGTCATCCAGTCCACCTACCTTGAACAAACCTTCCGTGAACGCAAACCCGACACCATTGACGGCATACGCGAGGCCACCGTGAACGCCGCCGAGCGGCGCGTCCGCCCGTGCCTGATGACCTCGGCGACGACCATCCTGGCCCTACTGCCCGTCCTCGCCTCCACCGGACGCGGCAGCGATGTGATGGTGCCGATGGCGATCCCCTCATTCGGGGGAATGCTGGTGGTTATGATCAGCATTTTCATGGTGCCCGTACTCTACTGCTGGCTGAAGGAGCGCAAGGTTTCCAAATAACAAATCCATCATGAATGAATATGACGAGCCGGAAGAAATAATCTCCCGTTTCCTTCGTTTTCTTCATGATTTTTAATCAGCGACAATGGGGGGTGAAGGGATATAATCAAGTTGAAGGGGGTTGATTATGTATATTTATAAATATTCTAAATTCGGCTCCGCAGGTGAAATTCATTACGACACACTCGACCAAGCGCTCGAGCACGCCATCAGCGACCTGGAAACCGGCGAGGCCGCACCGAAGGAAATCCTCAACGCCAAACGCGAACTCGTCTACGACCTCGATGCCATCACCGCACGCTACAAAGTCCGCGTTGAACGATTTGAAGAGGAATAACTCCTCCGACTGAATATGGAGGTTTGCCGAGGACCGCGACCACGAGCTGCAAGGACGCGGCTCCTCAGGCAACAAAAAAACCCAGCCGCGAGAGGCTGGGTTTTAATTAAACACGAAGAATGCGTTTAGATTTTTTTGAAGGCGACGGTACCGTTGTGGCCACCGAAACCGAGGGAGTTGCTGAGCGCAACTTTCAGGTCAACCTCACGCGCTTCGTTCGGCACGTAGTCGAGATCACAGTCCGGATCCGGGTTCTCGTAGTTGATCGTCGGCGTAATGATACCCGTTTCGAGCATTTTCGCACAGGCAATCGCCTCGATACCACCAGCAGCACCCAGCAGGTGACCCGTCATGGATTTACCAGAGCTGATCATCATCTTGCGTGCAATCTCTTCACCGAAGGCGCGTTTAACGGCAGCTGTTTCGGTTTTGTCGTTCAGCGGAGTGGATGTTCCGTGTGCGTTGAGGTACTGGACTTCGTCCAGGTTCACGCCGGCATCGGTCGCAGCCAATGTAAGGCAACGTGCTGCCTGTTTCGCTTCCACGTCCGGAGCGGTGATGTGATACGCGTCACACGTACGGCCGTAACCAGCCACTTCACAGTAAATTTTCGCGCCGCGCGCTTTTGCACGTTCGTACTCTTCGATTACGAGTACGCCGGCACCTTCACCCATGACGAAACCGCTGCGGTTTGCATCAAACGGACGGGATGCGCTCAACGGATCATCATTGCAGTCCGTATTCAGCGCTTTAAGTGCGCAGAAGCCACCCAGGCCGAGCGGGTTGATTGCCGCTTCAGCACCACCGACAACCATCGCGTCAGCTTCGCCGTGCTGGATGATACGTAGGGCTTCACCGATCGAGTGTGTTGCAGAGGCACAAGCGGTTACGATACCGAAGTTCGGGCCCTGCAGGCCGAAACGAATTGCCACTTCACCGGACAGGATGTTTCCGATCATTTTCGGAATCATGAACGGAGAAAAGCGTTTCGGTCCTTTTTTGAAATAGGTGATTTCCTGATTGTGGATCTCCGCCAGGCCACCGACACCGGTGCTGACGATTACCCCGATTTTTTCGGAATCTTCCTGATCCATATCCAGGCCGGAGTCCTGCATAGCCTGAACGGCTGCTGCCATGCCGAACTGAACATAAGGATCCATTTTGCGTGCGGTCTTTTTATCGACATACTGCAGCGGATCAAAATCTTTCAGCTGGGCGCCGATCTGAGCAGCATACTGATCGATATCGTCCATTCCCTGAATGCGTGCGATACCGGATTTACCGGCCACCAGACTGTTCCAGTAGGTATCGACATCATTACCAATTGGCGTAACCGCGCCCATACCAGTAATTACAACTCTACGACGTTCCATGACGTACTCCGAATCTTTTAGATAATGTTAGACAAAAAAACGGAAGAAGCCGGAGGGCTTCTTCCGGATAAGGTGCGCGAAGCGATTAAGCCGCGAAACCTTTTTCAGTCAGGTATGCAACCACAGCTTTAACTGTTGTCAGCTTCTCTGCGTCTTCGTCCGGGATTTCAGCGCCGAACTCTTCTTCGAAAGCCATAACCAGCTCAACAGTGTCCAGAGAGTCAGCACCCAGGTCTTCGATGAAAGATGCGTCAGTTGTTACCTGATCCGCATTTACACCCAGCTGCTCAACGATGATGTCTTTTACTTTTTCTTCAATAGCCATTTTTATCTCCTTGTTCCTTCTGGAAATTAATCTGTGTAATTTAACTCATAACCATGCCACCGCAAGCAGAAATTACCTGTCCGGTAATGTAGCCTGAGGCGTCACTTGCCAAAAATGATACGAGGTTTGCAATATCCTCCGGCTCGCCGAAACGCGCCAGCGGAATCTGTGCTTTCATCTTGTTCTGCACGTCCTCGGAAAGTTCGTCGGTCATCGCGGTGCGAATAAAGCCCGGAGCAACCGCATTTGCACGAATACCGCGGGAAGCCAGCTCGCGTGCAACCGTCTTGGTGAAAGCAATCACGCCGCCCTTGGAGGCCGTGTAATTCGCCTGACCCGCGTTACCCATCAGCCCCACCACGGAAGCGATGTTCACGATCGCGCCGCTGCGGCGTTTCATCATGCCGCGCATTGCGGCTTTT
Source organism: Verrucomicrobiota bacterium (assembly GCA_042566005.1). Classification (GTDB taxonomy): domain Bacteria; phylum Verrucomicrobiota; class Kiritimatiellia; order Kiritimatiellales; family JBHORO01; genus JBHORO01. The sequence goes on from JBHORO010000001.1 coordinate 71,347, forward strand.
GTGCAGAGAAATGCGCCTTTGAGGTTGATGTCCATAACATCATCCCAGTCCTGTTCGGACATGCGCATCAGCAGACCGTCTTTAGTGATACCGGCGTTGTTGACCAGCACATCGATTTTGCCGAGATCTTTTTCGATCGCCTTAAAACCTTCAGTTACGCTTTCGCCATTGGAAACTTCGATGGCATAGCACTCCGCGCGAACACCCAGTGCGCGCACTTTTTCAGCTGTGCCCTGCAGGCGCTCGACGCTACGGCCGCACAGTGCAACATCTGCACCCTCTGCTGCCAGTTTCAATGCGATTGCTTCGCCGATGCCGCGAGAGGCGCCGGTTACTACTGCTACTTGTCCTTCGTGCTGTCCCATGATTAAAACTCCACTTTTTCGAGATCTGAAGAGGTTTCGATGTTAAAGAGGTTGCAACCTCTGTCAATACGCTTAATCAGTCCATTAAGCACTTTACCCGGACCACACTCCACAAAAGTGTCAATGCCCTGCTCGCGCATCCACTTCACATCGTCAACCCACAGAACAGAGCCCGTGATCTGATTGACCATATTTTCGCGGATCGCCGCAACATCCGCGTGCGCCGCGCCTGTTACATTTGAAAGCACCGGAATCTGCGGTTCGTTCAGTTCAATATCGTTCAAAAACGCGGCCATTTTTTCGGCGGCCGGATTCATCAGCGGGGAATGGAACGCACCGGCAACAGCCAGCGGCAGTGCACGTTTAGCGCCCGCCTCTTTCGCGAGTACCGCCGCTTTTTCGATGCCCTCTTTCAAACCGGAGCATACTACCTGACCCGGAGAGTTGAAGTTCGCAACGTAAATACCCGCCTCTTCAGCAACCGCCTTAACTTTATCGTCATCCAGGCCGATCACGGCCAGCATGCCGCCCGGGTTCGCCTCGCAGGCTTCCTGAATAAACTCGCCGCGTGCCTTCAGCGCCTTCAGGCCGTCCTCGAAAGAAATCACGCCAGCTACGCAGAGTGCCGCCCATTCGCCAAGGCTGTGTCCGGCAGCAGCATCGAAAGTGAGCTCCGGGTTTTTCAGCTTGAGCGCCGTGTAAGCCGCCATGCTGACAACGAAAATCGCCGGCTGCGTGATGTTGGATTTGGTCAGCTCTTCAGCCGGACCTTCAAAGATGATTGTTTTAAGATCGAAACCGAGCACGTCGTTAGCCTGATCAAACAGGGCCGCGCACTCCGGGAATGTGTCGTACAGGTCTTTGCCCATGCCGACGCTCTGGGCACCCTGGCCCGGGAACATGACAGCTTTTTTCATTGAGGAACCTCCGAAGGTTAAAGCTCAAGGACCATAGCGCCCCACGTGAATCCGCCGCCGAATGCGGTCAATAGCACGAGGTCGCCTTCCTTCACACGGCCTTCACGTCGCGCCTCGTCGAGAGCGATGCCCAGCGTCGCGCCGGATGTGTTGCCGTATTTTTCCAAATTTATGAAAACTTTTTCAGGTGAACCAACCCGGTCCACGATGGCGTTAATGATGCGGACGTTTGCCTGATGCGGAATGACCAGCGCAATGTCGTCCATAGTAAGGCCATTTTTTTCGAGCGCTGCGAATGATGAAGTCACCATGCTTTTAACCGCATGCTTAAACACTTCGCGGCCGCCCATTTTGAGACACTGCTGATGATCGGCCAGCAGATCAGCCGTCAGCGGCTTGGCGCTGCCGCCCGCCGGAATATGAAGCAGTTCCCACAGCTTGCCATTGGAACCGCAAACAGCATCCGTAATACCGAACTTTTTATCGCCAGCCCTCAGAACCGCCGCGCCTGCACCGTCACCGAAAAGCACGCACGTTGTGCGGTCATCCCAATCAACGCAAGAGCTCATCTTTTCAGCACCGATTACCAGCGCGGTCTCAACCGCACCGGATTCAATCTGCGCCTTTACGGTCTGCAAGCCATACAGAAAACCCGTACAGGCCGCAGAGAGGTCGTAGCAGTACGCATTAGAAGCGCCGATTTTATCCTGAACACGGCAAGCCGTACTCGGCATCTGCATATCGGGAGTCATCGTGGCAACGACAATCAGATCCACATCTTCAGCAGATACACCCGCATCAGCCAAGGCCTTTTCGGCGGCCGCGGCGGCCATACTGGAAGTGGCCTGATCCCCGGCAGCGACGCGCCGTTCTTTCATGCCGGTACGGGTGAAAATCCACTCGTCGGAGGTATCAACCAATTTTTCGAGATCGTGATTGGTCATCACCTTTTCCGGCACATACATGCCTGTTCCGACTATAGAAGCGGTTCGCAAAGCTTTACTCATTCGAGTCTCCGGTTACTACTGCTCGTCAGCGATCTTCGCCAACTCATCCTCGATCAGATGATTCAGGTCGTGACTGACAGCTTCCGCGGAATAACGGATGCCGTTAAATGCCGCGCGGGCCGAAGAAGATCCGTGCCCGATGATCACCACGCCGTTCGCACCCAACAGGGATGCGCCGCCGTAGGCCTCCGGATCAGCACGACGCTTAAGGTCCTGAAACCCGCCACGCGCAAAGAGATATCCGATAATGCGCCACAGATTCCGCTTCAGCTCAACTTTGAGCCAAGTGGAAATCATGCGAGCCACACTCTCTGTTGTTTTCAAAACAACGTTACCGACAAACCCGTCGCAGGAAACCACATCAACGCGCCCCTCGAACATATCCCGGCTTTCAATATTGCCGATAAAGTTCAGGTGGCTTTCGTTGAGCAGCTTAAACGCCTTTTTGGTCATGTCGTTTCCTTTGGCGTCTTCTTCGCCAATGGAAAGCATACCGACCTTCGGGTTTTCACGGCCTAAAATTTCACGACAGTAGATGGATCCCATCACTGCAAACTGCTGAAGCATCTCCGGAGTCGAATCCGTATTTGCGCCGGAATCGAGCAATACAAATTCGCGAGTCGGTGTTGGCAGAATCGTGGCAATCGCCGGGCGATCGACACCTTTAAGCGTGCGCAGTTTCAACTGAGCCGCTGCAACCGCCGCACCGGTGTTACCCGCCGAAAAGACCGCATCCGCCTCGCCATCTTTGACCATTTCGACCGAACGGGCGATGGATGAGTCTTTTTTGCGACGAATAGCGACAGCCGGCGACTCCGCCATTTCCACCACCTGGGTGCAATGACGAATCTCAACAGAGGCCGGCACGTTTTTATACTTTGCCAGCTCCGCCTTGATCGCTTCCTCATCTCCAACCAGATACAGTTTGGAGATCCCGGACAATTTACGGGCGGCCTCTACGGTACCAGCTACAATTTCAGCCGGAGCGTAGTCGCCGCCCATTGCATCAACAGCAATTTTCATGAGTTGATTAAGCTTCTGCGTCGATTGAAATAACCTGACGACCAGCGTAGTAGCCACAGGACTTACAAACGCGGTGAGCCTGCTGCGGAGCGCCGCACTGAGCGCAGTTCTGAGCACGCGTCATCGGCTTAGAATGCGACGCTTTGCGCATGCGAATACTGCTTTTAGATTTTTTACACTTCGGGACAGCCATCTGTCTCCTCCTTTAGTTTCGATTCAAATCGAATTTAAAGTTTTAGCCCGTCTAACGCATCAAATGCGCTCGGGCCTTCCTCCTCCGTGCACCCGCACGGACCTTTATTCAAATTCTTTCCACACTGCGGGCAAAGGCCTTTACACTCTTCGTCGCAGAGCGGAAAAAGCGGCAAACTCAATAGAATCGCCTCCCGGACATCCTCTGTGACATCCAGTTCAACCTCGCCCCCCGTGAGGGGAAAAGTGCGCAGAAAACTAGAATCCGAGACGTTTGTCGAGAAAAAATCAGTACATCTTGAGCACTCGGTCTTTACCTCAACCCAAACCTTGCCACGCACGATCAGCTCCCCGCACACGCTCTGAACATACAGATCAAACCCGACCGGACTCGCCTCTTCAAAAAACAGCTCATCCTTCAATTCCAGAACACCCGAAGGCTCCTCGCCTTTCAGATAAACACCTTCTGGCGGCATATTGGTTAAATCAATAATCATGATCCACCTTTCAGTTTTCGATCCACACGCGCCACCACACAGGGCGGCACAAAATTCTTAACACACCCACCAAGCAACGCAATCTGACGCACATTCGTGGACGACACATAACTGAAATCCTGTTTCGGCATCAGGAAGATCGTCTCAATGTCCGCCGCCAGCTGGCGATTCGTCAGCGCCATCTGCATCTCGTACTCGAAGTCCGATACCGTACGCAAACCACGCACAATCACCTCGGCCGACTTGCTCCTCGCGAAATCCACCAGCAGGCCGGAAAACGGCTCGACCGTCACATTTTCGAAAGGGGCGCATGCCTCTTTCACAATTTCCACGCGCTCTTTCAGCGTGAACATTGGAGACTTGCCACAATCGAGCGCCACCGCCACCGTGAGCGTCTCGAAGGTACGCGCCGCGCGCTCCACCACATCCAGATGCCCCAGCGTAATCGGGTCGAATGTTCCTGCATAAATTGCGTCTTTCATTAACTCATCCCAGTTAAGCGCGGTGCTGAATCATTAACAAGCACGCCTCGCCGTAGGTCTTCTGCTTCACCAGCTCCCACTGATCACTTGCGGCCAAAAACTCCAGCGGAGCTTTGACCAGCCATTTCTTTGAGCGCATTTCGTACACCAGCAGCCCGCCCGGAGCGAGTAAAGATTTCGCGGCAATACCATTCAAGGTCGCCTCAAAAACATCATCATCGTACGGCGGATCGACAAAAATCAGATCATACTGACCCGCCGACGGCTTTTTCAAAAAAAGGAGCGCATCCATTTTAATGCAGCTGACCGTGCCATCCGGCCCGTTTTTCTTCAGCGACTCAACATTCGCGCGCAGGGTATTAAAAACCACCCCCTGCTTTTCAACAAAAGTCACCGATGCCGCACCGCGACTCCACGCCTCCAGCCCCAGTGCACCGGAGCCCGCAAAGACGTCTAACACGCGCGCGCCTGTAACCCGCCCGGCCAGCGACGAAAACAGCGCCTCACGCACCCGCTCCTGCGTCGGCCGCACATACTTAATAGGCACCTTCACCGTACGCCCGCCCAAAATTCCACTCGTAATGCGCATCTTACCTCCAGGACTCGATGGTCAGGTTCGGGTTGATATCAGACGGATTCATGACAGCTGCTCCGGCCTGATAACGAAGCAATCCCGTGTAGGCAATCATCGCCGCATTGTCCGTACAAAACTGCATCGGGGTCAGCAACAGACGCACGCCGTGTTTTTTAGCGCGACGCTCCATCTTACGGCGCAGGGTCTTATTTTTAGCCACCCCGCCCACGCAGGCAAATGCTTTGTAACTGCCACTGTCGAGCGCACGGTCAACGCGCTTAATCAGCGCATCGCAGACGGCCTCCTGATAGGAAGCACAGACGTCGCTCATGTGACCGTCCTCAATCACCGTCGGATTGTTTTTCAAATAATAAAGCAGTGAGGTTTTCAGGCCACTGAAACTGAAGCAGAGTTTTCGATTAAGATTCCCGTCAAGATGCGCCGGACCTTTACTGCCCAGCCCGCGCGGGAAATGGTAAAACTTCACGTCACCGCCAGCTGCCTCTTTTTCGATGTACGGTCCGCCCGGATAACCGAGGTTCAACAAGTTGGCCCCCTTATCAAGTGCCTCGCCGGCGGCATCATCATAGGTCTTTCCAAGAATGGTATAGCTGCCCGGCTTTTCGACATGGATCACGAAGGTGTGACCGCCGGAAACCAACAGCACAAGCATCGGGCAGACCGAATAAGGATCATCCACATCATCCGCCAGAAAAATGGAGTTCAAGTGCCCTTCAAGATGGTTGACCCCGATCAGCGGCTTGCCAGTTCGCAACGCCAGCGCCTTGGCACCGGAAAGGCCGACGAGCAGCGAACTGCCCAGGCCGGGACCATAGGTGACCGCAATCGCGTCGATATCGTCCCAGCTACTATCGGATTCCTTCAGCGCCTCTTCGACGATGCCCGGCAGTTTGCGCACATGATCGCGACACGCGATTTCAGGCACAACCCCTCCGTAAGGGCGGTGCTTTGCAATTTGGGTATAAACCACAGAGGACAGCACCTTTCCGCCGTCCTCCACAACTGCCGCCGCGGTTTCATCACACGATGTCTCTATGCCTAGTATTCTCATTTGACCTTTAGGGGGTTAGCCAGTATACATTTGCGTCTCTCATCAAAAGATAAGGCAATAGCAAAATTGCCGCATACTACACAACAGAAGAGCAACAATTTTAGCTAGAGGTCTCTATGAGCATCAGAAAGCAAGGCGACATTTACAGCGCTCCGGACGATCAAAACGAGCGCTTTGAAAAAGCAACCGAAGTTAAAGAGGTCACCGAACACTGGCGCCGCGACTACCTGAAAAACAGATTCTGGTCCTTCTTTTTAGGGTTCATCGTCTTCGCGTTTGCATCAGGGGTGATCTGGCTGCTGATCCAAAACTATCTCTCCCTGCAACCCCAAAGAGCCGCAGAGCGAGCCCACGAAGCCCGCCGGCGCAGCAGCGTAACCTCCAGGCACAACCTCTCGACCTTGACTGACTGGGTAATTGATTTCCGCGAACCACTCGATACCACCATTAAAGACGTCGATTTTAATATCTATTGGCTGAAACGCGCGGCTTACCACGTGATCAACGGCGAACAGGCCTTCCACGCCAATGACCCGGCCACCGCACGCGAGCAGCTTGGCAAGGCGCTGGAAATTTTCCCGGACCTGAAAGGCATTCACTTCCCGCTCGGAAACCTTGCACTGCTGGAAGAGAACTACGAGGAAGCGATTAAATCCTTCGAAAAGGCCGCCGCGCAAGAAGAGGAAATGACCTATCGCCTGGCCCTCAACCTGGGTGCCGCCTGCATCGGCGCAGAGGATTACGAGAACGGCGAAAACTATTTGCTCGAAGCGATCGAGCTGCAACCCAATAAGCCGCAAGCACAAAAAAACCTGGCCATGCTCTATCGTAAATCCGGCAAAAAGGAAGAGGCGTCCCTCCACTTTGAGAAATACCTCAACCTCGTTCCGGACGACATGGCCATGATGCAATCTTATGCCATGCACATGACCGCCAACGGCAAATGGAAAAAAGCAGCCGAGCTTCTGCGTAAACTGAACAAAGAGTTCCCGGATGTAGCCCCACTCTTCTTCCTTCGCGCGCAGGCTGAAGCTCAGCTCGGCAACAAAGCCGATGCAATCAAAGCACTGAAACGCGCCACCCAACTGGTCGACTCGAGCTATGCCCTGGCCTGGCTCGCCAAGGACGACTTTGACGCGCTTCGCACCACCAAGGAGTTCCTGGACTTGAGCACCCGAACGGAGATCAGCGCAGAAGAACGGTAAGTCGTGCTAAACCTTCAACCAAAAGCCACCGGCAAACGCGAGCAACAACCCTGCTCCCAAAAGCCGGTGGCTTTTTTGTTTCCCGACCAACAACAGGTAAACCCCCACATACCAGCCCAACACCTGCCATACCCGCATCGTCTCCACGCGTATAAATCCAAATGGAATGGATGAAAAAAATTCAGCCGCCCCACACAGCCCCGACAAAAACAGGCGGTTGGCATGATTGAGCAGTTCGGCCACCACCGAACTCAACCCGCCTGCTGCCAGCGTAAGCCCGCCCGTCAGCACAATTATAAATGATAGCGGTACGGCCAACAGGTTTACCAACGAACCGACCAAGCTCGCGCGCTGAAAATAGAAAAGCGTCAGCGGAAATGAGGCAGCCCAAGCTACGCTGGAACTAAGCAACAGCGAACGCCCGTAAAATTCCAAATTTCGACGTACCGACCGACCCTTCATTTCATAATCCTCAGGCACCAGCCAGTATCTAAACCGGCCGCAGGCGACAATCAACAGTCCGACAACCCCGAAAGAAAGCACAAACCCCGGATCAACCACCTGCACCGGATTGAGCAGTAAAACAATCAAGGCCGCCAGAGCCAGGGCCAACGGTGCGTCAGGTCGACGCCGGATTAGCGGCGCCCCCCAATAAGTGGCCGCCATAATAAAAGCGCGCAGCGTACTTGGGCGCATTCCCGTCAACACCACATACACCAAGAGAAGCGGAATCAATACCAACCCCCAGTACGGACGAGTCAGCCCCACCGCTTTCAGCATCGCAATCAACAGCAATGCGATAATTCCGACATGCAGCCCCGAGAGCGCAAAAAGGTGCAAAGTTCCCGAATTGATGAAATGTTCCTTCAGGTCTCCCTTAACCTCCGCCCGACACCCCAACAGCATCGCCTGCAGCAAGCCCCGCGCCTGCGGAAAATCATCCAGCCCTCTGCCAAGCAGATCCGCCCCCCTCTCTCTCAACCGGCAACACGCTCGAAAAAATCCGTTAGCCTCCTGAAGTGGCGCCACATCCCTATGCACATTTTTTACATATAGCGCTCCCGCATATCTGCCGCGATGGCGATAGGGATAAAACCGGCCCGTAAAGCGCCATTGCTCACCATGACGGAAGGTGCCCTCCAAATGGCCCGGGCAAACCACTCGTACCCTCGCCTTCGCCAATGAACCGCCTTCCCCGAAAATTTCCCCTCGAACGGTTACAGCGGTCTGCGGGCGCCCCTTTTTGTCATACCAGGCAGGGTCACCATGCACCTTCCCTTTAATCTCAGCATACTCCGGAGCGTGAAAAGAGCGGGAGACATCCAGCCAGGCAAGGCGATACAACCCTGCATGCAGCGCGCCCGCGCACACTACCGCAACGTATAAAGAGACCAATCCCGTAAAGCCCTTGCGAAACAGACCCGCCAACAATAAGGCCAATGAAATACAAATCAGCAGAAAGGAAAGAGAGGCGCCAACTCTATCAGCCAGAGCGCACCCCACAGCAAACATTAAAGAAAAACCGACCAATGGTCGGCGGGTCAAAAGCTTAAAAGG
>JBHORO010000010.1:0-48884 GCA_042566005.1 Verrucomicrobiota bacterium
TGCGCGTAAAATCGGATGTCAGCCGGAGGATGTTTTTGTCTGCTCTACCGGTTCTATTGGTCCGCAGCTGCCGATGCTCGCGATCGAGAGCGGTGTCGGTGTTCTGTATGACGCGCTCGAGCCGGATAACGGCAACGAGACCGCCGAGGCGATGATGACCACGGATACGCGTCCGAAATCCATTGCGGTTGATTTTGAGTTGGGCGGCAAGCCGTGCCGCATGGTCGGTTTCGCGAAGGGTGCAGGTATGATCGAGCCGAACATGGCGACGATGCTCTCTTATATCATCACTGATGCGGCCGTGGACCAGGCCTCTCTGCAGGCGGCGTTGTCGGCGGCGGTGAACGAAAGCTTCAATCGTATTTCTGTGGATGGTGATCAGAGCACGAATGATACGGTTCTGGCGCTGGCGAATGGCATGGCGTTGAATGACGCGATCGATTCTTGCTCGCCTGATTGGGATCGATTCGAGGCTATTCTGAAAGAGGTGACCTTTGATCTGGCAATGAAGATCATTAATGACGGTGAGGGTATTACGCGTACGGTAACTATTAATGTGCGTGGTGCTCTGACGGATGAAGATGCGGATCTGGCTGCGCGTTCAGTGGCGAACTCGATGCTTAATAAAACGGCATGGGCGGGCGAACGTCCCAACTGGGGGCGTGTGATGGATGCATTGGGCTACTCCCGTGCGAAGGTTGCTGAGGATAAGGTCACGATCTATTATGACGAAACCCTGTGCGTGGCGAACGGCATGGCGGCGGATGCGTCGAATGAAGAATTGGTTGAGATTGTATCGAAGCCGCATTTTGAGATAAATGTTGATCTGGGAATCGGGCAGGGACATGCAGTGGTTTATTCCTGTAACTGTACCGAAGAGTATGTCCGCATCAACGTGGAATAAGGAGGGAAGCAGTGCAACATATGATCGAAAAAGCCAGTGTGCTGATTGAGGCGTTGCCTTATATCCAGCGTTTCCGTGGTGAGGCGGTGGTGGTTAAGTTTGGCGGAAGTATTATGGAGAATGAGGCCGGTTACCGGGCGATTCTCGAAGACATTGCTTTCATGGAGTGTGTGGGTTTGCGCCCGGTTGTGGTTCACGGCGGCGGTAAGGCGATCTCTTCTGCGATGCGTGAGGCACACATTCAGCCCAAGTTCGTGCGCGGATTGCGCGTGACTGATGATGATACGATCCGCGTGGTCGAGAAGGTGCTGAACGGCAGGATTAATCCTCATCTCGTAAACATTTTGGAGAGTTACGGCGGGAAGTCGCGTGGTATTCACGGCGAGGACATCGTAAGGGTTAAAAAACATACGGTCACGGAAGGTGACGAGGTTATGGATTGGGGCTACGTTGGTGATGTGGTCGATGTGGACATCGAGCCGGTGCGCGCGTATCTGAATTCGAACATCATTCCGGTTATCACTCCGCTTGGGCAGGGGCCGGACGGCAAGCTGTATAACGTGAATGCAGATTCTGCGGCCACGGCGATCGCGAAGAAGCTGAATGCGCGTAAGCTGGTATTTCTGACCGATGTTCCCGGTCTTTTGCGTGATCCGGAGGATAAGAGTACGCTGATCTCCACGTTGGCTGTTTCTGAGGTGGAGCACCTGATTGATCGCGGCGTGATCGCGGGCGGAATGCTCCCGAAGATCACGGGCGCGGTAAATGCGATTCATGCCGGAATCAGCAAGGCGCATATCATCGACTCGGGTCTGCCGCACTCGCTGTTGTTAGAGCTCTTTACGGATAAGGGTGTCGGCACGGAAATCGTGCACTAAAAAAATCGCAACACAATGTGGAAAAGGCGCAGAGCAGACAGTATGCTCTGCGCTTTCTTTATATACACAACGATTTGACGGAGAAGACGATGAGTACAGCTGAAATCAAAGAGATGCATGAGCAGTATGTAATGCCGACTTACGCGCCGGGGCTTGCGCTCGTGAAGGGCGAGGGTTCTAAGGTCTGGGATGCAGAGGGTAATGAATACCTCGATTTTCTGGCAGGCATTGCTGTGACGAACATCGGACATGCGCATCCGAAATTTCTTGCGGCCGTGAATGAGCAGGCCCGGAAGCTCGTGCATGTTTCGAACCTCTACTTTAACGAAAAACAGCCGGAACTGGCGAAGGCGCTGGTTGAGCGTGCGGATCTCGGCGGCGGCAAGGTGTTCTTCTGCAACTCCGGTGCGGAGGCGAACGAGGGCTTGATTAAGCTGGCGCGTTACTGGGGCAAGGACTGTGGCCGTTATGAAATCATTACAATGAACAAGTCGTTCCACGGCCGTACCCTGGCTACCCTGACGGCGACCGGTCAGGAAAAGGTGCAGAAGGGATTCGCGCCGTTGCCGGAAGGTTTTGTCTACGCTGATTTCAACGACATCGAATCTGTTAAGGCGGCATGCACCGACCAGACCGCGGCGGTAATGGTTGAGGCGATCCAGGGTGAGGGTGGTGTGAATCCGGCCGATCCCGAGTTCCTGGCCGAACTGCGTGCCTTCTGTGATGAGAAAGGCATTCTGTTGCTGATCGACGAAGTTCAGTGCGGCATGGGTCGTACGGGCCGCTGGTTTGGCTTTCAGAATTATAACCTGAAGCCGGATGCGTTTTCATTGGCGAAGGGTTTGGGTAATGGTTATCCGATCGGTGCGGTGGTTGCCGGCCCGAAACTTCAGGATGTATTCCAGCCGGGTGCGCATGCGACGACTTTCGGCGGCACTCCGCTGGCTTGTGCGGCGGCGCTTTCTGTGGTCGACGTGATCGAGGAGGAGAATCTTCTGACGCACGCAATGATCATGGGTGCGTTTCTGATGGAAGGCCTGTGTGCCATCGCGCAGAAGAATAAGAAGTGGGTTTCGTCTGTGCGCGGCATCGGCCTTATTGTAGGTCTCGTGCTGGATGTGCCGGCTCTGCCGTTGCAGCAGAAGCTGCAGGAGAAGGGGCTGCTCAGTATTGCAACGGCGGGCAATGTCCTCCGTGTGCTTCCGCCGCTTAATGTGACGCAGGACGAAGTTGAGCAGGCGCTGAAGCTGATCGATGAGGCGTGTGCGGAAATCTATGACGAAATGGCGGAGCTCTCGCCGACGCCGTGTAAGTGTCCGCGCGAAGAGGCTTAGTCTCGACGCTGTTGCGGTTATATTTTATTGAAAAACGGGAGCGATTGTAGTTTGCTCTCAGATTCTTCACAGAGAACAATTTTTGGAACGAAAGGAATTGGCATGAAAGTGGTACTCGCATATTCGGGCGGTCTTGACACAACGGTGTTGCTGACTTGGCTGCAGGAGAAGTATAACGCGGAAGTGATTTGCTACTGCGCGAACGTCGGGCAGGAAGAGGAGCTGGACGGTCTTGAGGAAAAGGCACTCGAGCACGGTGCGGTTAAGTGTTACGTCGATAACATTGAAGAGGAATTTGCTGCAGATTACATCTTCCCGATGATGCAGGCCAATGCGATTTACGAAGGCACTTATCTGCTGGGTACTTCCATTGCGCGTCCGCTGATCGCAAAGCGTATGATGGAAATCGCTATCGCTGAAGGCGCAGAGGCGATCTGTCACGGCGCGACCGGCAAAGGTAATGACCAGGTTCGTTTTGAGCTGACAGCATACGCGCTGAAGCCGGACATCAAGGTGATCGCCCCTTGGCGCATGCCGGAAGACTTCCCGTTCGTGGGACGTTCCGACATGATCAAATATCTCGAAGAAAAAGGTGTTCCGTGCGCCGTTTCTGCGAAGAAGCCGTACAGTACAGACCGCAACCTGCTGCACATCAGCTTTGAGGGTGGCGCGCTGGAAGATCCGTGGGCGGAAGCTCCGGAAGATATGTGGTGCATGACGAAGCCGCTGAGCCAGGCTGCTGACGAGGCTGAATATGTTGAGATCAGCTTCGAGAAAGGCATTCCTGTTGCCGTGAATGGCGAAAAGCTGAGCCCGGCTGCGCTGATGCGCAAGTTGAACGCGATCGGTTGCGAGCACGCGGTGGGTCGTATCGACATTGTTGAAAACCGTTTCACAGGCATGAAGGACCGCGGCATCTACGAGACTCCGGGCGGTACGATTCTGCATCACGCACACCGTGCGCTGGAATCTATCACAATGGACCGCGAAGTGATGCATCTGCGTGACTCTCTGATCACGAAGTACGCTGAGCTGATCTACAACGGTTTCTGGTTCGCGCCGGAGCGTGAGATGCTGCAGGCATCCATCACGGAAAGCCAGAAAACGGCAACGGGTGATGTGCGCGTGAAGCTGTTCAAGGGCGGGGTACACGTTTGTGGTCGTCGTTCTCCGTACTCTCTCTACAATCCGGAGCTGGTGAGCTTCGACGAAGAGGGCGGTTACGACCAGTCCGACGCAACCGGCTTCATTAAGCTGAATGCTCTGCGTCTGCGCGTTGGCGCTACGATGCGCGAGAAGACGGGCGCGTAAAGCTTCGTCATTTTGAGAGAAAAGCCGCCCGGATCGGGCGGCTTTTTTATTGCCCCGATTCTTGCTGTCTAAAATTTGAGACAAGGCTTAAAAGTGATAAGCGGGCTTTGTTGGGTTTGTGTTATTTATGCGCAATGTGTTGCGTGTATGTGGATAACGAGTTGCATTATTGATAATTCGTGCTATGGGTGGGCCCGCTTTAACAGGAGGGCGTGATGAATAAATTGGGTAAGTGTATCGGTTATGGTTTTGCGGTAGTTGTGATGTTGGCGGCGACGGGTTGTACGACTCGTATCGGCGACTTTTCTCTGATTTCTACGGGTACACCACAGTACGCGAATATGAACCGTTGCGAGGTTGAGCGTACGGTGAAGGGTAAAGACGGCCGTTTGTGGTTCCTGATTTTGCCGCTGGGCACGGCTCCGAGTCTGGAAGAGGCGGTGGATCGTTGCATGGATGAGGCCAGTGGCGATCACATCGAGCGCGCGCGTTTCTATACGACCCGCTGGACGCTGGGTCTCTTCAGCTACGGCAGCTACAAGGTAATCGGTGATGTTGCCGATTCTCGCCGTCCGCTCGCATATGCAGAGCAGGATTAAGCACGGATTAATTTCTGGTTGTTAAAAGCGTCCTTCGGGGCGCTTTTTTTATTAGTGGGTTGCCGCTTTTGCCTGCGCGCGTCCCCGGTCGATGTCCACCTTCAGCAAGAGCAGGGTGCCGAGAATGACCATGATGAGCAGGGGCAGCAGGGCGGCGGCCATGGTGTTGACGAGCGGGATGTTTTGCAGGCGGTCGGCGTAGAGCGCGCCCCAGCCGAAGAGGATCGGGCCGATGACCGAGGCGATTTTTCCGACGATGGCGTAGAGGCTGAAAAATTCTGCCGCCCGGTCGGGTGGGATCAGCAGGGCGTAGATGGTTCGCGATGCGGATTGGGAGACGCCCAGGATCAGGCCGGCAAAGAAGGCCATTACGTAGAATTCGGTAAGCGTTTGCATGATCAGTGCCCAGCCGATGAGAATTGTCCAGCCCAGAAGGGAGTAGAGCAGTGAGCGTTTGGTGCCGATGTGTTTTTCGATCTGAATGAAGGCCAAGGATCCGAAGAAGGCGACCAGCTGAATCATCAGAAAGGCGGGCATGATGGCCTCAAGCGAGGCGTTCAGTGCATAGTTGGTGAAGGTGGCGGCCTCGGCGATCGCGGTCTGGATTCCATCGTTGTACAGAAGGTATGCCGCGATGAACAGCAGCATGACGGGGTAACGCGGGAGGCTTTTGGCGGTTTGACGGAGCTGGAAAAATCCGGCGGTGAGTAACGTCTGACCCTCAGGGAGTGGCTTGGGTTTGGCTTTTTCTTTTACCCAGCGAAAGGTCGGAATGGCAAAAACGGCCCACCAGATTCCGACGCTCAGGAATGAGATGCGAATGGCCCACTCGCGCGTCGGGATTTCGAAGTGGATCAGGAGCAGGTTGAATAAGAGCATCAGAAAGCTGGCCATGTAGCCGATGGCCCAGCCGAAGCCGGAGATGAAACCGATCTCTTTTTCGCTGGGGGCTACGTCGACGATCAGTCCGTTACAGACGGCGTTTCCTCCGACAAAACAGATGTTAGAGAGGATGAATAGAAGCATGCCCGTCTGCCACATTCCTGTTTTCAGGCAAATCATGAGCATGGTGGCGGCCGCGCCGGTGTAGCAGAAAAAAAGCAGGCACCGCTTTTTCTTACCGGCGTAATCGGCAATGGCGCCGACAACTGGGCAGAGCAGAGCCACAAAAATCATCGATAGCGCCACGGACCATGACCAGAGGCTTGCGCTGGGAATGGTGGTTCCGAAGAGGGTTACTTTTTTGATCAGTTCGCCGGAGCTGTCGGCGCCACTCGTCGCGAGCACATCGATAAAGTAGAACTGGAAAATGACCGCAAGAATGGAGACGGCATAGGCCGAGTTGGCCCAGTCGTAGAGTGCCCATCCCCAGATCTCCTTGTTTAGTCGGCTCATGTGCTGTTCCCGCCGTTCTGTGCCGCTTATTTTGCGGCGAGTTTACGTTTTCGGCAGCTCGATAGTGAAGGTGCTTCCGATGCCCGGTTCGCTTTCGACCTTAATGTCGCCGCCGTGGCAGTTAATGATGTGCTTTACAATTGCAAGGCCGAGTCCGGTACCGCCCAGCTTTCGGCTGCGGGCCGTGTCCACCCGGTAGAACCGTTCGAACAGGCGCGGCAGGTGCTGTTGATCGATGCCGTAGCCTTTATCCTGAACGCTGACTTCCACTTTGGTGCCGGAGTCCACCGCGCTGATGTTGATCGCTCCGTTTGCGTCACTGTATTTTATGGCATTATCGATCAGGTTGACGAATGCCTGCTCGATCAGGGCTTGATTGATGCGGGCGGTCAGGTTCCCTTCGCATTCAATGTCGATGGAGATTCTCTTCTCGCGGGCACGGCGCTCGCAGATTTCGAGGGCCTCGTTGAGTACCTCTTTGAGCGGCGTATCTGTCAGCAGGATCTCTTTATTGGTGCCTTTCTGTTCAAGTCGCGAGAGGGTCAGCAGGTCATCGATGATGGCATTCAGGCGATTGGCCTGCTTGCTGACGATTTCCAGGAAGCGCGCATGCTGTCCGAATTCTTCGGCAGACTCGAGCATGGTTTCAACGAACCCCTTGATGGAGGTGATCGGTGTGCGGAGCTCGTGCGACACGTTTGCCACAAAATCTTTGCGCATGCCTTCAAGGTGTTTGAGGCGGGTGATGTCGCGAAGGACGATCAGAACCCCGAGCGGCTCGTGGTCGATGTTGCCGAGTGCGGTTCCGTAGATCTGCACGCGTTTTTCCGTTTCTCCGTAAATCGTCAGTTCGGCCTCTTCGTTTTTGCCGTCGGTCGTGATGTGGTGAATGAGCTTTTGCAGGTTTGTGAAACGGATGGCCTCCTGAATGCTGTGTCCGGTTACTTTTTCCTTATCGATTTCGAGGAGCTCGGCCGCTGCGTTGTTGAGGTTGATGATGCGCTCTTTGCTGTCAATCGCGATGACCCCTTCGGTCAGGCCGGACAGGATCGCTTTGAGTTCGTTCTGCTGCTCGTGAATAGTGTTCAGACGCTCGTCCAGCTTGTTCGCCATGAGGTTCATTGCTTCGGCGACTTGGTGAATCTCCTCGGTATCGGAGGTGGGGGCTTTGTGGCTGAAGTCGCCGTGTGCGTAGCGGTCGGCCGTATGTTTCAGATTCCTCAGCGGGGTAGTGATGCGCGAGGTCATGCCGGTACACAGGAGCATGGCCACGAAGCCGATGAGCGCGGCGGCCGCGATAATTTTGATCCAGTTTTGCTGTAACGTCTGGTTGATCGTATTCATAGGCAGGGCGGCACGGATAACGGCCAGCGGCTCGCCGTTTGCGTCCTGCAGGGGCAGGGCGACATACATCATCTGCTGTCGCAGGGTTTGGCTGTAGCGCTGTGCCGCGCCGACGTTACCATTCAAGGCTTCGCCGATTTCCGCGCGGTCGCGGTGATTTTTCATAATCGACGGATCTTCGTCGGAGTCTCCCAGCACAACGCCATTGAGGTCAATAACGGTAAAGCGGGTTTCTGCGCGCCGGCCCTGAAGTTTGCAGAGGGTATCGATTGTCCGGCTGTCGTTCGCTGCTGCCGGCCCAACCATCTGCTCGTGCAAGAGCTCGGCGCGGACTTTGAGTCCTTTCTCCAGCTCCTGCGCATAAAAGCGGTTGGCTGAAATGTACGTGTACGCCGTGAAGATAAGGAGTGAAACCAGAATGACCGTCCAATAGGACGGCAGCAGGCGCCAGAAGATCGTTTTACGTTTGAGCATATTCTTATGACTCGTCTTTAAAGCGGTAACCAATACCGCGTACGGTTTCGATATATTTCCCTGCCGCCCCGAGCTTTTTGCGCAGGCCCGCAACTTGCACGTCCACGGAGCGTTCGGTTACCGGATAATCCTCGCCGTGCACGGCGTCCACGATCTGGTAGCGCGTGAACACCCAGCCGGGGCGCTGTGCCAGGAAGTGTAATACCTTGAACTCGGAGTAGGTGAGGTCGAGTTTTTGGTTTTTAATGCACACCTCGTGGCGGCCCGGATGGATCGTCAGGTCATTAATCTGGATTGCATCTTCAGCCGAATTCTTCTTATTACGCGGGGCACGACGAATGACGGCGTTGATGCGGGCGATCAGTACGCGCGGGCTGAAGGGCTTGGTCATGTAGTCGTCCGCGCCCAGTTCCAGGCCGGTCACCACATCTGCTTCTTCGCCGCGTGCGGTCAGCATAATGACCGGGATATCTTTGGTCGCATCCCGGCTTTTGATCCGGCGGCAGATTTCGAAACCGTCAAGCCCCGGGAGCATGAGGTCCAGCAGCACGAGATCCGGCCGGTTTTTATTAATCAGTTCCAGGGCATCTTCGCCGGATTCGGCCGTGGCTACATCAAAGCCATGGCGCGAAAGATTGAACTCCAGCAACTCCCGGATATCCTCTTCGTCCTCAACTGCAAGTATGTATTCGCCCGCCATTTAGAAAACTTCCTCTCATTTGGAATGTCAGGTGTGCGTTTAAAATAATATATAAAACCCGGTTCTGTTAGCTAAATGTTAGTGTCGGCATAGCAAATGGTTAAATGGTTGAGTTAAATTAACGCAACAAATTGCCTTTTGGGCAGATATAAAAACGCCTAGGCTACACGCACTTTTAATCTAAATACAAAATACATCGATTTTATGAGCTGGAATACAGATACGAACGAATTTGCATCCGTGCCGATGCAGTGGGTGGGCCCCGCGAAGATTACCGGGTCCGTAATGAATGAAGACGTGATGTTGCCGCTGGCGACGTATGAAGCGCCGCTCTGGCCGTCCGTAAACCGCGGTGCGCGCGTTTCCGCGGTAAGCGGCGGCATTCAGTGCACGCTGGTTGACGAGCGTATGAGCCGTTCGGTGATTCTCGAGGCGCCCGATGCCGCCGTGGCCTTGGATGTTCTTCGACAAATCGAAGCCGAGTTCGAGCAGTTGGTTGATGTCGTCGGCACAACCAGCCGTTTTGCCAAATTGAAAGACATGCACAGCCAGATTGTCGGCAACCTGCTCTATCTGCGCTTTGAAATTTTTTCCGGCGACGCGTCCGGCCACAACATGGTCACGAACGCCTCGGAGGCGTTGTTGAACTACCTGTTGGGAAGATATCCGCAGATGCAGTACGGCTCCATCTCCGGCAACTTCTGCACTGATAAAAAGGCATCGGCGGTGAACGGCATTCTCGGGCGCGGAAAATATGTGGTTGCCGAAGGGGTGATCTCCAAAAAATTCTGCGCACGCTATCTCAAAACCACGCCCGAAAAAGTGGTCCAGCTTAACATCAAGAAAAACCTGATCGGCACGATGATTGCCGGCGGGCTGCGTAGCGCCAATGCGCACGTCGCCAATATGCTGCTGGGCTTCTACCTCGCAACCGGACAGGATGCCGCCAACATCGTTGAGGGATCACAGGCGATCACCTATGCCGACGTGCGCGGCGAAGACCTCTATTTTTCTGTAACCCTGCCGAACCTGATCGTCGGTACGGTCGGTAACGGCAAGCATCTCCCGTTTGTGCGCGATGTGATGGCGAAGCTGGGCTGTGATGTGGATCGCGCGCCGGGTGAAAACGCGCGCCGTTTGGCGGTGATCTGTGCTGCCTCCGTCTGGTGCGGCGAGCTGTCGCTGATGGCCGCTCAGACCAATCCGGGCGAATTGATGCAGGCGCATCGACGTATCGAGCGCAAGCAAGAGGCCTAACAATGACTCAGCTGAATCGTCGCAAAGAGGATCACTTGCGGATCGTGACCAAGGAAGAGGGCGTTGATCGTAACCGTCAGGCTTTCGCTGCGGTTCAGCTTATTCACCGCGCCTTGCCGGAGTTGGATCTGGCGGAGGTGGATACCTCCATTGAATTTCTCGGCAAGACCATCTCCTGCCCGCTGATTATCTCCTCAATGACGGGGGGGGCGGGTTCGGAGATTGAGCGTATTAACCGCAATCTTGCCGAAGCGGCCGAGGCCGAAGGAATCGGCATGGCCGTGGGTTCGCAACGCGTATTTTTCACGAACAAAGAATCTGCCGGCAGTTTTCGTCTGCGCGAATTTGCCCCGACCATTCCGCTGATGGGGAACCTCGGCGCGGTACAGTTTAACTACGGCATGGATTCCGGGCACTGCCGTGAGGCCGCAAAACTGCTGGGGGCGGACGGGTTTTATCTGCACCTCAATCCGTTGCAGGAGGCGGTGCAGCCTGAGGGCGACACGAACTTCGCGGGGTTAGCTGAAAAGATCGGCGCGGTTGTGCGCGAACTGAATGTTCCGGTGCTGGTCAAGGCGGTCGGCGCGGGGATCTCTCCGGCGGATGTGCAGTTGTTGATCGGTGCGGGCGTGAAATATGTCGACGTCGCCGGCGCGGGCGGTACTTCGTGGAGCCTGATTGAGGCGCACCGCAGCGGCGATCCGTCGCTGGGCGAGCTCTTCGCAGACTGGGGCATTCCGACGCCGCAGGCGCTTCAGCTGTTGAATCCGTACCGCCGGCAGGTGCAGTTGATCGCGTCCGGGGGCGTTCGCTCGGGGGTTGATATGGCAAAATCGCTCGTGCTCGGGGCGTCGCTCTGCGGGGTGGCGGGTCCGTTGCTGGAGCCGGCAATGGATTCGGTTGACGCGGTGCGTATCGCGATTCAACGCTTCAAGCGTGAGTTTAAAACCGCGATGTTCCTTCTCGGTTGCCGTAAGGTGTCGGATCTGGTCGGTAATGATTCGCTGCTGTTGAAGCCTTAATTTTCTAATTGCCGACAAATCACAACAGGCGTATTTTCATCGTTTTTAATGCAATCGGAAGGGGTGACTCGGGAAAATATGAAATTCGGCATCGATAGAATCAGTTTTTACACCCCCCAGTATTTTCTCGACCTCAAAACGCTCGCCGATGTTCGCGGCATTGATTCTGACAAGTTTTACGTCGGGATCGGTCAGGAGAAAATGGGCGTGCTTCCCCCCGACGAGGACGTTGTCACTATGGGTGCCAGCGCGGCGCACCGGATTGCGCAGGTTGATGACCTGTCTGATGTCGAACTACTACTCTTTGCGACCGAAAGCGGAATCGATCAATCCAAAGCCGGCGGGGTGTTTATTCACAATCTGCTCGGGCTGAGCGAACGCTGCCGCACGGTTGAACTCAAGCAGGCCTGCTACAGCGGTACGGCCGGACTGCAACTCGCGATCGGTTTCTGCGCGCGTAATCCCGGTAAACGCGCACTCGTGATTGCTTCCGATGTCGCCCGTTACGAACTCGAAAGCCCCGGCGAAGCCACGCAGGGTGGCGGCGCGGCGGCGATGCTGGTCAGCGCCAATCCGCGTTTGATCGCGATCGACGAAGAGGCCGGTTATTACACGCAGGATGTAATGGATTTCTGGCGTCCGAACTATCGTTCCGAAGCGCTGGTTGACGGCAAGTATTCAACCCTGGTTTACATCCGTGCGCTGGAGGCGACGTGGAAACAGTACGCCGAACTCTCTGGCCGCAGCCTCTGTGATTTCAAGCGTTTCTGCTATCACATCCCGTTCACGAAAATGGCCGACAAAGCGCACACGAAGCTGTGCCGCAAAGCGAAGATAAATTGCACCGAAGAAATGCGCGCAGAGGCGCTCGGTGAATCTCTGCAGTATAGCCGGATTGTCGGTAACTGCTATTCCGCGTCGATGTATGTCGGGCTCTGTTCACTTTTAGATAATTGTGCTGACGATCTGGCGGGGGAGCGGATCGGGTTCTACAGTTACGGCTCCGGTTGCGTTGGCGAATTCTTCAGCGGCGAAGTGCAGCCGGGTTGGCGCGAGTGCCTCTTTACGGCGGAACACCGGCAGATGCTGGATTCGCGCCAGGAACTCTCTTTCCGCCAGTACGAAGACATCTACAATTATGAGCTCCCGCAGGACGGCGGTCATTACGAGCAGCCGCTCTACCGCACCGGCTCCTTCCGCCTCAAAGGCGTGACTGAGCATAAGCGAGAGTACGAGGTCAATTCATGAAGGCTGTTGCGCCCGGAAAACTGATTTTGAGCGGTGAGCATGCGGTCGTGCATGGCGCGCCCGCTTTGGCGATGGCGATTGACCGCAATGCGCAGACGGTCGTGACCCCGGCCGAGGGCGAGTCGGTTTCGTTCAGCATTCAAGGGCTGGAGCCGGGCGAGTCGTACACGCTGCGCGCGCTGCAGGATTTCCGTGATCGCGTGAAGCACAACTATGACCTGTTCCTCGCCGGCAAACTCGGCATCCGTGATGTGATGGCGAAACCGGTTGACCTGTTTAAGTATGGCTACATCCTTGCGCTGGATGCGTTGCATCACAAGATCGATGAGGGCGTCTGCATGAAAATCCGCTCGAACATCCCGATGGGATGCGGGTTGGGCTCTTCGGCCGCGACGGTACTGAGCGAATTGCGCGCGATCGGGCATTATCTGCGCGTCGATTTCAAGCCGCAGTGGTATTACGATTTCAGTCTCGAGGTCGAAAAAATGCAGCACGGTCATCCGAGCGGGGTCGACAGTTACATCTCGCTGAAC
This sequence comes from Verrucomicrobiota bacterium, assembly GCA_042566005.1. Taxonomy (GTDB): domain Bacteria; phylum Verrucomicrobiota; class Kiritimatiellia; order Kiritimatiellales; family JBHORO01; genus JBHORO01. The sequence goes on from JBHORO010000010.1 coordinate 13,000, forward strand.
GGGGGCTGTGCCCGCTTCCAGAATGGTGAGGCGGTTTCCGTGCCGCTGCCGCAGTTGCAGATGTTTCTGGTGGAAACCGGCGCGCCTGAATGTACGACGGGTGAGTGCGTTGTGCAGGTCGATAAAGAGTTCGGCCGCAGTTCCATCTGGTCTGAGTTCGCTCATGTGACCATGGGCATGGAGGGCGGCATCGTCAAAAATGATGTCGAGCTGGTACGTGCGTTGATCCGTGAAAACCATAGCCTGCTCAGCAAAATCGGGGTCGTGCCTGAGCCTGTGCAGCAGTTTGTGCGTGAGGTCGAAGCGGCCGGCGGCGCGGCCAAAATCTGCGGGGCCGGAGCCATTCGCGGAGACGCCGGCGGTGTTGTGCTGGTGCTGGCTGATCAGATGCCGGTCCAGCTCTGCGAAAAATATGGCTACACGGTATCCCCCGTCCGCGGCGACCCGCTCGGCACGCGTATTGTTTAATAGAGGGGCGCGCGCTGGCGCGTCCTTTTTTGTGTCATAACTTTTAATCTCTTTTGCCTGTTTGTGCTTGTGTATATCTGGCACTTTTAAAGAAGCTCTTTTCTTGGAGGTGCTAGGTGACGGAACGTGAGGCATATATTGTTTTAAACCGGATTGAGGGGCTGGGTCCCGTTACGGTGCGTCGGTTGGTGGAGACGCTCGGCTCTGCATCGGCGATTCTGGAGGCGGATGCCGGGGAGCTGAAGGAGGCGCCGAAGGTCGGCCCGAAGCTGGCGGATGCAATCATTCGTCAGCGGCGCGACATTGACGTTGCGCAGGAGCTGGAGGCGACCGAGACAATCGGCGCGCGCATTATTACCTTAATAGACGACGAGTACCCGCAAGCTCTGTCCGCGATTTATGATCCGCCGCTGGCGCTCTATATATGGGGAGAACTTTTGCCGGAGGACGGAAAGTCGTTGGCGATTGTCGGTTCGCGCAGTGCGACCAATTACGGGATTGGTGCGGCGGATCGGTTCGGGTTTCAGCTGGCTCAGCTCGGGTTTACGGTGGTGAGCGGAATGGCGCGTGGCATTGATACGGCGGCCCATCGCGGGGCGCTGAAGGCGAAGGGGCGTACGATTGCCGTGCTGGGAGGCGCACTGGATTGTCTGTACCCGCCCGAGAATGCGGCGTTGGCTGAGCAGATTGCGGCGAGCGGCGCGGTGATCAGTGAATATCCGCTCGGGCGGCAGGCGGATCGGCAAACGTTCCCGTACCGGAACCGGATTATCAGTGGCATGACGATGGGCGCGCTGGTGGTCGAGTGTGGTCGGAAAAGCGGCACGCTCCATACAGCGGACGCGGCGCTCGAACAGGGCAAGACGGTGTTCGCGATTCCCGGTAGGATTGACTCCCCTTCTTCGAAGGGCGCGAATCACCTTATAAAAAATGGCGCGTGTTTGGTTGACAGTGTCGATGATATTCTTCATGAATTCGACCTCTTTGAACCGTATGGGCAGCAGGAGCTGTCGTTGACGGCGGCGCGTCCGGATGTTCCGATGTCCGGCGAAGAACAGCAGTTGGTAGAGGCTCTGTGGCAGGGTTCGCTCGATGTGGATTCGTTGAGCCGCGTAAGCGGACTGCCGATTCAGCGGGTGAGTTCGCTGTTGATTGGCCTGGAGCTGAAGCGCGTGGTGCGGATGCTGCCGGGTCGATACGCCGAGCTGCGGGATGATTTGATCAATTTGAAAATGGAATAACGCTGAGCCTGAGAAAGCTGTCTCTTTCTGGGTGTCTTGGTGTGCAGGAAAGAGCATGGCAAAAAATCTGGTAATTGTGGAGTCCCCTGCGAAGGCGAAGAAGATTAACGGCTTCTTGGGCAAGGACTATGTTGTAATGGCCTCCGTGGGTCATGTGCGTGACCTGCCGCAGAAAAAACTGGGCGTGAATGTTGAGAACAACTTCGAGCCGGAATACGTCGCCACGACGCGCGGCAAGAAAGTGCTCAGCGAACTCAAGGCCGAGGCCAAAAAGTGCGAAAATGTCTACCTGGCCCCCGACCCCGACCGCGAAGGAGAGGCGATTGCCTGGCACCTCTATGAGGCGCTCAAAAAATCCGCGCCCGAAGACCACTTTTACCGCGTGACCTACAACGAGATCACTAAGCCGGCGATTTTGGAAGCATTTGAGCATCCGTCCAAACTGGACATGAACCGCGTGAATTCCCAGCAGGCGCGTCGTATTCTCGATCGACTGGTGGGATATGTCGGCAGTCCGGTCGTGCGCAAGCAGATCCGCGGCGCAAACAGCGTCGGCCGCGTTCAGACCGTGGCCCTTCGTCTGGTGGTTGAGCGTGAAGCTTTGATCAAAGATTTTAATCCGGAAGCCTACTGGATGATCGGCGCGAAGGTCGCCAAACTGGTCGATCCGCGCGACCCGTTTGTCGTCAAACTGGCACGCATTAACGGCGAGCCGGTGGGCGTGAAAGACCGTATGCTGCAGAAGGGTGCCATCCGCACCAAAGAGCAGCTCGACGCGATTTGCGCGGAACTCGAAGCTTCGGAGCTGGCGGTTTCCAGCGTGGCGACTAAGGAAGTCCAGCGCCGCCCGCGTCCGCCGTTTATCACGAGTTCCCTGCAGCAGGCCGGTTCCAGCTTCCTGAGCTTTGCGCCGGCGCGTACGATGGGTATCGCGCAGAAGCTGTACGAGGCCGGTTTGATTACCTACATGCGTACCGACTCGTTTAACATCGCCGATTCGGCACGTGAGGCCTGCAAGGATTATGTGACGGGTCAGTACGGCTCGGAGTACTATCCGGCCAAACCCAATTTTTATAAGAGTAAGGGCGCGGCACAGGAAGCGCACGAAGCGATTCGTCCGACGGATATTGCTGCTACGCCGCTGTCGCTTGAGTCCAAACTCGCGAGTGATGAATTTAAGCTCTACCGCCTGATCTGGCAGCGCTTTGTGGCTTCACAGATGGTGCCTGCGAAAATCGCGCGTCGCACGGTTGAAGTCGAAGGCGGCCAGGAAAACACCTACCTCTTCCGCGCCACCTCTTCCGAGATCGCATTTGCCGGTTACATGAAGGCCAGCGGTATGGAAGCTGCGGCCGACAAGAAGAAGGAAGGCGAAGATGGCGACGAAAGTGCTGATTCCCTTCCGGCATTGAATGAAGGCGAGGGCCTTGAAAAAATCGACTGGCTGCAGGAGGAGAAAGAGACTAAGCCGCCGTCGCGCTTCACTGAAGCGAGCCTGATCCGCGCACTCGAAGAGAACGGCGTTGGCCGTCCGAGTACCTACGCCGCGATTATGTCCAAGCTCGACGAGCGTGAGTACGTTTCCAAAGAGAAGCGTTCGCTGGTTCCGACCGAACTCGGCTGGAATCTGATTCAGCTGGTTGAGAAAACTGCGGTCAAGCTGAAGGAGCAAAGTGGTACCGACTTGTTCGACGTGCACTTCACGGCCGATATGGAAGCGAAGCTCGATAAAGTCGAAGAGGGCAATGTCGAGTGGACTGAGATGCTCGGCGAGTTTTACCCATCGCTTGAACAGTGGATTGTCGATGCGCGCGAAACGGCTGATCCGGCCGTGGTTGCAAAGTTGCTGGAAGCGCTGAGTCATGTGACCGAGTGGGCCGAGCCGGTCAAGCGCGGCCGCCGTACGTATGACGACCAGAAAACGGTTAACGATTTTAAAGAGCAGACCGAAGTTGAAGGTAAAAAGCTTTCTCTCGCGCAGGGCAACATGCTGCACGCGATGGCTTGTCGCTACATGAAACAGATCCCTCAGAATTTCTGCGATGGCCTGGAGCTGAAAGCGCCGGAGCCGCCGCGTGATGATACTGCTAAAAAGCTGAAGCTGTTTGCGGATATTAAATTTGATGAGCCGCGCAAGGTTGGCAAGCGCACCTATGACGACGGCAAGTTTGTGAAATCAATCGAAACTCAGGTTGCTACCGGCAAGCGTCTGTCTGAACGACAGGTCGGCGCGTTGGATAAGTTGGTTCAGAAATATTCTGAACAGATTCCGGACTTTGATAAAATCAAGGACACGCTCGGCCTGGAGGCCGCCGCGCCGGCGGAAGTGGATCCGAGCCTCGGGAAAATCATCGAGCTTATGGGTGCAATCGAAGAGTGGAACCCGGCCAAAGGACGTTTCGACGATCAGAAGTTCTATAATTCGCTTAAGTCCCAGTTTGAAGGCAATCGCGCTTTGTCGCCGAAGCAGGGTGCCGCCCTCAAAAAGATGGCCGGCCGTTACGCCGCCAAGATTTCGAACTACGATGCGGTTCGCGAAGAGCTTGGTCTCCCGGCTCCGAAGCCGAAAAAGGGCGAGTAAGAGGACTCGGAACACAAAGTGATTGCGAGAGAGCGGGCCAAGGTTTAAACCTTGGCCTTTTCTTTTTGTGGGCGAAGTGTTATCCTGCGGGTTTAAATAAGGAGGAGAAAATGGCAAGTGCAGCAGCAAGACACATTTTGGTGAAGACGGAAGCGGAATGCCTGACACTGAAACAGCAGATCGCGGATGGTGCGGATTTTACGGAGCTGGCAAAGGAGCATTCACTCTGTCCGTCAGGCGCACAGGGCGGTGCGCTCGGAACGTTCTCTCCGGGCCAGATGGTGCCTGAGTTTGATCAGGTGGTTTTCAGCGCGCCGATCGGTGAGGTGCAGGGTCCGGTTAAAACGCACTTCGGCTACCACTTGGTGGAAGTCACGATGCGTGTGGACTAACTTTATTTGCTTCATTGACGGCCGCCGGATTTTCGGCGGTTTTCTTTTTAGTATATTTTCCGGTTTGATAGGTTCTCGGCATGAATCGAGGGATTGAACATTTTGTGCAGTATCTGGAGGGAGAGAAGAATGCGTCGAAGCATACGATCTCCAATTACCTGACGGATATCTATCAGTTTATCCTGATTGCGTGGGGGGACTGCGATAAGCCGGATTGGCGGGATGCCGACCGTTTTGCCGCGCGCAAATTTCTGGTTCACTTTCAGCGCGAGGGTTGCGAGCCGACAACCGCCGGACGAAAGCTGTCGGCCTTACGCTCATTCTACCGCTTTCTGTTGCGCGAGGGGTATGTGGAGCAGAATCCATTCAGCGGATTGAAGCTGCCGAAGCGCGGCAAGTATCTTCCCTCGGTAATGGGCAAGGCTGAGGTTGACGAGTTGCTGTCGGCGCCCGAAGCGTTTCTGAATGATGCCCAGGCTCCCAAGCAAGGCGATGCGTTTCTGCTCGAATATTTTGCCCTGCGCGATACTGCGATTCTGGAGTGTCTATACAGCACCGGCATGCGTTTGAATGAGTTGGTGACACTCACAGAACAGAGACTGGATCTGTTGGGCGGGGTGGCGCGTGTGCTCGGTAAGGGCAAAAAGGAGCGGATCTGCCCGCTCGGCGGCCCGGCGGTGCGGGCGCTGCATGAAGCGTTGGAGATGCGCGACCGGCTCTGGTTTCTGTGGGGTAAGGATGGCCGGCCGCCGGCACTGTTTCTGAATAAAAATGGCGGGCCGCTGACGGGGCGCTCGATCGAGCGCATGATGAAAAAATATGTGCAGTATCGTGGGCAGAACCCGAATTACACTCCGCACGTTTTGCGCCATAGCTTTGCGACGCACCTGCTGGATGCGGGGGCGGATCTGCGCAGTGTGCAGGAACTGCTCGGGCATGCGTCACTCTCCACGACTCAGATTTACACGCACGTCTCCGTCGAGCGTCTCAAGCAGGTTTATGAAACCGCGCACCCCCTCGCCTAAAATCTGTGGAGGGAAAATCTTGTCAGGGTTGGGCGGAATGCGGAAACTGCGCGCATGATTTGGCTGATTTATAATCTCATCTTTCCATTGGTTTTCCTCTGCATGCTTCCGTTTTTCCTGATGCGCATGTACCGGCGCGGCGGGTACCGCGACGGATTCGAACAGCGTTTCGGAGTCTATTCCGCTGAAATTAAGGCGAAGCTGGAGGCTCATAATTACATCTGGGTGCATTCGGTCAGCGTCGGCGAAATCCTGGTGGCTTTCTCGTTTATGGATGAATACCGCAAGGCGCATCCGAATATGCGGTTTGTGCTGACGACCAACACGTCGACCGCCCACAAAATGGCGCGTGAGCGGCTGGATGAACGCGATGTGCTGCTCTACTTCCCGATCGATCTTCCGTGGATTGTGGCGCGCGTGCTGAAGATGATCGATCCGCTAAAACTGGTGCTGGTCGAGTGCGAGTTGTGGCCGAACCTGCTGCGTATGGCGGATAAGCGCGGCGTGCCGCTCTGTCTGATTAACGGGCGCATGTCCGACAATTCATTCAAGGGCTATAAGCGCATCGGGTTTTTGACTCGCCCGATTCTCGAGCTCTTCCGGACGGTGTGTGTGCAGAGCGAAATGGATGCCGGGCGCTATCGCGAGCTGGGTGTCGGCTCGGCGAATCTGCATCAGCTCGGTTCGGCCAAGTTTGATGTAGCTAAGGTGCCGGAGGGGGCGACAGATAAAGGCCGCGCGGTTTTGCGTCAGCTGGGAGTGGCTGACGATGCGCCGGTGCTTTTGGGCGGATCAACCTGGCCGGGCGAGGAGGCGCTGCTGATCGATGTGTATCAGGCGCTCCGTGAAAAACACCCTGATCTGTTTCTGGTTTTGGTTCCGCGCCATTTTGAGCGCGCGTCGGAACTGATGCCGCTGTTTGAGGAGAAGGGGGTCCGTTGTGTGCGGCGCAGTCAGCTGGCCGACGATTCGGTCGCAACTCCCGATTTGCTGTTTGTAGATACAACCGGCGAGATCATGAATTTCTACGCGAACGCCGACATCGTTTTTGTGGGCAAAAGTTTTGAGCCGAACCACGGCGGGCAGAATCCGATCGAGCCTGCGGCCTGCGGTAAACCGGTGCTGGTCGGCCCGAATATGGAAAACTTCCCCTCGGTGATGGACGATATGCTGCGAGGCGGGGCCCTGGTTCAACTTTCTGCGCCGGACGAGCTGTTGCCGGAAATCGCGCGCTTGCTGGATGATGAAGAGGCGCGTAAGATACAAGGCCAGAAAGCCGAGCAACTGGTGTTGAGCAAGCTCGGTGTGATGACGGAAACGGTTAAACAGGTAGGTTGAGTATGAGTAATCCGGTTCGTGTGGGGCATAAGCAGACTTTGATGGGTCGTTTGCAACACGGCCAGGATCTGCTCGAGGCGTTGACGCACCTCTGTTACGAAGAGGGCATAACGCTGGGCCGAGTCACGGCGATCGGCGCGGTGCAGAAGGCGGGCGTCGCTTTTTACGATCAGAAAGAGCGCGAGTATCGTCGCATCGAGTTTGATCGCCCGATGGAACTGCTAAGCCTGACCGGCAATATTTCCATGAAGGACGGTAAGCCGTTCATTCATGCGCACATTACCCTCGGCGATCCGTGCGGCAGCGTGCACGGCGGGCATCTGGATACGGGCACGGTGGTGTATGCCTGCGAATATGAAATTCACGCCTACAGCGGTCCCGAGTTGGATCGTGAGTATGATGAAGCGACCGCTCTTGCACTTTGGAATTTATAGTGAAGGTTGTTCTCGCATTTGATTCGTTTAAAGGGAGCCTTTCGGCTGAGCGACTGTGCGAGATTGCTGATGAAGAGCTGGCGTGTATTGATCCGACCATTGAAACCGTGAGTTGCCCGATGGCCGATGGTGGCGAGGGTACGGCGGACGCGATGCTGATTTCGCGACATGGTGAGTGGATTCCGTTGACCGTGACCGGGCCGTTGTTCGGGCAGAAAGTCGAGGCCGGGTTCGCCTGGTTTCCCGACGACAAAACCGCGCTGGTCGAGATGGCCTGTGCAAGCGGGTTACCCTTAGTCCCTCCCGATCAGCGAAATCCGTTGGAGACCACCACATTGGGTACCGGCGAATTGATACGCGCGGCCATTGAGCGCGGAGCCGAAAAAATCCTGTTGGCTGTCGGGGGCAGCGCCACGACCGACGGCGGGATCGGTGCGGCCGCTGCGCTGGGCTGGCATTTTCTGGGTTGTGATAAAAATCCGGTTCCGCTCTCCGGTAAAGGGTTGGCGTCCATTTCTGAGATGTATCTGGATGCGGACATCACCCTTCCGCCGGTCGAAGTTCTGTGCGATGTAACCAATCCGCTCTGCGGTCCGAGCGGTGCGGCGGCAGTATACGGCCCGCAAAAGGGTGCGTCTGCGGAAATGGTCGGGGCGTTGGACGCCGGTCTGTTGCATTTGGCTGAGCTCGTAGGCGGCAAACTGGCGGATGAGCCGGGCGCGGGCGCGGCGGGAGGTCTGGCGTTTGGGGCGATGATATTCTTTAATGCTCGGCTGGTGCCGGGGGTGGAAACGGTGATGCAGGCGGGTGGTTTGATAAGTGAGCTGGCTGGCGCGGACTGGGTGATTACGGGTGAAGGTAAGCTCGATCACCAGTCGGTGCAAGGTAAGGTGATCTGCGGCGTTTCCGGAGCGGCTTCGGCGGTGGGTGTTAAGGTTGCCGCTGTGGCGGGAAGTATTCAGCTTACTGCGGATGAGTTGAAACGCGCGGGCATTTCCGAGTCGGTTTCGCTGATGGAAGAGGGCATGGCGGTTGAGTATGCCATGGCTCATGCCGAGCCGCTTTTTCGGGAGCGACTACAGAGTCTGATCGAAAATTTGCTTTAGGCTTTTGGTGTGTGTGTGTTACCAATATGCACTTCCGAGGAATTTATGAAAAAAGAAACAGTTAAAGACGATTTTTATAAGACTGGCCCCGAGCTGACGTTCGCGAAGCCGCAACCTAAGCGTCGCCGTCGTTCATCGGCTGACGGTCAGTTTGATGTTGAAAAAGAGCGTAAGCGTCGCGCAAGAAACCGCGGTATTAACCGTGTTTTGCGGAGGCTACGCAGGCATCAGGATTTCCGCATGAAGATCTTGTGGTCTGTGGCCGGGATTCTGGTTTCCGCTATTTTGTTCTATGCTGCGATGCAGCATATGAAGTGGAGCCGGATCGGAAGGCTCCCGCCGGAGGAGCGTGCGGCGGCAATGCAGGAGCTGATTGAGAAGAATCGGCAGAAATAACGAAAAAAGGAGGCGGTTGCCTCCTTTTTCATTTACTGCGAATCGCTTTTATTTAAACCACTTTCCGCAGAAGTTTTTGATTCGTTTGGCTGATTGGTCGAACGGATCTTCTTTTTTCGCGTAGGGGGGCGGGCTGACCTCAGCATGCAGGTCGTTATCCGGTCGGCTGAAACCGCCCTGTTGGAAAAACGGGTTGCCGGACGGGGCTTGCGCACGTCCCTCCTGGATGAGGACCATTCGGTATTCGCTTTTGGCGGCCTGATATACATAGATCGCAATCAGCACCAGGAAGACCAGTCCTTTCGTGACGGCATAAATCCCGAACAGCACGGCGCAGAATTTCCCGACCCCGGCGGCGATGCGCGTCGCTTCCACGCGTCCTTTTTTCGGTGTCAGCCAGGCGCGCAGAATGCGGCCGCCGTCCATCGGGAATGCGGGCAGCAGGTTGAACGTTCCGAGCACGAGATTGATGGCCCCCACATATAAAAGGGTTGTGCCCAGCCATCCGCCGATAAGCATGGCGATCCCGATGCCGCCCACGCCGATCCCGAGACTGACCAGCGGTCCGGCGAAGGCCATCCACATTTCGTCGCGCGGGCGCTTGGGCAGTTCTGCGATTTTTGCCATGCCGCCGATCGGCAGCAGAATGATCTCTTGCACGTAAGCGCCCTTGTTCATGGCTACCCGGGAGTGGCCGAGTTCGTGCAGCGCGATGCTGGCAAAGAGCAGGATGGGAATCAGCGCGTTGCCAAAGTGGAACATTAATAGCGGCAACAAAATGATCAGCGAGATGTGAATGCGGATGGGGATTCCCCAGACGCGGCCTAAGTTATACGAGCTTTTGAGCATGTTCGCGGCACCTTTCTGTCGTGTTCGTTTGATGCATAATTGACGTAATTGTGACAGCGTCGGGACTTATTCGTTCAAAAACAAGTTAAAATGGGAATTCGGTGGCAAAAAGATGGGTTAGGGCATTGACGGGAGATAGGCCATCAGCTAGTTTAGCCCGCGTTTTGAAATGGGTACTTAAAGGGAACAACCTAATAAGGAGTAAGTAAGATGATTAAAGTTGGTATTAACGGTTTTGGCCGTATCGGTCGTATGGTTTTCCGTGCTTCTGTTGAACGCACAGACATCGAAGTTGTAGGTATTAATGACCTGCTGGACGTAGACTACTTGGCATACATGCTGAAATATGACTCAGTACACGGTCGTTTCAACGGCACTGTAGAAGTTGTTGACGGCGCACTGGTTGTTAACGGTAAATCTATCCGCATCACAGCTGAGCGTGACCCGGCTAACCTGGCATGGTCTGACATCGGCGCTGAAGTTGTTGTTGAGTCTACTGGTTTCTTCCTGACAGACGAAACAGCTCGCAAACACATCGAAGCTGGCGCGAAAAAAGTTGTAATGTCTGCTCCGTCTAAAGACGCTACGCCGATGTTCGTTTGTGGTGTTAACACTGACTCTTACGCTGGTCAGGACATCGTTTCTAACGCTTCTTGCACAACTAACTGCCTGGCTCCGATCGCTAAAGTTCTGAACGACACTTTCGGCATCGAAAAAGGTCTGATGACTACAGTTCACGCTGCTACTGCAACTCAGAAAACTGTTGACGGTCCGTCCATGAAAGACTGGCGCGGCGGTCGTGGTATCCTGGAAAACATCATCCCGTCTTCCACTGGTGCTGCTAAAGCGGTTGGTAAAGTAATCCCGGAACTGAACGGCAAGCTGACTGGTATGGCGTTCCGCGTTCCGACTTCTGACGTTTCTGTTGTAGACCTGACAGTTTGCCTCGAAAAAGAAGCAACTTACGAAGACATCTGCGCAGCAATGAAATCCGCTTCTGAAGGCGACATGGCTGGCGTTCTGGGTTACACAGAAGACATGGTTGTTGCAACTGACTTCCGTGACGAAGTTTGCACTTCTGTATTCGACGCTAACGCGGGCATCCAGCTCGACGGCACATTCGTTAAAGTTGTATCTTGGTACGACAACGAATGGGGCTACTCCAACAAGGTTCTCGACCTGGTTGCAGTAATCTCCAAATAAGTTCAGCTTTAACTGAATTTATGAAAAGGCGCTCCGCATTGCGGGGCGCTTTTTTTATGGCTGGAAGGTTCGGCATCGTCCGGGTCGTGCAGGGTTTGTGGGCCCGTTTGCATGGGCGTAATTTTTGGAAGACACGGCGGTTACCCTATGAGCTTGTCGGGTTAAGTGTTGCGGCAGCGGGTGCTGAATTGTCCTGAACATTTTTTGGTGGCAAAAATGCGCGCTTTTTTGTGAATGCTTAAATCTGCGTAAAACCCGCAGTCGTAGTTGACTGCGCTTTCGTTTTGCTTATAGTCGTAGCCTGTTTTTATAGGACTAAAGGAAAGGGATTAATAATGAACAAACTGACAATTCGTGATTTGGATATTCAGGGTAAGCGCGTACTGATGCGCGTAGATTTCAACGTGCCGGTTAAAGAGGGCGTTGTTCAGGACGACACTCGTATTGTGGCAGCTCTGCCGTCTATCAAATACGTGCTGGAAAACGGCGGTTCCCTCGTTCTGATGTCTCACTGCGGTCGCCCGAAAGGCGAAAAGAACATGGAGTTCACTCTCAAGCCGGCGGCTGACAAACTGGCTGAGCTGCTGGGCGACGTGAAAGTTACACTGGCACCGGACGTAATCGGTGAAGAAGTTAAAGCGATCGTTGACGCTAACAAAGCGGGCGAAATCGTAGTTCTCGAAAACGTTCGCTTCTACAAAGAAGAAGAAGGCAAAAAGTGCACAGCTGAAGAGCAGGAAGCTTTCGCGAAAGAACTCGCTGCTTACGGCGACGTTTACGTTTCCGACGCTTTCGGCACAGCACACCGCGCTCACGCTTCCATGGCTGTTGTTACTAAATACATCGACCAGTGCGCAGCAGGCTTCCTGCTCGAAAAAGAGATCGAATACCTCGGCAAAACTCTCGAAGCTCCGGGAAAACCGTTCGTGGCGATCATCGGCGGCGCGAAAATCTCCGGCAAAATCGACGTGGTTACTAACCTGATGGACAAGTGCGACGCGATCCTGATCGGCGGCGGCATGGCTTACACGTTCGAAAAAGCGCGCGGCATCAAAGTCGGCGGTTCTCTGGTTGAGGACGACAAAGTAGAGCTCGCGGCTCAGATCATCAAAGACGCGGAAGCTAAAGGCGTGAAACTGATGCTGCCGGTTGACAGCATGTGCGCAGACGCGTTCTCTGCTGAAGCTAACACGGAAGTGGTTGAAGGCGACATCGAAGACGGTTGGATGGGTCTGGACATCGGTCCGAAATCCATTGAGCTGTTCTGCAACGAAATCGCTTCTGCAAAAACAGTGGTTTGGAACGGTCCGATGGGCTGCTTCGAAATGGCTCCGTTTGCTAAAGGTACTTTCTCCGTATGTGAAGCGGTTGCTAAAGCAGACTGCATCAGCATCATCGGTGGCGGTGACTCTGTAAGCGCGGTTAACAAATCCGGCGTTGCAGATCAGATGAGCCACGTTTCCACTGGTGGTGGTGCTTCCCTGGAATTCATGGAAGGTAAAGCGCTGCCGGGCATCGTTGCTCTGACAGACAAATAATTAGACCCCCGCGCATACGCGTGATTCTAATGCAAAAGCCTCGCGGTTTCCGCGGGGCTTTTTGTTTGGCCGGGTATATTCGCCGAGCGAGCGGATAGGCATAAAAAAAGAGCCGCGGTTGCGGCTCTTTGCTGATTCGTTGCTGGGTTGCCTTATTCGGCGACGCGGCCCATCGCGCGGAATTTGTTGTAGCGTCCGTCGAGCAGCTCTTGAGTTGAGAGCTCTTCGAGTTCGCTGATGTTTTTGAGCAGGGCTTCTTTCAGCGTTTCTGCCATTGCGGCCGGATCGCTGTGAGCGCCGCCGAGCGGCTCTTTAATGATTTCGTCAACCAGTCCGAGTTCGAGCAGTTTCGGGCCGACGAGGCCGAGTGCTTCTGCTGCTTTGTCGGAGTAGGCGCGGTCTTTCCACAGGATCGCCGCACAGCCTTCCGGTGAAATGGTCGAGTAGTAGGCGTTTTCGAGAATGAGTACGCGGTCACCGATGCCGATGCCGAGCGCGCCGCCGCTGCCGCCTTCGCCGATGATGGTGACGACGATCGGCACTTTGATGGCGAACATTTCGCGCAGGTTGACTGCGATCGCTTCAGCGATATGGCGTTCTTCGGATTCCAGTCCGGCATAGGCGCCTTTTGTGTCGATCATAACGACGACCGGCACGCCGAATTTGTCGGCCAGTCTCATCAGGCGCAGCGCTTTGCGGTAGCCTTCCGGATGGGCGCAGCCGAAGTTGCATTCCACGTTGGTTTTTGTGTCACGGCCTTTCTGTGATCCGATGACCATCACTTTTTTGCCGTTGATTTTTGCGAAGCCGCCGATGATCGCGCGGTCGTCGCGGTGAATGCGGTCGCCGTGCAGTTCAACGAAGTCTTCAGTCATGGCTTCGATGTAGTCCATTGTGTAGGGGCGTTCCGGATGACGGGCCACCTGGACTTTCTGCCATGCGCTGAGGTTGTCGTAAATGTCTTTGCGTTTGTCCTGAATCTGCTGCTTCATGCGATTGATTTCGGTGGACATGTCGATGTCCTGCGTCTCGCTGAACTTTTCGAGTTCGTGCAGCTTCTCTTCCAGTTCCAGTACCGGTTTTTCAAATGGTAATACAAATGGAGGCATAGTAATTCCCCTATACAGTTTTGTTAGAAAGTGATTAGTCCCGAATATTTACCTGAACGCCTGGAAGAATAAAAGCATACAGTTCCATGACTTCATAGTTGCGCATGCGTACGCATCCGGCGCTGGCATTGGTGCCGACGGTTTCGGGTTTGAGTGTTCCGTGAATACCAAGGTCGCGCGGCAGACCCGGGCCGGCAGGAATGAGAGTCATCCAGCATTCGCCGAGCTGATTGCGCGGGTCACCGTACGGGATGATTCCAAGTCCTTTAGAGCGGCGGTCCCAGTCCGGGTGCATGATTTTCGGCCCGATAGTGTATTGGCCGGGCGGGGTGCGTTCTTCGCGGCCGACGCCGACTTTATACTGTTTGAAGAACGTGCCGTTGTGCAGAAGGGTCAGTGTGAACTCGGAGAGATCTACGTCGATGCTGAATTCACCCGTGATGTAAAAGAGCTGCTGGCCGGGGCGCAGGGCGTTCGGCGAGAGTCCGTTTGCGCGTTGCAGGTATTCGGTTGTGGTGTTGAGGGTGCGGGAAATTTTCCAGAAGCTGTCGCCGGACTGAACGGTGTATACTTTCTTTTCCGGGGACTGGCGTGTGGAGAGGGCGAGCTTGATGTTTATGTCGCCGATCATCTCTTTGGCCTGCTGCTCAACATTTTTCGGCAGGGTCTCTTTGATGAGTTCCAGCAGCAGGGTGCGGGCCTGCAGGAATTCTCCGTCGCCGTTCAGTTTGATCGCCTGCTGGAGTCTGCCGGCAATGCCCGGGTTGACGGGCGCGACGGGCTGCGGTGCGACCACGGGCTGCGGGGCTGTTGCGACCGGTGTAGTGGATGGTGCCGGTGCCGCTGGTGCCGGTGCAACTGGTAGGGGTTTCGCTGTTTCGGCTGCGGGTTCTGCGGCCGGCTTCAGGAAGAAATACCAGTATGCGCCGCCGGCAATACCTGCCAGCAGAAGTACCATAAAAAAGAAACGCCCGCCGCGGCGGGTTTTATTCATATTGCGAACATAAAAATCAGTCATATCAGCCCGTTTGGATCGTTAATCACTAAAGGCATAGATGGATAGCGCATCGCCGGGTTTTTCGCAACGCATTTGTTGATAATTGCCTCTGGTCGGGGTGGCATTATGCTTGAACCGGCGCGGCGTGAGGTCGCCCGTCAGAATGGGGGCGTCATGGATTAGTAACTTGCGTAGCGATTGGTCGTGCGCCTGTTTTCGTGTCATGAATGGGCACGGGCAACGCTGATGTTGGTGTAGCCGCTCCCATAAACTTGCCTAATAACTGAATAGTCGTTAACTTTCATATTGATAAATAACTTATAGGGTGATCGATTTTTAAGGGCAACGGGTTAAAGAATAATGAGTTACACAAATCAGGGTTTAGGTACGGGGCGGATGACCCCCATGGTTAAAGAGCTGCTGTTGATCACAATCGGCGCATTTGTTCTGCAGTATGTTTTTCCGATAGTGCTTCAGCTGGGCGCACTTCACAGCAATTGGCTGAGCGGATTTCAGGTCTGGCGACTGGTCAGTTATATGTTTTTGCACGGCGGAATCTTCCATCTGCTGATGAATATGTACGGGTTGTTCCTGTTCGGTCCGCCGTTGGAGAAGGTGCTGGGGAAGCGCCAGTTTCTAACTCTCTATTTTCTGAGCGGCATTCTTGGCGGGATTGGCTGGTCCCTGCTGGCGGGTCGTTACGCGGTCTGCGTCGGAGCCTCCGGTGCGGTTTTCGGGCTGCTCGGTTCCTATGCGTTACTCTTCCCGAATGATCGCCTGCAGTTGCTCTTTCCGCCGATTGTTTTGAAGGCCTGGCAGTTTGTGCTGGGCTTCGGCCTGATCGAGCTGTTCCACGTCTTGAATCAGAGCGGGGGGCGTGTCGCCAATTCGGCTCACCTCTGCGGCGGTATTGCCGGGGCGATTTATACGCTTGTGCTGATCCGCAAATACGAGCCGTGGCGTTTTCGTCGTGCCTTTAAGTGGCTCGATAACCTGCGCGATAAGGCCGAGCGGCATAAAGCTCAGGCGGATTTTGCCGAGAAAAAACAGGTCGATGAGATCCTGGAAAAAATTTCCAAAGAAGGGATCGGTTCGCTGACAAATGCCGAACGCAAGGTTCTTAAGAACGCGGGGCGCGGTTAATGAGTACCGCGCCACGAAAAACGATCCAACTCCTCTCAGATGTCGTCATCAACAAAATCGCCGCAGGCGAGGTAGTTGAGCGCCCGGCCTCCGTGCTCAAGGAGATGCTTGAAAATTCGGTTGATGCCGGCTCGACGCGTATCGAGGTGGAGCTGGTTGACGGTGGTCGCAAGCTGATTGCAATTTCCGATAACGGCATCGGCATGGACCGCGACAACGCGCTCTTGAGCGTCGAGCGTCATGCGACCAGTAAAATCCGCGACGTCGACGACATCGAGCAGATCGCTACACTCGGATTCCGAGGTGAGGCATTGGCGGCGATTTCTTCCGTATCCCGTTTTACGCTGACGACCCGTCCGCATGATGAAGATATCGGAACGGAAATTTCTATCAGCGGCGGACGCATGCAGGATGTGCGCGATGCCGGCTGCCCGGCCGGAACGCGGATCGAGGTACGCAACCTGTTTTTCAATGTGCCTGCCCGCCGTAAGTTTCTGCGAACGGACAAGACCGAGCTGGCCCATGCGCGTCAGCTGTTTCTGGTGCATGCGCTGGCGCACCCGGACGTCAGCATGCGACTCGTGGTCGATGAGCGCGAAGTTTATAATCTGCCGGCGGGCGAGGGCTTAGGCGACCGCATCTGCGAACTTTATAACCGCGAGTTTTTTGAGTCGCTCTGTCCAGTCGAGTTCGGGCTGAACGGAATTGAGATTACGGGTTTTGCCGGTCTGCCGGCCGCAAGTCGTAAAGACCGTTCCGAGCAGCACGTATTTATTAACGGGCGTCCAGCCGCCGCGCCGGTGATTTATCATGCGATCAATCAGGCCTATAATACGCTGCTTCCGAAGGGGCGCCATCCGGTGCTCTTCCTGTTTGTGGAAATGGAGCCGGAGCTGGTCGATGTGAACGTGCATCCGACTAAGAAAGAGGTGCGTTTCCGTCGTCCGAGCGAACTGCGCGATTGCGTGATTGAAGGGGTTCAGCTCGCGCTTCAGCCGCGCAGCCGCGGCGCGGACATTCCGGCTGTTGAGCCGGTTGTGCCCGTACAGCAGTTCTCGGAACCCATTCAGTCGAAGCTGCAGTCCTCTCAGCTTGAGATGACGGGCATGCCGAAGGCCCGATCGGTGGTTTTCCCGAAAGCCGTTTCGCATGCGCAGGCAGCTCCCGCTCCGCAGTCGCAGGCGTCAGCGCCGGTTGCCGTTCAGGCGGAGGAACCGGGATCTTGTGTGCAGGAAGAGAGCTGGTCGCATGCCAAAATTATGGGGCAGGTCGGCGGCCTGTTTGTTGTGATGGAGGCGGATGACGGATTGATTCTGATGGATCCGCACGCGGCCCACGAACGGGTGCTCTACGAAAAATTTATGCGGGCCGTTGAGCAGAATAACGTCAAAACGCAGGGCCTGTTGACGCCGGAAACCTTCGACCTGCAACCCGCGGATGCGGATATTGTGCGCCGCAATTTGAATTTGCTGATTGAGATGGGATTCGGGGTTTCCGAATTCGGCGGCGACACGTTTATGGTCGATGCCATGCCGACCTACCTTAAAAAAGGGCGTGTGCAGGATATTCTTGCCGAAGTCGCGCGCGAGCTCGAGGCGGGCGGTCGCCGCGGCGGCACGCAGAACTGGGCCAAGGAGAAGGTCGCTCAGGCCTCTTGCAAAGCGGCGGTGAAAGCGAACGACGCGTTGTCGCTCTGTGAGATTCAGCAGCTGGTCAAGGATCTGGCGCGCGCAGAGATGCCGTATACCTGTCCGCACGGTCGCCCGACCGTGATCTTCATGGGGTATCAGGAGCTGCGCCGCAAATTCGGCCGCGAGTAATTGTGTCGGCTTCGCCGGTCAGGGTGGATGCGTATCAGCGGTGATTGCAGACCCATATGGTGTTTTCGCCGTATTTTTTGTGCAGCTCTTTGCGGAGCGATTTGACGGCGTGTTTGTAGCGTTCGCGTTCCAGTCGGGGCATCTGCTGGGCGGTTTTTTGCAGGTGCTCTTTGTAGGGTTTTTCGGCGTGCCCGAGTAGAAAGAGAAGGCCTTTGCGCAAATCCAGGAAGCGGCGATGGTAGTGTTGGGCTGAAAAGTCGAATTTATCGGTGTCGATTTTCATAAAGCGGCGCAGGAATCCCTCTTCATCACGCAGGCACTCCTGGTGGTGCAGCACGGCATACATCGATTTTACACTGCGGAGAGTGAGTCGGATTAGTGAGAGCAAGTCTTCGTCCTTGTCTGTGGCCTCATCGACTTGGGTCATGAAGTAGGCGTGGCGTTCTGCTTCGGCTAGCAATTCCAGGATATCATCCGCTTGCGAAATCAGATCGTCGAGGTCGGTGTCTTCCGGATTCCGGCGCAGTAGATTTTGGGCATATTCGAAGCAGAGGTTTCGTTGCGCCAGATGAAACGGGCGGTTCTTATGTGCGAAATGATACGACTTCATGGCGTCATATTATAGGTGTCAATTGTTTGAGGGCAACGAAAACCTTGCGAGTTTCTTGCATTAGCGGCGCAGGTTTGTATGCTGTCTGCGATTTTTTAATCATTCGGAAAAAGAGGATTTTTTAATGCTGGATATTAAGTTTATTCGCGAGAATGAAGAGGTGGTTCGCCGCAAGCTGGAATCACGAGGCGCTGACTTGGATTTGGCTGACCTGTTGGCAAAGGATCAGCGTCGCCGTGACATCATCGTTGAGGTGGAAGCACTGAAGGGCGAGCGTAAAACAATTTCTAAGGATATCGGACGCCTGAAAAAAGAGGGCCAGGATACAACCGAGATTCAGACTCGTGTGCGTGAGATGGGTGATCAGATCACTGCGCTCGACAATGAGTTGCGCGAACTGCAGGAGCAGATTGATCTCGTGCTGATGTCCACCCCGAACCTGCCGAGCGACAGCACGCCAGTCGGTGCGGACGAGAGCGGAAATACGCTGGTTAAAACTGTCGGTGAAGTGCGTGAGTTTGATTTCGAGCCGAAAGCGCACTGGGATCTTGGCGAAGAGCTGAAGCTGTTCGATCTGGAGCGCGGCGCGAAAGTGACCGGTTCCGGCTTTCCGTTGTACACGGGCATGGGTGCTCGCTTGGAGCGCGGCCTGATCAATTTCATGCTTGATCTGCAGACGATGGAAAACGGTTATCTTGAAGTCGCGCCGCCGTTTATTGTTAATCGCGACACGATGACCGGCACGGGCCAGCTGCCGAAATTTGAAGATGACATGTACTGCACGGGTGACGACGACCTGTTCCTGATCCCGACGGCAGAAGTTCCTGTGACGAATATTTTCCGTAATGAAATCATCGATCAGGAGCTGCCGGTCAAGATGACGGCTTATACCCCGTGTTTCCGTCGTGAGGCCGGAGCGGCCGGGCGTGATACGCGCGGCCTGGTTCGCGTACATCAGTTCGATAAAGTCGAGCTGGTTAAATATGCGCATCCGGAAAAATCCTACGAAGAGCTCGAGTTGCTGTTGGCGGATGCCGAGGCAGTGCTGCAGCGCCTCGGATTGCACTATCGTGTGATTGAGCTTTGTAGCGGCGATCTCGGCTTCGGCGCGGCTAAATGTTACGACATCGAGCTGTGGGCGCCGGCGCAGAATCGCTGGCTCGAGGTTTCCTCCTGCTCGAACTTTGAAGATTTCCAGGCGCGTCGCCTGAAACTGCGCTATCGCGATGCGGACGGAAAGCCGCAGTTGTTGCACACTCTGAACGGATCCGGTGTTGCACTGCCGCGTCTGGTGGTGGCGATTCTGGAAAACTATCAGAACGCAGACGGCACGGTGACGATTCCGGAAGCCTTGCGTCCGTACATGGGCGGGCTGGATAAAATTGCGCCGCGTGACTGATTCCAGAGGTTTTTAGATTAGCGATTCGAAGCTAGTATTTAAACAGCTAGGGCGGCAGGGGGTCTGTCGCCCGTATTTTTTATGAGCATAATTGCCACTATTCGGGATGCGATCGAAACGCATGCGCTGATTGAAAAAGGTCAGCGGGTGATCGTTGGGGTTTCCGGCGGCGCGGATTCGGTCGCACTTTTGTATGTTCTTCACTTTTTAAGCTCCCGCCTCGGTTTCGAAATGGCTGCGGCGCATCTGCATCATGGTACTCGCGCGGAGGCGTCGGATGCGGATATGCGGTTTGTGCAGGAACTCTGCTGGCGGTTGGGTATTCACTGTTTTACGCGCGAAGTGGATGTGCCGAAGCGGGCGAAGCGTAGCCGGCGCTCGCTGGAGATGGAGGCGCGCGCGGCTCGGCACGGTTTTTTTGCTGATATGATGCAGCGCACGCATGCGGATGCGGTGGTGCTTGCGCATACAGCGGACGATCAGGCGGAGACTTTCTTGTTGAAACTCGCGCGCGGGGCAGGGTTGCGAGGTCTGTCCGGCATGAATTGGGATCAGGCGTTGCGCGGGTTTCGGACGGTCCGCCCGATGTTGGGTGTGACGCGTGCTGAAATTGAAGAGTTTCTGAATCATCATGGATTGAAGTGGCGCGAGGATGCGTCGAATACGGACTTGCGCTTTAAGCGTAACTGCGTGCGGCACGAGGTGTTACCGTTTCTTGAAGAGAAGTTGAATCCGAATATCCGTCAGACGTTACTTCGCACAATGGATGTGTTGCGCGAAGAGGATGAGTGGGTTTCGGGCATTGCGGCCTCCTATTTGAAAAGCGTTAGTTCGCCGACGGGTGATGTTGTCTTCGGTGACCGGCTGGCCGTTTATTCACCTGCGGCGCGGCGGCGGGTAATCATGAATTGGCTGCTGCAGAATGATGTTCCTCGCGCGGCGGTTAATTTTGAGTGTGTGAGGCGGGTGGATGATCTCCTGCTGTCACAGGGTGGCAGTCGCCACATTCAGGTTACGGATAAGTTGCGGGTGGTGAATCAGTACGGCAAGTTGCGGGTTTCACATATCAAGCGCGCAAACGGCGCGAGTTTCGAAGCTACGTTGGAAGCGAGCGGGGTCACTTGGGTTCCGCGCTGCCGGCTCGAGGTCAAGGTTGAGGCCGGCCGCGGCATCGTTCAGGATGTGGCGAGCCGCATTGGCGAGTTTCCGTCGACCGCCGCAATTGATCTGGAAAAGGTGGGGGAGCGCACTCTGATTGTACGCAGTATTCGTGACGGGGACCGGATGCGGCCGCTGGGAATGAGCGGGTCGCGTAAATTGCAGGATATTTTGGTGGATGAAAAGGTGCCGCGCGATCTGCGTCGTGAGCTTCCGGTCGTGGAGTGTGAGGGCGAGATCGTGTGGTTTCCGGGGTATCGGATTTCAGAAGATTGGAAGGTGCGGAATCGTATCGCCGCTTCGTTGCACTTGACCATGATTCATGCGGGTGTGGAGCCGGAAGCGGCCGAGTGATATACACCGTTGCATTCCTTGTTTAGGGGTGCTACAAACCTTCTTTTAATTTCAGGAAAGAGAAAGCTATGGGCGAAGAAGATAAAAAACCGTTGAAACCGCAAAATGACAAACCGGGACAGGGGCCGCAGGGCGACCGTCCGCCGTTGCCGAAGATGCCGGTGAAAGGCTTTGGCGTCTGGTTCTTGATGATTGCCATCGCATTGATGCTTTATTCGACCTTTATGAGTGGAAAGGCGCAGGAAGCGCGCATGGGCTATAACCCTCAGTTCGTTCAGAAGGTTTCGGACGGCAAGGTGCGTAAATGTCAGATTGTGACCGAGCCCTCCGGCGTACAGTTTATCCGCGGTGAGCTGACGGAACTGGATGAAAAGAATCAGCCGATACAGTTCCGCGTCGATGTGATTGTGACTTCTGAAATGCTCACCTGGCTGGAGAAGCAGGGAGTTGCGTTTGAATTTAAGAGTTCCAGCGCGATTGTTCAGCAGCTGCTCGGTTTTCTGCCGCTTCTGTTGGTCATGCTGATTATCTGGGTGCTGATCAGCCGTCAGATGAAGATGGCGGGCAAGGGGGCGATGAGCTTCGGTAAAAGCCGTGCGCGTCTGCTTTCTCAGGATCGCAACAAGGTTACCTTTGCGGATGTCGCCGGTGTTGTAGAGGCCAAGGAAGAGTTGGTTGAGGTTGTCGACTTCCTGAAAGACCCGAAGCAGTTCCAGCGACTGGGCGGTAAAATGCCGAAGGGGTTGCTGCTGAGCGGACCTCCCGGAACGGGTAAGACTCTGCTGGCTAAGGCGGTAGCGGGCGAAGCGGATGTTCCTTTCTTTACGATCAGTGGTTCTGATTTTGTTGAAATGTTTGTGGGTGTGGGTGCGTCCCGTGTGCGCGACATGTTTGAGCAGGGCAAAAAGCACGCCCCGTGTATTATCTTTATTGATGAGATCGATGCGGTCGGTCGTCAGCGCGGCGCCGGTATCGGCGGCGGACACGACGAGCGCGAGCAGACGCTGAATGCTTTGCTGGTTGAGATGGATGGTTTCGATACGCAGGAGGGTGTGATCATCATGGCGGCAACGAACCGTCCGGACGTGCTCGACAATGCCTTGTTGCGACCGGGCCGATTTGACCGTCAGGTCTACGTGGATCTGCCGAACCTTGAAGGCCGCGAGAAGATTCTCGGGATTCATACGAAGAAAATCAATATGTCCGATAAGGTCGAGTTGCGCCGTGTGGCCCGCGGAACTCCGGGCTTTTCCGGTGCGGATCTGATGAACCTGGTGAATGAAGCGGCATTGCTGGCTTCCCGTCGTAAGGCGGATTCGGTTGAGATGTGCGATATGGAAGAGGCACGCGATAAGGTCTGCTGGGGGCGTGAGCGCCGCAGTCACGCGCTGGACGATGAAGAGAAGCGTCTGACGGCATACCATGAGGCAGGGCATGCGATTGTGATGTATTACACGCCGGAATCTGAGCCGATCCACAAAATAACGATTATTCCGCGCGGCCAGGCGTTGGGTGCCACGATGCAGCTGCCGGAAAAAGATCGCCTCAGCAACAGCAAGAAGCGTTTGGAAAGCATGATGTCCGACCTGATGGGCGGGCGTGCCGCTGAAGAGATTTTCCTGGGCGACGTCACCACGGGCGCCCATAACGACATTCAGCGCGCGACGCAGATTGCGCGTTCGATGGTTTGCGAGTACGGCATGAGTGAACTCGGCCCGCGTAACTTCGGCTCAAATGAAGAGGTGATGTTCCTCGGCCGCGAGGTGAACCGCACGCAGATGATAAGCGATGATACGGCTCTTCGCGTCGATCAGACGATTGATCGGATTTTGGACGAGGCGTATGAGCGAGCGAAATCGATTCTGTTGGAAAACCGCGAGAAGACCATAATCTTGGCGGAGGCGCTGATCGAGCGCGAGACGATTGATGCCAAGCAGGTCAAGGCGTTGCTGGAAACCGGCGAATTTCCTGCGGAAGAGCCTGCTGTTGAGGCTGACACCGTGGAAGAAGTCACTGAGGCGGTTGCTGATGAGAAGTCAGAGCAGGAGCAGCATGACGCGGAGTAAATCTGCAAAAATCTGGAAGTGCCGAGGGAGAGCGATCGAGCTCGGCCATACTTTGATCATGGGCGTTTTAAATGTAACGCCCGATTCTTTTTCTGACGGCGGCAGTTTTGTCGATCCGTCTGTTGCAGTCGAACGAGCGCTTGAAATGGTGGCGGAGGGCGCGGGTATTATTGATGTCGGCGGCGAGTCTTCCCGCCCCGGCTCGAAGCCCGTGTCCGCGGAAGAACAGATCCGCAGAACGGCGCCGGTTATTGCTGAACTCGCGCGGCAGTCGGACTGTTTGATTTCGATCGATACAATGTCGTCCGCCGTTGCCCGTGCCGCCCTGGAGGCGGGAGCCCATATCATCAACGATATTTCGGGTTTTGAACGTGACCCGAATATGGCTGCGCTGGCTGCTGAGTATCAGGCTGGGGCTGTTTTGATGCATATGCAGGGGCTGCCCGAAAATATGCAGGACAATCCGCAGTATGAATCTGTCGGAGCCGAGGTTTGCGGTTACCTGCGTCAGCGAGCTCAGGTCGCCATTGATGCGGGGTTGGATGCTGCATGTGTGGCTGTCGATCCGGGCATCGGGTTCGGCAAGACACAGGAGCATAATGTGGAGCTGCTCCAGTCAATTTCCGAAATGCGCGAACTGGGTTGCCCGGTACTGATTGGTGCATCGCGAAAAAGCCTGGTCGGCTATCTGACGGGCCGCCCGGTTGATGACCGTTTGGCAGGCAGCTTGGGGGTCGCGGCATACGCGATTGGTCAGGGTGCTGAAATTCTTCGTGTGCATGACGTAAAGGAGACTTGCGATCTTGCAAGGGTTTTGGATAAGCTGACACAGGATGAGTGCCCTTCTAAATAGCTTTGAGTTTCCTGGTTTGACCGGTGTTTTTGAAATACTGGTTCTTGCTGCCATTTTTTACTACATTTTTCAGTTTCTGCGCGGTACTCGCGGCATGGCGGTACTTTCCGGTTTTGTGCTGGTGGTTATTGTCCTGATCGGGCTGACCCGCCTGTTTGATCTCGATGCGCTTTATTGGCTGGTACAACGTGTGCTGGTTTATCTGGCCATTGCTGTGGTGGTCATTTTTCAGCCGGAAATCCGGCGCGCATTGGCTCAGCTTGGCCGGCAGTCGGCTAATTCTCACCAGGCGGCGACCCGTGAGGTGGTTGATGTCTTAACGCAGGCGGCCTGTCAGTTGGCGGACCGCAAGATTGGGGCGTTGATTGCCATCGAGCGCGAGATACGCACGGGCGGCATTCAGGATACAGGTATTCGGCTTGATTCCGAAGTAAGTGTGGAGCTGCTGGAAACCCTCTTCTTTCCGCGGACGGCCTTGCATGATGGCGGGGTGTTGATTCGCGGTAAGCGTATTATGGCCGCATCTTGCCTGTTCCCGTTGTCGCAGCGCGAGGGTATCAGCAGTAAGCTGGGAACGCGTCACCGTGCCGCGATCGGTATTACGGAGGAGACGGATGCGCTGGTGATCGTTGTTTCTGAGGAAACGGGTGTGATTTCGGTGGCGTTTAACGGGCGTCTGCGGCGGGGTCTGGAAGAGGATCATTTGCGCCGCGTACTGACCTCGATTATGTCCCGCGCGGATAAGAAGAGTGTCCAGAGCCGCGTTCGCGAGGCGCTCATGCTGTCCGGGGAATGGTCGGATGATGAACAGAGTTTTTCGGATGAATAATTGAATGGCGAAGAAAAAAACATTCCGGCTGTCAAATAAGGCGTTGATGCTGTTGTCGTTATTGTTGGCGATTGTGGTTTGGTACAGCATTAAAGAGAATATCAGTTTTGTGTCTGAATTACCGAGCGTGCCGGTCTCGATTGAGGTGCCGGAAAAGTGGGCCGTGCTTGAGCGGTCGGTTGATACGGTGAAGGTTCAGTTTCGTGGAACTCGTGAGGATATCCGTGATTTGGGCCGTGATCAGGTGAAGGTTCAATATGCCTTTGTCGGTGAGCCGGGCAAAGGGGAGAAGATAATTGAGCTGGAGCCGCGTCATGTAATTACGACAACGGGTGCTGAGCCGGTTTACATTAAACCCTCCCGTGTGACCCTGCGGTTGGACCGTGAAGGGTCGCGCATTTTGCCGGTGAAGGCGGATCTGCAAGGGAGTTTGCCTGAGGGAATTAATGTGGATCAGGTGACGGTCGATCCGAATCAAATTGAAGTTTTCGGTCCGGAAAGTCGTTTGGGGGAAATTGAGTTTTTGCGGACAGACCCGATTGAGCTGGAGGGAAAGGCCCAGTCCTTTATGAGCCGGGTATCCTTGGTTTCACCAAGTCGGCTCTGGGATGCACGTCTCGAGCCCGACGCGGTTAATGTTAAGGTGGATATCTCGGATGCGGTATCGGTGGTTGAGCGCCGTCTGGAAGATATTAAGGTCCTGGTTCTGGTCGATGAGGGACGCATCCGTAAGCTTGTGGTTGAGCCTGCGGTAGTGAGTGCAGTGGTTTCAGGTGCGCCGGAAGTGATGCAGTCGTTGAGTGACAAGTCGGTTTCGGCATTTGTGGATTGCTCGGATGTGGAGCGCGTAACGGGATATGAACTGGGCGTACGCCTGAATCTCCCCGAGGGCGTCCGCGTTGAGAGGATTGAGCCGGAAACGGTAAAAGTGAGTATTGAGTAGTATGAAATATTTGTTGGTGCTGGTTTTTAGCTTGGTTTGTTTCTCTTCGGCTTTGGGAAGGGATATGAAGGAAGTGGTCGATGGCGTTGAGGCCCGTTTTGATCTTGCGGTTCTGCCGGTCCCTGAGTTTAAGGATGACCAGGAGCGTCAGGAGAAATATCAGCGGTCTATGCAGATCGGCATGGCCTATATGGAGCAGGGCGCCAAGCAGGATGCCTTGCGGAAGTATGTTTATGCCTTCCGGATAAACCCCGATCTTCAGGATGCACTTTTTATGGTCGGCATTCTTCTGATTGAGATGAAGGATTATGAATCCGCCGTTACTGTATTTAATTACCTTGAGGAGCTGCACCCCTCCGATTTCCGCCTGCAAAATAACCTGGGCTGGATTTATGCTACCGCTGAAGACCCGCGTTTCCGTGACGGTCGCAAGGCTGAGGAGTATGCATCCAAGGCGCTGCTCTACGCGCCGCAGGATCACCACGTCTGGAGCACGCTGGCTGAGGCTCGTTACGTTTACGGTAATTATGAAGCTGCCGCTCGTGCCGCACAGCAGGCGCTGACGCTGGCTCAGGCTGCAGATAAGGACGAGGCGGAACTCCGAAGCTATCAGGAACTCCTGGATAAGTGCGATCGGGCGCTGGACTATCAAAAGCAGCTGGCAGAAAGTATGGGTGAGCAGAAGTAAGATCCTGATAGAAAAAGCATTGCATGGTAAGGCGCGACGTTGGTTGCGCCTTTCTTTTTGGTTGAAATGCTTTGCAAACGCTGACATTGGGTGTACTTTTGTGCTTAAACGTGGTTTTTAATGAGGAGGGTGCGGTATGGATGAAATTATGACTCTGGAAGAGGTGGCCAAATATCTGCGCGTGTCTGAGCGGACCGTGTATGACTGGGCGCAGAAGGGTGATATCCCCGGCGGCAAGCTTGGCACGTCCTGGCGTTTTAAGCGGGTGGATATTGAGGCGTGGGTGAACAGCAAGCTGGAGCAGACCCCGGCAGAACCGCAGCGCACGACTCATTATGCCGAGACCTCCCTGTCGGAAGTGTTGAGCGCCGAACGGGTGGTTCTGTTGGATGTGAACGATAAGGAGTCGGCGCTGAAATCCCTGGTTGAGGTATTGGCTGAAAGCCCGCTGATTAAAAAGAAACGCGAGCTGGAAGAGGCCATCTGTCGTCGTGAAAAGTTGATGAGTACCGGTATCGGATTCGGGATTGGCGTGCCGCATGTGCGCATCGGTTCTGTAAAGGATTTGGTTATGGCGATCGCGATTTGCCGAAACCCTATTGAGGATTATGAGTCGCTCGACAGCGAGCCGATTCACATTATCTGTATGGTTGCTGCCAATAAGGAGCAGCATGCGAAATATATCCGTACTCTTTCGGCGATCAGCAGCACGCTCAAAAACATTGAAACGCGTAAGCGCCTGCTCGATTGTCAGTCCTCCCAAGAAGCCTATGCCATTTTGACGGAGGGCTGATCTGATGGAGTTGGGCATTCTGTTTATTTTAGGGGTCGGGATTGTAGGCGGCCTTTTCGGGGCCTGGATTTTTCAGCGTCTTCGCATTCCTCAGGTGGTGGGTTATCTTGTGCTGGGGATCCTGATCGGCGAGAGCGGGTTTCAACTTGTTCGTGAAAGTTATATCGTCAGCACCCTTCAGCCGTTGAACGAGGTGGCGTTTGGTATCATTGGGTTTCTGGTGGGCGGTGAACTGCACGGAAGTATCTTTAAAAAATACGGACGGCAGTTCGTTTCTATTCTGCTGGGTGAGGGGATTCTGGCCTTCCTTCTGGTGGGGATTCCGGCCACGCTGATTATTTACTTTATCGTGCACAACTGGGCTGTGGCAGCGGCGGCCGGCGTGGTTTTCGGGGCGATTGCTTCGGCAACTGATCCGGCTTCCACGATCGATGTGTTGTGGGAGTATCGTTCGGCCGGCGTGTTGACTACAGCTATCATTGCGATTGTTGCGCTGGACGATGCTCTGGCGATGACTCTGTACGGTCTGGGAACCAGTACAGCTCAGATTTTAATGCACCATGAAGGATCTGTTTTCGGGCATGTGATGCATACTTTGATGGAGTTGGTGGGAGCTGTTTTGCTCGGCCTTTTCGGCGGTGTGATTTTGAACCGGATTGTCCGGCGTGCTAAGACCGATAAGGCGCTCGGAGTGGCGGTCGGATTTATTCTGCTCACGATCAGTATTTCGATCTATTTTAAACTCGATGTCATTCTGGCCACTATGGCGATCGGGGTGGCGTTGTGCAATCTCGCCCCGAGCCGAAGCAAAGAGCTCTTTCGTGTCGTACGCCTGTTTTCTACCCCGATCTATATTCTCTTTTTTGTACTGGTCGGCGCGCGCCTGAAGCTTTCGGGTATGCCTCCCTGGGTTTGGGCGTTGGTCGTGACCTATGTGCTGGCGCGCAGCATTGGTAAAATGTTCGGCTCCAAGCTCGGTGGCCGCATTTCGGGTGCGGATAAATCCGTGCAGGACAACCTCGGCATGGCGCTGTTTTCGCAGGGCGGGGTGGCCGTTGCGCTTTCGATTCAGGCCAGTCGTCATTTGGAATCCATTACGGTCGGCGAGTTAACGCTTGGACAGGCGGTCATCTTTACGGTTACGGCGACCACATTGATTGTCCAGCTGGGTGGTCCGTTGTTCACAAAGCTCGCCGTAATGCGCGCTGGGGAAGTTGGACGCAATGTGACGGAAGAGGATGTCGTTGAATCATTTTCTGTTCAGGATGTGATGGATGGAACCATCGCGCCGCTGGGGGCGAATTTGCCGCTTCGCAAGGCGGTTTCGCTGTTCTCAAAATCAGAAGCCTGCGCCTACCCGGTAGTGATGCCGGACGGTAAAATTGAAGGTCTCTTGACCTTTGAGGCACTGAAGGAATCGCTAGTAAATCAGGACTGCTGGGATTGGCTTGTGGTAGAGGATATCATGCAGCCGTGTACGGAACTTCTGCAGCCGGACTCTGAGTTAAAACAGGTGTTGCACGACATGCATATGATGCAGGTGGAAGTC
The DNA here is from genome assembly GCA_042566005.1 of Verrucomicrobiota bacterium. Classification (GTDB taxonomy): domain Bacteria; phylum Verrucomicrobiota; class Kiritimatiellia; order Kiritimatiellales; family JBHORO01; genus JBHORO01. The sequence goes on from JBHORO010000010.1 coordinate 41,882, forward strand.
TTGCCGGTTGTGCAGGATAAGGCGTCTGCGCGCCCGATCGGCCTGTTGGATGTGCGTCGCGCGCGCCGGATCATTCGCGAGGAACTTGTGCGCCGCCAAACGGCAACGGTGAGCGGGTAGCGAAGCCGGCGAACGACAGGGAAAAGGGACGTCACCGTGGTGCGTCCCTTTTTTATTAATCATCCCAGATGCTGCGCCGGACTTTCGGGAACTGTTCGGCGAAAGGATCCTGCCTCAGAGACGGGAGTTTTCTCAGGTCACGAATAGATCGTCTTTGAGTACCTGTACCTGTCGCCGTTTGAGTTTTTCCGTACGGCACTGATGGTTGTTGCTGGCTGGAAAATGTGGACGTTGAAAAGCTACTCGGCTTTTTCTCTTTCTTTTTGAACTGATTGAGCCGGGATTGCGTGTATTCGGGTGAAAGCATTTTCTGGGCAGGGGAGCGATAATCTTTACCCATCGCCCTGTATTGCGGCAGTTGTTTGAGCGGGTTGGGTTTATACGGATCTTCTTTCGAGGTCAGCAGGGATGGTTGCTGTTTCAGACGCAAGGCGACTTCGCGCTGAATATCCGCTTCGGACATGAAGGAGGAGCGCCGGGCTTCATCGGCGCTCAGGCGTGAAGCTTCTGTCAGGGCGGAGCGTTTCGCCTCGCGCTTTTCCTGTTCCTTCACCACTTCAGCGTGCAGCCAGCCCCATTCAGCTTCTTTTTTGTTCGTCCGCGGCGCGCGGCGTACAACGCGTCGCTGCGGTTGAGGGGCAGTCAGGGTTTCGTCTGTACGGCCGAACAGGCTCCAGCCTTCCTCCTCTTCTTCGAGCTCTGGCTCGCGCGGCAACTCCGGTACGCCTGTTGCGCGGCTCTCCTCTACCTTTACCAGTTTGCCGAAGCGTCGTTTGATGCGTTTCAGCCGCGCCGGATCCGGTTCCTTGGCACCCGCGCTAAAAGCTGCCAGCAGGGACGCCAGCAGGAATGTGTAACCATGTTTCATAAGCATTAAATTATATCCTCTTCCGATAAGATAGCAACTTTCGTTTGTTTTAAATAGACCAGTTTTGTATCATTTTAACAAAATGGCAAAAAGGACGTTTAAATGGAAAAAGTAGTCATTGTTGGAACAGGGGCCGCTGGCCTTACGGCCGCGATCTATTCAGCGCGCGCGAATCTTTCGCCGCTCGTAATTGATGGAACTCAGCCTGGCGGTCAGCTTACGACCACTACGGATGTTGAAAATTACCCGGGTTTTCCTGAGGGAATCGACGGTTCCACGCTTATGATGCAGATGCGTCAGCAGGCCGAACGTTTCGGGACACGTTTCGAGATGGCTTCGGTAACGGAAACCGACCTTTCCGCTCGTCCCTATAAAATCACCTTCGATAACGGCAAGGTTCTTGAAACTCAGACTCTCATCATCGCTACCGGCGCCAGTGCCATGTATCTCGGTATGGAGTCCGAGCAGGCGTTGCAGGGTAAAGGGGTTTCCGCCTGTGCTACCTGTGATGGCGCATTTTATCGCAACGTCCCGGTCGCGGTGATTGGCGGTGGCGATACGGCCGCGGAAGAGGCGATATTTCTGACACACTTCGCCTCAAAGGTATATCTCGTGCATCGCCGTGACGAGTTGCGAGCTTCGAAAATCATGGCCAAGCGCGTTGTCGGGCACGAAAAAATCGAAGTGTGCTGGGACTCTGTGCCTGATGAGTTTCTTGGTAATGACAGCGACGGCGTTACCGGCCTGCGCCTCAAAAACGTCAAATCCGGTGAACTGCGCGAGTTGGATGTGAAGGGCATCTTTGTTGCGATCGGACACCGCCCGAACACGGCACCATTCAAAGGCTGGCTGGATATGGATGATGTCGGCTACCTTAAAACGAATGGTGTCAAAACGAACATTGAAGGCGTATACGCGGCCGGCGATGTCAGCGATCCGCACTACCGCCAGGCGATTACCGCCGCCGGTGCCGGTTGTGCCGCTGCCCTCGAAGCCGAACGTTTCCTCAGCGCCTTGGAAGCGTAATCGTTTCAAAAGCAAAGCCGCAAAGCGGTTCACGCTTTGCGGCTTTTGTTTTTCTGCAGGCGAGCAGGTGGCTAGCTTTCGCTTTTAAGTGAACGCAGCTGCTCGGTCAGGGCGGGGACGATGTCGTGGAGGTCGCCGACGAGCTGGTAGTCGGCCACGTCGAAGATCGGGGCGTCCGGATCTTTGTTTACCGCGATGATCACATCGGAGGTCTGCATGCCGGCCAGATGCTGGATTGCGCCGGAGATACCGCAGGCGATATACACCGTCGGGGAAACCGTGTTGCCGGTCTGGCCAACCTGATGGTGGTGTTCGATCCAGCCCATGTCAATGACCGGACGGGAAGCGCCGACCGCGCCGCCGAACTCTTCGGCGAGGTTCCGGATCAGGTCAAAGTTCTCTTTCGCGCCGAGGCCGCGTCCGCCGGAGACGATGTAGTTGGCTGCGTGCAGGTTGACGCCTTTGTCTTGCAGTTTGATGGATTCAACTTTGCGCAGGCGGTTTTTACGTCCGCTCAGATCGACCGCGACTTCAATCACCTCGCCCTGATTATCCTGAAGCGGAGCTTTGGAGAATACGTGCGCGCGGACGGTCGCCATCTGCGGTCGGTGCTCCGGGCAGATGATGGAGGCCATGATGTTGCCGCCGAAAGCGGGGCGGGTCTGGATCAGCAGTTCCATTTCCGAGTCGAAGTCGAGCGCGGTGCAGTCGGCCGTCAGCCCGGTTTCCGTCAGCGCGGCGACGGTCGGGGCGAGGCATCGACCGATGTCGGTTGCGCCGAAAAGCATGATTTCCGGGCGCTGTTTTTCGATCAGCTGTTTCAGGGCCTGGGCATAAAAATCGTTCTGGTAGTCCGTCAGTTTTTCGTCAGTGATGCGGTAGACTTTTTTTGCGCCGTGTTTGATCAGATCCTGTTCCACTTCCGGGCGGGGCTGATCCGTAAGCAGAACCGCGCCGAGTGCGAAGCCTGATTTTTCGGCAAGCTGCAATCCTTCGCCCAGCAGTTCCAGAGTCACATCGGCCGCACCGTGTTCGCCGCATTCTGCAAAAATCCAGATTTCTTTGAGTGTGCTCATAGCAGGCCGCGCTCCTTCAGGTTGCCGAACAGGCCTTCGGCCATTTCGGACGGTGATCCTTCCAGTTTCATGCGGGCGTGCTTTACGGGCGGGGTGAAGATTTTGCTCACTTTGGTCGGCGAACCTTTCAGTCCGGTCTGTGCCGGTTCCAGTCCGAGGTCGGCCAGATTGAACTGCCGGATCTCGCGTTTGTTGGCTTCCAGTTTGCCGCGCAGGGTGATCAGCCTCAGAATGTTGGCATCTTTGACGACCGTGAATGCGGCCGGGCTGTCGACGTCCCACACATCGTAACCATTGTCGGTTACTTGTGTGACGCGGTAGCCGTCGTCGGTTTTATCGAGCTGCTTGATGTAGGTTACAATCGGCAGGTCGAGAAAGACCGCTGTTTCCGGCCCGACCTGTGCCGTGTCGCCGTCGATTGCCTGTTTGCCGAACAGGACGAGGTCGACCGGGCCGAGTTTTTTGATGGTCGCGGCCAGCGCCAGCGATGTTGCCCACGTGTCGGAGCCGCCGAGTTTGGGGTCGGAAACCAGTACGGCGTCGTCTGCACCCAGCGCCAAGGTGCGGCGCAGCATCTCTTCGGCCTGCGGCGGCCCCATCGTGATGACGGTTACTTTTGCTCCCTGCGTATCTTTGAGGTGGAGCGCGAGTTCGAGTGCGTTTTCGTCGAACGGGTTGAGTACCGATGGAACCCCGGCGCGGTTGAGCCGGTTGGTTTCCCGGTCGATGGTAACCTTGTCCGTGTCCGGAACCTGTTTGATGCAGACGGCAATATGCATAGATACAAAAAGGCTGCGGTTGCCCGCAGCCTTTAGTTGGTAAGTTAGTTGGTCAATTTGGACTCACCGGAGCCGGCAGTAACTTCACCGATAACGATCGGCGTTTCGCCCTGTTCTTTGAGCAACTCGATCGCCGCGTCTTTGTCTTCAGCGCGGATGAAGAGCACCATGCCGATGCCCATGTTGAACACGCGGTACATTTCGTCGCGGTCGATGTTGCCTTCGTCCTGAATGAACTGGAAGAGGGCCGGTACTTCCCAGGAAGCGCGGTCGAATACAGCGTTGACTGTTTCCGGCAGTACGCGCGGCACGTTGTCGTAGAGACCGCCGCCGGTGATGTGCGCCATGCCCTGAACGGTTACTTTCTCCATCAGAGCCATAACCGGGTTGAGGTAACTTTTGTGAATGGCCAGCAGGGCGTCTTCGAAGTTAACGTCTGTGCCCGGAACGATGTCTTTCAGGCCTTTACCCGCTTTTTCGAAAATCACTTTGCGCGCCAGCGAGTAGCCGTTGGTGTGCAGGCCGGTGGACGGCAGGCCGATCAGAACGTCGCCTTCTTTGATGGTAGAACCGTCGATCAGCTTGGATTTTTCAACCACACCGGTAATTGCGCCGACGAGGTCGTATTCGCCTTTCGGGTAGAGACCCGGCATCTCAGCCGTTTCGCCGCCGAGCAGGGCGCATCCGTTTTCGCGGCAGGCTTTAGCAAAGCCGCTTACAACCGCTTCGAATACATCCGGGTCGAGGGATGCTGTGCCGAGGTAGTCCATGAAGTAGAGCGGACGCGCGCCCTGAACGAGGATGTCATCCACGCAGTGGTTGACGAGGTCCTGTCCGACGGTGTCGTGACGACCGGCCGCTGCGGCAACCATCAGTTTGGTGCCTACGCCGTCGACGGATGCAACCAGTGCGCACTCTGCGCCCGGTGCCTGGAACAGGCCGCCGAAGGAGCCGATTTCGCTCAGAACACCTGCTGTGTTTGTGCTTTTAACATCTGCTTTGATGCGGTCCAGGGAGCCCATCATTACGTCAATATCTACACCCGCTTCTGCGTATGCTGATTTTTTTTCTTCTGCCATAAAATCATCCTCTCTCTAAAAACCGCCGCCGGAGCGGGCGGGTACGTGTTAGTGAAAGGTGTGTATATAACCGTTTAGGGCAGATGGAAAAAGGAATTTTCCGCTTCATTGTTTACGCTCCCCGCTGAAGCCTTTATCATCCGCTCAGCGGTTGCGCATAATTTTCTGCTTAAACCCCTATAAGAAAGGTAGCTGTATGAACGTGTCTGTAATCCCCGATATTTGGTGGTTAGCGCCTGCCGCATCGGCTTTAGCTCTCTTCTGCGCGATGATCTTTTACCGAAAGATGATCGCGGCCCCGGAGGGAACCGATCGGATGAAGGAGATTGCCGAATATGTTCGCGAAGGCGCGATGGCGTACCTGATGCGCCAGTACGGGGTGGTTACGTTCGTTTTCATTATTCTGCTGCTGATTCTGGCGGCCTTGGCTTGGTTCGGGATTCAGAACCCTTTCGTTCCGATCGCCTTTCTGAGCGGGGGCTTTTTCTCGGGGCTTTGCGGGTTTATCGGAATGAAAACCGCAACCGCCGCTTCCGCGCGTACGGCTAACGGCTGCCGCATCAGCCTGAACCGCGGCCTGCTGGTGGCCTTCCGCTCCGGCGCGGTGATGGGGCTGGTTGTGGTCGGTTTCGGGCTGCTCGATATCTGCCTCTGGTATTTTGTTTTGGATACGTTTGTCTATTCCGCTGAAAACATGGCCAATGGCTGGAATCTGGGGCCGATGGTGATGGTGCCGGCCGGTTGCACGATGGCTGATAAGCTGGTTTATATGACCACCACGATGATTACATTCGGCATGGGCGCATCCACACAGGCGCTGTTCGCGCGTGTCGGCGGCGGGATCTATACGAAAGCGGCGGATGTCGGTGCGGACCTGGTCGGCAAGATTGAGGTCGGCATTCCGGAAGACGACCCGCGCAACCCGGCGACCATTGCTGATAATGTGGGCGACAATGTGGGTGACGTGGCCGGTATGGGGGCGGACCTTTACGAGTCCTACTGCGGCTCCATTCTGGCGACGATGGCGCTCGGTGCCGCGGTCGGCACCCATTCGGGCGATATCGGGCAGGCGGTCGGCATGGTGAGCGCGCCAATGATCGTGGCCGGTATCGGGACGATTCTTTCCGTGATCGGAATATTTTTGGTTCGCTGTAAAGAGGATGCTACGCAGAAGAATCTGCTACGCGCGTTGTTGACTGGTACGCTCAGCAGTTCGGTGCTGATTCTGGGTGCGTTGGCTGTAATGGCCTTTATCGGCATGATTACCTGGGGGATCGTTGGTTCGGTGGCCGCCGGTTTGGTGGCTGGAGTCGTGATTGGTCAGTCGGCTGAATACTATACATCCAGTCACTTCAAGCCGACGCGGGGGATTGCCGATCAGGCGCGTATGGGCCCGGCGACCACAATTATCGACGGCTTGGCGGTCGGCATGTTCTCGGCCGGCGTTCCGGTGATCACGATCATAACCGCTATTGTTCTTGCCTTTGCCTTTGCAGGTGGTTTCAGCGATGCGAGCATGGGGCTGTACGGGATCGGTTTTGCGGCGGTTGGTATGCTGGCAACACTTGGCATCACGTTGGCGACGGATGCGTATGGCCCGATTGCTGACAATGCGGGCGGTAATGCGGAAATGTCCGGTTTGGATTCGAAGGTGCGCGAGCGCACGGATGCGCTCGACTCGCTGGGTAACACTACGGCCGCGACCGGTAAAGGTTTTGCGATTGGTTCCGCCGCGTTGACCGCAATGGCGCTGTTGGCTTCCTATATCGAGGAGATTAAGCTGTGGGTCGGCAAGTATGCCGCCGCCGGCGACGAGCGCTTTATCGATATCAGCACGGAATTGAAACTCGCGGCGACGGCGGGCAAAGACGGCATCATGGCGTATGTGGAAGTGTTCGCGATGCATGTCATGAACCCGCTCCTGATCTGCGGCCTGTTCGTCGGCGCTATGATGGCGTTCGTGTTCTGCGCAATGACGATGAAGGCGGTCGGTCGCGCGGCGGGCGATATGGTTGAAGAGGTGCGCCGTCAGTTCCGTGAAAAACCGGGCATCAT
>JBHORO010000011.1:0-47701 GCA_042566005.1 Verrucomicrobiota bacterium
ACAATTACACTGGCAAAGTGATTTGGGCATACATAGGTGCCAGAAGCGCGCATTTTATATGAACTGGGTCCGTAGATCAGCACATGATCCTGGTCATGCCCGAAGCCGACATTCCCATTAAAGTGACGCCAGACCGCATACCAGCAGATACCCGTCAATACGACCAACAACAGGCCCCACAGCCAGCGACAGCGATCCCAACTACGACAGTGAGCAGACCAAATCCAATAGGCAAACAGCAGCCCCAGCAAGCGCACGATATTAATGAAGCTCAAATAAGGAACCGGAGCGGTCAGATGCGATCCTGCGACATAGGCAATAATCAGAGCAAAAATACAAAAAGCTGGAGGAATAGTTATTTGGCGACGGTGAATCCCCTGCGCGAAAAACAGAATAGCTGCCACAAACAGCGGCAACAAGACCGCCAGCACATACCCGATACGCGTGCAACCGAACAAAACCGGCCCTAAAAAGGCGGGCACGGAAGCCAGTGCCAGCACAACCCACTCATTCACTTTTACGATACCTAATCGCCCCATACTTTCCTCCGAATACAAAAAAGCCGCACTAAAAGTGCGGCATTAAGCTCAAAAAAACTTTTCTTAATCCGGGGTAGCAAAATTCATTGCCAAACCCTTGCCCTTGAGTTCCGGAGTATTCATCAACTCCCACGCACGGCCACTAGTAAGATCTTTCGGCACGCATGTATCTTCTACATCCATACCAAGCACTTCTTTGGCCGCTTTTGCCAAGCCCGCAGCGTCGCCGGTCACTTTATCAGCATTACCTGTTACCTGCAGAACAGTAACAACAAGGTCACCAATTTTTGCAACCGGGTTCTCGATTACATTCCAACCGCCCAAAGGAGCAATTCCTTCTTCAGTAAGCTCAGCCGCCAACTGAACCATAGTCTTAACGCCGATCTCAATGCCTGCGGCATTAGCCATTACACGAGCCAAATCAAAATGTGTCAGCGGTACTTCTTCCTTAGCCTGTACTCCACCAACCAGACCAAACACAAGCGCTACCAGCGCACAAATCATCATTCGTCTTTTCATCATCCACCTCACCTGAGTATTAAACTTAATCATGACAGGAATGAACAGTACTGCTTTTTTTCAGAAAACGCAAGTTAGGCTCATAAAAAAATATGCATTCTTACTGTTCATGAACGGATCATGGTGAGAAGCATCTTGAAAGGAGCCTCGGCCGCCTGCACGTCGTGCGGAATATTCGCAGGCATAATCACCATCTCTCCCGCCGTTGCTCTTACCGGCCGACCATCAATAATAAATGTGCCCGTGCCCTCAACCACCTGTACCACCGCATCGAATGGAGAAGTGTGTTCGCTCAACCCCTGACCTTTATCAAAAGCAAAGAGCGTAAGGCTGCCCGCCTCTTTTTTGAGCAGGGTTTTGCTGACGACCGCACCCTCGGCATAATTTACCAGTGCCGCCAGATCCAACGGTTTTGCTTTATATTCATCCATAACTACCGCACCTCAATTTTCTGAATTTCACCGTCCAGCCCGATTGTTGCCTCCTCAAAAATCAGCTCATCACGTCCGCACCCCTCAACCGCGGCGCGCGTAATGGCAGTCAGTCCGCCGCAGCACGGAACCTCCATGCGCACCACAATCACCTTAGGAATATCGTTCTCTGCCAGAATCGCGGTCAGTTTTTCGACATATCCCTCAGTGCGGTCCAGTTTCGGGCAGGCCACCACCAGCGCACGGCCACGCACAAAGCGCCAGTGCACGTCCGGCGAAGCCACCGGGCCACATGTACTCAATACAACCAACTCTTTGCCGTCAAAGAACGGAGCCTGCGGCTGAACCAGGTGCAGTTGAATGGGCCACTGGTCGAGATCAGAACGGATCACCTGCCCCTGCGGGCCGGCATTGGTCGCTGCATCCTTTTTAACTCCCTCTTTCGGCTGATTGAAGCGCATACGCAGTCCCGGACAACCAGCCGCCGGTGAAGCCTTCGACTTTTCTGTGGCCTCATGTTCCGCCGCCGCGTCATCCATACGCTTAACCGCCTCATCACCGCCGATACCGCGGACGTGCTCGCGGGTGGCCTTCACATCAAATCCATCCGCGTCACGCTCGACGATTTTAAGCGCGCCAGTCGGGCAGGTACCGATACAATCGCCGAACCCATCGCAAAACTGCTCTTTTACCAACTTGGCTTTTCCATCCACCAACTGGAGCGCGCCTTCCGCGCAACCCGTAATGCAATTACCGCATCCATTACAAAGGTCTTCATTAATTTCGATAATTTTACGCTTCATGGCCATCCCCCCGGTAAATCCGTTTTGTATTGTTGAAACAGAAGATGCCACAAATTGCCCGCCCGTTCCTTGACGCGCATCAAGTCCACAAAAAAAGCGCCCCGAACGGGACGCTTTTATCAGAGCTCACTTAATTATTTCAGGAACGTGGAAACATCCACACCCATCTCTTTCAGCTTAGCCACGTAGATATCGTAGCGCGCCTTGAGTGCATCTACGCCCTGCTTAACCCCCGCGATTTCGTCTTTTATCCTGGTCGCCTCTTCGCCCAGCATCTGAGTCATCGGGATCTCTTTCAGCGCCTCCATCAGCGGCTGCAGCTCGGCGGTTTTTGCCGTGATCGCATCCTTATATTCAAGGGCTGTCGCCTTCAGCTGATCGATATTCAGCTTTTCAGCCTCCGCTTTGATTTCTGAGAGCGGACGGGTTGCGCTGACGATCACGTCCCTGTATTCCTCAACCTTGGCGGCCACTTGTTCCTGAGCGACAGCAACCTGCTCTTTCACGCTTTCAACCATCGAGGGTTCAGATGGAGCCACACCCTCTTCCGGCTTGGGATGTTCCGATTTCTGAGTACATCCCGCACTCAATGCGCAAACGACAGCCAGCACCCCCATCATATAGATCTTCATCATCACCTCCGGATTTCGGCACCTCAACAGCTCCGCCCTAACCCCTCGGAATTCAAATGGAGTTTAAAACCCGCACGCGGCCTTATAAATAAAAAAAGCGGCCCGGTTTCCCGCGCCGCCGCCTCGGCATCTATCGCTCAGCTTAAGACCTTCAGGCACAAAAAAACCGCCCGAATCCGGGCGGTTTACAGATTCAGTTATGATAACTGAATTAGTTACGGTCCATAGCGTTGAGGCTTTCGAAAGCTTCAACGATACGTGCAACCATAGACTCCTGACCTTTACGCAACCATACGCGCGGGTCGTAGTATTTTTTGTTCGGCTTGTCAGCGCCGTCCGGGTTACCCAGCTGACCCTGCAGGTAGCCTTCGTTCTCTTTGTAGAAGTTGAGAACGCCAGACCAGCAAGCCCACTGTGTGTCAGTGTCGATGTTCATTTTAACAACACCGTAACCGATAGACTCGGAGATCTCTTCCTGAGAAGAACCAGAACCACCGTGGAATACGAAGTTAACCGGGTTACCTTCCGTGCCGAACTTCTCGTTGATGTACGCCTGAGAGTCACGCAGAATTGTCGGAGTCAGTTTAACGTTACCCGGCTTGTAAACGCCGTGAACGTTACCGAAGGAAGCCGCGATAGTGAAGTTCGGGCTGATTGCGCCCAGCTTCTCGTATGCCAGAGCCACTTCAGACGGCTGCGTGTAGAGCAGGGACTGATCCATGTCAGTGTTGTCAACGCCGTCTTCTTCGCCGCCAGTACAACCCAGCTCGATTTCCAGAGTCATGCCGATTTTGGACATGCGCTCGAGGTATTTGCAGCAAGTGTCGATGTTCTCTTCCAGAGACTCTTCAGACAGGTCGAGCATGTGAGAAGAGAAAAGCGGTTTACCCTGAGTTTCGAACCATTTTTCGCCTTCGTCCAGCATCGCGTCGATCCACGGCAACAGTTTTTTAGCCGCGTGGTCTGTGTGCAGGATAACCGGAATGCCGTACGCTTCAGCAACCATGTGAACGTACTGAGCACCAGCGATAGCGCCTACAGCCGGGTTACCCAGACCTTTACCAGCAACGAACGTAGCGCCGCCGTTAGAGAACTGAATTACAACCGGAGATTTAGCCTTCGCAGCAGCTTCGAGAACCGCATTGATGGAATCAGTACCAACACAGTTAACTGCCGGCAGAGCGAATCCGTTTTCTTTACATACTTCGAACACTTTTTTCACGTCGTCGCCGAACAGTACGCCCGGTTTCACAACATCAAGAACCTTAGTAGCCATTGTTACTTTCCTCCTATTACGTTAGTAACGTCAAAAATACGCGGCGGTTATACCGCCACTCTCACGCCTCGTCAAAGAGAATCAACCCCCGATTTTGGCAACAAAATCACATAAACCGCCTCATTATTCGCACGTACCACCACCCGGGGCACAATGCCGGGCACCGCACAGACGCACAGCGCGCCGCTCGCCTTTTGACGGCATATCTTCTTTGATAAGGCGCACGCGATGCGTATACCCAAGACTGCAGTTTAAAAACAGGCCTTCAAGGACAACATGGATTATCAGGACACAATTTATAACGCGATCGACAAATACTCAGCGCGCATAGAATCAGCAGAAAATGCCGAGGACATACCGCAGCTGTTTGACGAAGCTTGGTCCGACTTTGAAAACCTGTGGCTTGAAGGAAGCAAGCTGCCCGGCAATGAAACCGCCTGCGAGGCAGGCTGCGTCTATTGCTGCCACTACACCGTTTCCCTGCGTGCCCACGAAGTCGCGCAGGTACTCGAGCACATCCTCAAAAATTTCACTAAAGCGGAAATCAAAGAGGTCGTGAAACGGGCCAAGCAGAACCGCACGCGGATGAAAAAGCTGACGCATGAGCAAATTGAGCACACCAACATCAAGTGCCCGCTTTTGTCCGACGAGGGATTATGCCGTTGCTACGAAGTGCGCCCGCTGAACTGCCGCCGCAACAATTCCCGCGACATCGATCTCTGCCGCGCGTTTCATGAAAACCCGGAGTCGGATCTGATGGCGGATTCGGCCAAAGATATTGATCACCTGACCAGCACCATCGGCTATGCCCTGAACGAAGCATTCAGCCAGAACGGATATGACGACAGCATCTACTATTTGAACCACGCCCTCTATGAAGGCCTGCTACGCCCCCGAACCATCACGCGCTGGCACAAAAAGAAAAAAGCCTTCTCCCGCGCCGCCGAATCCAAAGAGTTCGATTAGGGCTTATTGAACCGACCAACACTTCTGACAGAATACGCCGGATGAGGGCACCCGGCCTACAGGTCCGATTCCTGGCGGGCAGCTCCCAAATGCCCCTCCTGTTCATGCCGTTAATCCTGTCTAAAATATCTAATTCCCCTCCGCGGGTCATTTTTGCTCAAAAGATCATTCCATAATGCCCCGACTTCGGTCAGCATTAAGGGTTATGACAAATCCAATTTCAAACATGAGCAGCAGCAAACTTTTTGCGACGCTTCGCAATCAATCTGCCCAGCCCAAGCAGACACCTCAGGCACAGGCCGCCCCGTTCTACTTTCAGTTAATGCAACGCGAGAGCGGCGTATGTTTACGCACCATCGATCTCGCCGGCCATGAAATTGAACTGGATTATCAGGCATTCAGCGGTGCGCAACGTGAACTGTTAAAAGCATACGCCGAAATCCGCTACGGATGGGAAGAGGCCCATTTGTGGGCGGAAGTTGATGCCGAGGCAGGCTTGCTGATTCATGAACACAGCCAGCTGGTCTGGGTTTTGTCGCGCTGCGATAATGTGGTGAATGCGGCGCGGGAACCGATTACTTTCAACGAAGAGGCGCATACGCTCCAACTGAGCATGCTCTCCAATGAGCCCGGATGGTTCGAATCCCGCATTGAGTTGATGGCTCCCAACCACAGCCGCGAATGGATCGAAAACCCGGTCATGATCAGCGAGGCGCATCTGCTGGCCGGCACGGTGGTCTATCAAACCCAGCCGCTGGGCATGCGGTTTCAGAGCGTCCCCCTCTTCGAAGAACGGATTCCGCAGGAACAGATCAACGAGTTTCTGTCGCTCTTCTATTCCACCTTCAGCAACCTCCCCTTGATTTGGGCGAACCATTCCGTTCAACATAGCGATGCGGCCGATGCCCAGCCCGCGCTGATCTTTCAGCAGGTCGACGAGCACAACGCACTTCACCTCGAGCTGGCACAATGCCTGCCGGGTTTCTCGCTGGAGTTCATGCGCGATTATGACCTGACCCACATCGCGCTCTACGACGAAGTGGAGCAAGCGATCTGGGTCCGCCAGATTCATTATGGCGACGTGCATCTCGCGCGGACGGACCTGCTCAAAAAACTGAAGCGGCTGAACAAACTACACGAATCCGAAGATGCCTATCTCGTGGACGATGAACCCGAGCTAATCCTCGGCCCGGATTTGGCGGCGGACTTTTTGCGGCGCCACCTCTCCATATTGGTGCGCGACTTCGAACTATACGGCGCGGAAAAGCTGCGTTCGTATAAGATCCGGCACACGCAGCCGCAACTGAGCGTGTCGCTGATGCATGGCATCGATTTTCTTGAAGGCGACGCCGCGCTGGAAATTGAAGGGGAAAGCTTCGCCCTTTTTGACGCGCTGCAACAGTACAAAAAACAGAAGTACATTGCGCTGAAAGACGGCTCGCAGGCGGTAGTCGACGAAGCGTATATGGAGCGGCTCAACCGCCTCTTCACCAAAAAGCAGGAGGGCGTGGAGCTCTCCTTCTTCGACCTGCCGCTGATTGAGGAGCTCATCGACGAAACGGCGCGCCAGGCGCTGCCGAAATCGCGCAACATTTTCCGGGGCTTCAACACCCTCACCAAAAAACGGCTCGCACTCCCCGCCTTCAATGGCGAGCTGCGCCCTTACCAGAAAGCGGGCGTCAAGTGGTTGCACTATCTGCACGAGCACCGGCTGGGCGGTTGCCTGGCCGACGATATGGGGCTGGGAAAAACGATTCAGGCGATTGCCCTGCTCTCAAAAATCTATCCTGACCACACCGAAAAACCGACATTACTCGTGATGCCGCGCAGCCTGCTGTTCAACTGGGAACGCGAGTTGAAAACCTTCGCGCCGCATCTGAACTTTCATATTCACTACGCCTCAAACCGCAACTTCAAAAAAGCGCTGGGCAAGCAGCTGATTTTAACGACCTACGGCACACTCCGGGCAGACATCGAGGAGATTTCCGCCGAGTCCTATCACGCCGTGATCCTGGATGAGTCGCAGGCAATCAAAAACATTAAGACCCAAACCGCGCGCGCGGTTTTGGCACTTAAAGCCGAGTTCCGGCTCGCGCTTTCCGGTACGCCGGTGGAAAACAATTTGAGCGAATTATACACCCTGTTCCGCTTCCTCAACCCGGCCATGTTCGGCTCGGCGAGCGAGTTTGACCAGAGCTATATCGTTCCGATCCAGCGCTTCGGCGATCATCGCGCCGCGCATGAGTTGCGCCTCAAAATTAAACCGTTCCTCCTGCGGCGCCTCAAGCAGGACGTGCTGAGCGACCTGCCCCCCAAAGTAGAACAAGTGCTTCGAGTCGAAATGAGCCCGGAACAGCAGGAGTTCTACGAACAGCGGCGGCGTTTTTATCAGGAATTGATCCAGGGAAAAATCAAGCAGGATGGCCTCGCAAAAAGCCACTTCGCCGTACTGGAAGCCTTGCTGGAACTCCGTCAGATTGCGACGGTCCCGGAAGCAAAATCTGGCGGCGCGGTTCAGTCGAGCAAGCTTGAAATGCTGGCCAGCGCACTGGAAGATGCCGTTCAAAATAACCGCAAATGCCTTGTTTTCACCAACTTCCTGGCGGGGGTTGACGAGGTCGGCGCATTGCTCAACCGAATGGACATCCCGCACGTCACCATGACCGGCGCCACCAATAACCGCGCGGAAATCGTTGAGCGTTTCCAGAACGATGACGAGCTGAAGGTCTTTGTGATGACGCTGAAAACGGGCGGAGTCGGGCTCAACCTGACGCAGGCGGACACGGTCTTTATTCTGGATCCGTGGTGGAATACCTCCGCCGAAAGCCAGGCGGTCGACCGCTCGCACCGGATCGGGCAGAAAAACACCGTGTTTACCTATCGCCTCATCGCAAAAAACACCATTGAAGAGAAAATCCTGGAGCTGCAGCAGCATAAAAAAGAGCTGGTCGACCAGGTCATCTCCTCCGATGATTCCGCCCTGAAAAAGCTGACGGAATCCGACATCGATCACCTTCTGGGGGCTTAACATGATTTTATACAGCCATCACAACACCGAACTCCTCTACGCCGATCTCGATACGGCCCTGGACAAGCTCTATACCGTCGACTATCTGTGGACGCTCGCGCAGCGTTATTTTTATCCGATTACCGGCAAAGCCGCCCCGGAAAAGCGGCCGCTCAAACCCGTGCTCGTTGAGTTCCTAAGCGAGTGCTACCAATCCGAAAAAATACTCACGGCCTTTTACAACCAGCTGCCGCCCGCCCATCAGAAGTTGCTTTCCGCACTGTGCTGGGAAGGCAGCGGGGATATGGAAACGTTTGAACACCGGTTCAACGTTCGGATGGTCGAGGTCGTCAATAAACGGGAGCACGGCCGCACAGTTGAGGAGCTCGTTTTAAACCCGGCCTTCTCCTGGCTGATCATTGATACGACCACCCGGCCGTACTATTTTGTGAAGGAGCCGCGCGCGGACCTGTCGGTTCAGCTTCTGCCGGCCATGCTAAGCCTGTTCCGGCTGATACTGCCCAAGCCGACAAGCTATTACCTGAACCCGCAGGCAGAGCCATCGGGCGCCCAAACATTTCGAGCAGATCAGGAGACGGTCTTCGATCTCCAGTCCGTCGCCAATTATCTCCTCGGCAACCACCTGCAGACCACGCAGGCAGACGCGATCAAAAAGGTATCGCTTCGCAACGTCCAGAATATCCTGAAGGGCTCGGAGTTCTATCAAGCCAAAGGGCTCGAATTCCTGCGCACGGAACTGCTGCTCAACTGCATGCGCCATGCACTCGAGAAACAACAGCCCCACATTTCCCAATGGGCCACGGCCCCGCAGGAACATCTGCGCAACATACTCAACGCGCTTCTGCTTGAAAACCCCGATACGCTTTACGGCCAGCTGATCCCGCACATCAAGCGCGCCAAAACCTCGAAATATAACGACCGGCCGCTCCGCAACATCCATGATCTTTTCTGCGAACTATCCACCAGCGAGTGGATCGATTTCGAGAACATCAAGGACTTCATCCGCTACCGCGAAATCCAGGTCAACTTCCTGCTCTACGCCGGATCTTTCAGCAACCTGACCACCCAGCGCAGCCGCTTCATGAACGCGGCCCGCATCGACATCCATGCCGACAACGAATGGGCGCTCATCGCCCTGCCCGCGCTCCAGGGCATCTGCTTTATGCTCGCGGCATTCGGATTCCTGGAGATCAGCTTTGATGCGCCGGAAAACAACGAATTCCGCCGCTCGGCACAAAATTATCTGACACCGTTCGACAGCCTGCGCGCAATCCGCCTGACTCCGCTCGGCGCGTATGCATTTGGACTGACCGATGCGTTTGACTATACCACCAGCAACTCAGAGGAAACCGTCGTTACACTAAACGCACAGCGCCTGACCGCTTCTTGCCAAAATATCGACCCGCTCACCGAACTCTCTCTCAGTTCATTCATGGAAAAAATCGCGCCCAGCTTCTACCGCATGACGCGCCAATCCCTCATCCGAGGCTGCAAAAACAGCAAAGAGATCGAACAACGAATCGAGCAATTCAAACAGACCGTCGCCCCCGCGCCCCCGCCCAACTGGGACGCCTTTTTTGATCAGGTGCTCGCTACGGCGGAAGCCCTTTCCCCGCGACCGGAACTGGTGGTCTATCAGCTGACGAATACGCCCGAGCTGCGCCAGCTCTTTGCGAGCGACCCCTCCCTGCGCCAGCTGGTTAAGAAGTGCGAGGGCTTCCACATCGTGTTCCACAAAAAAGATCAGACCGCCATCGCACGCCGCCTGACCGAACTCGGCTACCTGATGAACACCACCGACTGATTCTCCGACGCGCGCCAAAAAGGCAGTAACGCCTTACCGCGCCTCGGCGTGAATTTCAGCCAGTTCATTATTCACTAACGTGAGTCCATGATTCATTATCTCCGGCTATGAGCGAAACCATCCACAAAGTCATCAGCGCCTCAGCCGGGGCAGGTAAAACCTATCAGCTAACCAACCGCTACATCGGCTTGCTCGCCAAGGGCACGCCGCCCGAACGGATTGTCGCCCTGACCTTTACCCGCAAAGCGGCCGGCGAAATCTTCGACCGAATCCTTGTACGACTCGCCGAATCCGCGGCCGATGACCAAAAACGCGCGGAGTTGAATTCGATGCTCCAGCAGGAAAACGCGCCCGCGCTTTCCAAAACCGAACTGGTTGAACTGCTGCGTCGCCTGCTGGAACGTATGCCCGCCCTGCGGATCGGAACGCTCGACAGTTTTTTCGCGCAGGTCGTGCGCGCCTTCCCGTTCGAGCTCGGCATCAGCGGCGATTTTGAAATCCTGAACGAGGCCCAGCAGAACCAGATCCGCGAAACGGTGCTGCGTACCATTCTCGCGGGCGAATCCGAAGAAAACCGGCGCGATTTCATCGAAACCTTCAAGCGGCTCACCTTCGGGCACGAAGATAAGAAGGTCAGCAGCGCGCTCTCCGACATGATTTCCAGCCACCAGCAGAGCTACCTCGAAGCGCCGGAACCCGAGCACTGGAACGGCCAGTCGGTCTGGCCGGACGGCGGCTGGTTTGAAGGCGACACGCATTTCACTGAAAGCGAACTCTCCGCCTTTCTTGAAGACCACTCAGCAAAAGCGTGGCAAGCGGCGCTCGACTATTTCACGGGCTACCACCCCGCCACCAAAGCCAAACTCAACGCACTTGCCGGGCGCCTGCTCGAAGAGATCCCGAAAGGGAACAACCTGATCAAAAACGGGCGCAAAGAGGAGCAGCTTACCGATGCGGAGTGCGAGCTGCTGCTGAAAGTTATGCGCCACGCCGCGCAACAGGCGATCAACGCCAAGCGCGAAACCACACAAGGCCTGCAAAGCCTGCTGGAAACCTACGAGGAACACTACAACCGCTCGGTGCGCATGACCGGCCGCCTCACGTTCAGCGACCTTCTATTCCTTCTCAACCGCGGCCCGGCCCTTACCAGCCGCTCCGATCAGTCGGACGAAAAGCTCTACATCGACTACCGCCTCGACGGCAAATTCGACCACTGGCTGCTCGACGAATTTCAGGACACCAGTCACGAGCAGTGGCACGCGCTCTGCAACCTGATCGACGAAATCATCCAGCACGATCAGACCGACCGCTCCTTCTTTTACGTGGGCGACATGAAACAGGCCATCTACGGCTGGCGCGGCGGCGAAGCCGAACTGTTCGAACACGTCTTCGACCGCTACAGCCAATCGCTCGCCCGCGAGCCGCTCGCCGTCTCCTGGCGCTCGGCCCCGGCGGTGATCAATACGGTCAACCGCGTTTTCGGGCAGATTTCCAGCGTCGACACCATTCCGGAGGCCGTGCAGGAGAAATGGTCGCGTATCTGGGAGACTCACGATGTCGCCCCGCCCAACAAAGAGATGAAGGGTTACGCCGCACTTTACCAATTGCCGCGCGCCGCCGGACGCAGCGACGAGCCGAACAAACAGAACCGACGCGCTAAAACCGTCGAGCTGGTGCAGCAGCTGCACGGGAAGGTTTCATCGATCGGAATTCTCGTGCGCACCAACACCGGCGGGCAGGAAATCATCGACGCACTGGCCGACGCCGGCATCAGCGCCACACTCGACGGAACCCGCCCGATCGCCGAACAGCCGGAAGTCGCCGCGTTTCTGTCGCTCGTCAAACTGGCCGAACACCCCGGTGATATGTTTGCGCTGCGCCACGTCGAAATGTCGCCCATCGAACCGCACCTGCAGACGCTCGGCCTCTCTGCAACCACGGTTGCCGTACCGCTCTTGCACGACCTGAACGAACACGGCTTCGAATTTGTGCTGAACAAATACCTGCCCTGCAAACACAACAAACTGCTGCAGACCACGCGCGAATTCGACACCTTCCGCAACCGCACCACGCAGGACTACATCGAATACATTCAGGAAATCCGCGTACCGGCCGAAAGCGACGGCTCATCGGTCACGGTGATGACTATTCACAAATCCAAAGGGCTCGAATTCGACGCCGTGATCCTGCCCGCACTCGATGGCAGCACCGGACTCGGGACCGTCAAACTCGACCTCGAAATCCACCGCGGCGAAACCGGCGAACTGGAATGGGTCTTCGATTTCCCCAAAAAAGAGTGGGTCGAAAGCGACCCGGTTCTCTCCGCGCACAAAGCGCAAGCCTCTGAAAAGAGCTACTACGAAGCGCTCTGCCTGCTCTATGTGGCACTGACCCGCGCGCGGCGCGGACTCTACATCGTCACCACGGCCCCGTCAGCCAACAGTAAATCGCTCTACGCCTCCACGCTGCTACAGCAGACCCTCGGCGCGGGCGACGACTCACCCCTGCTCTACGAAACCGGCGAGCCAAACTGGTTTGAAGGCGAACCCGGAAAGCGGGAGGAAGCGGTCGTAGAGAACAACGCGAAAGTGGAATTCACCCCGAACGAACGCCCGCGCTTTATCCGCAAACAGCCGTCCGTTCACGAAGCGACCGGCAAAACCTGCGGACACCTCTTCGACCCCGACGCCAAAAACGCGGCCGATTTCGGGTCCGCGGTTCACGCCGCGCTCGAACAGATCGACTGGCTCAACGAAACTCCGGATTTTTCAGAGGAGCCGCCAGAAATCCACGAGCTACTGAAGGAAGCCCTCGAAACACGCACGGTTTCCAACTTGTTCCAGCAGCCCGACGGAAACGTTACCCTCTGGAAAGAGAAAGCGTTTGAAATCGTGCTCGACGGCAACTGGATCTCCGGTCGATTCGACCGCGTAGTCATCACGAACGATGAGCTCGGTCTCCCGGTATCTGCGGAAATCATCGATTGGAAAACCGGCCGCACTCCGCCCGAAGAAGCGTCGGAATTTTACACCGAGCAGATGCAGCTCTACAAACAGGTGCTCGCCCGCTTGACCGGCCTGCCGGAAGAACAAATCCGCACGACCCTCGCCTTCCTCCGGCACGGGGAAACAGTACAGCTATAATGTGTGAAGCTTGGTTAACTTTTTTATGCCGCATGTACTGCTGCATGCGCTAAATCACGGTTCCAGCTTTCGAGATAATCGAGATACGCAGCCGGCAGGTTGAAATCGCGGGCGCCCTCCAGGATTCGATCTAAGGCATACCCGTCGCAAAGTGACGGCCGGGTATTGTTCGGCAGATAAACCAGCGCCCGCACCTGACGGTTCCGGCCGATGCGTACGTTCAGGTTCAACGACCCGGATTTCCCGGCGGTCACACCCATCGCGCTGTTCAGCGCCAGCTCCGCAAACGGGTCGACTTTCCAGAGCACGCCGATCACCCGTCGGCCCGCCTCGGGCACCATCGCCGCGAACCCGTCGCTGTTCATCACAAACTTAAATCCGTCCAAAACCGCCTTGCCGACCGGAACCGCTTTCTCGCAGTTAAAAGCCATCGTCGCCTGATCCATATTTTCGCCGTAGCTGAAGTAGTACATCACTGCCTCCTTAATTATTATGCTGACAATTTACCAGGCCATGTGGGACATAGAGTGACCCACCCGAAATTTATCCGTTTTTTCAGCTGCATGAGCATCAACCATTACCTTCACCAATCGTTCCTTGCTCAAACCTAGTGCTCGAGCGGGGCGAAGAAACGGGCGGCGTGGTCGTAAACCACATCGAGAAAGTTGCGGCTCCGGCTGAACGGATTCCAGTAGGCAACGCGCTGCTTTAAAGTGATCTCTTCTTTTGTGTTCATGGCGACTCCTTTGCTTAATTTTTAATCAGCCTAGCAGGAGGGGTGGGACACAGGACGTCCCTGATCTTTTTTTCGATACATTTCGTAAGGAAAATGTGTTTGGAAACAGGGGCTTACTCGTTAGGATTGCTTCCCTAATGGACCGCAGTAAAACTCAATTCGAACGACTGAAGGCGCTGGATGGCAAAATCCGCGCGGGTGAATACCCGAACCGTCGCACTTTTGCCGAAGAGTGGGAGGTTTCGATCAAAACCGTCCAGCGGGACATCGATTTTATGCGCGACCGGCTGGGCGCGCCGATTGAGTATGATTCCGCGAACAACGGCTATTACTACACGGAACCGTCCTGGTTTCTGGGATCGCTCCCGATTAAGGAGGGGGATCTGTTTTCCCTGCTGATCGCGCGTCAGGCCGTACAGCAATATCAGGGCACCCCGATTGCACGAAAGCTGGAAACGGTCTACGACAACATTGCCGATGCCCTTTCGGACAAACTGGAAATCCGGCCGGAGGAGATTCCCGCGGAGTTCAGCTTTGTGAATCCGCCCGCGATTCCGATCGATGAAACTATCTGGGAGACGGTCTGCCGCGCCATTCTCGACCGGCGCACGCTTTCCGCGGTTTATAAGCGCCGCGAGGCCAAGCAGGCGACCGCGCGCAAAATTGATCCGTACCACATGGCCAACATTCAGGGCGACTGGTATGTCTTCGCGCGCAGCCACAACCGCGACCGGGTTCAGCAGTTTGCAATTGGCCGGTTTGAATCGGTCGAACTGACCGACGAGCGCTACATCCTTCCCTCCGATTTTTCCGCCGAAGAGCTGATGAATAATACCTTCGGCCGGTACGCCTCGATGGAGAAAATGACCGAGGTACGCATTCTCATCAAAAAAGAGGCCACGCTGGATGTCGAAGACCGCACATGGCATCCGCAACAGAAGCTGACGAAACGCGATAACGGCGACGTTGAGCTTTGCTTCCCGGTCAGCGGCGGCGGGAACATGCCTTTCTTCAACGTGAAGGAGTGGGTGCTGAGCAAGGGGCGCTATGCCCGGGTGCTGGCCCCCGAACAGCTGAAAGAGATTGTCGCGGAGGAAATCCGCATCATGTCGCAAAACCTGTAACCGGAGACGGAATATGGCTCGGATTGAGGTGATTCAGGGTGACATCACAACGTGCGAGGTCGACGCCATCGTAAACGCGGCCAACCGGACATTACTGGGCGGCGGCGGGGTCGACGGTGCTATTCACCGTGCGGCCGGACCGAAACTGTTAGCCGAATGCGCGACCCTCGGCGGCTGCAAAACCGGTGAGGCCAAAATCACGAAAGGCTACAACCTGCCGGCCAAATTCGTGATCCACACCCCCGGCCCGGTCTGGAACGGCGGCACGCGCGGCGAAGACGACCTGCTGTCGCACTGCTACCGCAACTGCTTTAAGCTAGCCGCTGAAAATGGCGTCAAAACGATCGCCTTCCCGGCCATCAGCACCGGGATCTACCGCTTTCCACTTAACCGTGCGACACACATCGCCCTCACCGAAACGGTGAAAGCGCTGAAAGAGCACCCGGAAATCGAGTGCGTCACCTTCGTCTGCTTCAACAAAGAGGCCAAAGAAATGTACGACGCACTGAATCCGCAGGAATAACATAATATTTGCTACACTCTTCCCAATAACCTCTTGAGGTTAGATCGCTTATGCAATAGTTTAGCAACAGCAAAGCACTAAACGCTAAGGCCATATCAGCCCGCCAAGGTTATGCATCAATGAAACACCTGGATCCAAGATGGGATATCAAGGGATCGCTCAACGACAGGAAAACCTTCCTGTCACCCTCCATTGCCTGGCTGGATCACCAAAACCCGCATTTCCTCCTGCCCCCCAATTTTCACCTCAAAAACCTGAGCTGCACTGGGAACGTATTCGCCCACCCGCCAGCCGCTATTTTGCAGCAGGCTCGCCACCCGTTAAGCAAACTATTCACCTTTTGAAACCACAAATCCCCACGCCCGACCCGGGGATAAAAAAAATTGCCGGGCAAAGCCGAGTGCTTGGATCACACGTGCCGCACTGAGCAAATAGCGATTCGATAACCCCGGGAGGGGAAAGTCATGAACCTAACAAAGTCCGTTTTGTTGTTTACTGTCGGAGATGGGCAATTCGCGCTGGATGTACACTCAGTAGAACGAGTTGTCCCTGCGGCCGCAACACGCCCCCTCCCAGATGCCCCTGAATCTTTTCTGGGGTTGATCAACATCGCGGGGAAAATCATGCCGGTCATAGATGCCAGGCGCCATTTTGGTTTCCCGCCTCGCCAAATGCAGCTCACAGACCGCTTTATTGTGACACAGCAAAAGAGTCAACCTGCGGCCCTGTTGGTGGACCGGGTCGAGGGGGTCATAGATTTGCCTGAAGGGGAGCTCAATCACACGAAGCTAGGTGGCTCTGCCGCCACTACCAGCGCAACAATATCCGGTTCGATCGTTTTAATTCAAAACATCGCCTCATTTACAGACGCCGCGAAAACAGTTCAGAAAACAGACGCATGAGAAACTAATGTACAACAAGTGCCAACAACCCTTCTGCGAAGTGCCAGAAGCCGCGCTAGACCGGCTGACCGAGCTGATCTCCCGACAAATAGGGCTTCAGCTTCCAAACAGCCGAAGAAAAGATCTCTTACGCGGAACTATAGCGCTGGCCCAAGAAGAGGGAACGGATATTGACACCCTCCTTCATACATTAAACGACGAGCCGTTAAGTGCGCATCAAATCAGGGTTCTAAGCGAGCATTTGACCATAGGCGAGACCTATTTCTTCCGAGAAAGGAAAAGCCTGAACGCATTCAAAAACCACATCCTCCCCGAGGTCATGCGCCGGCGCACGAAAGCCGGGATACAACGGATAAAAATCTGGAGTGCGGGTTGCAGCACAGGAGAGGAGGCTTACACCATTGCAATCATCCTGGATGAATTACTTTCTGGCTCCTCCGCATGGCATATAGACATATTGGCTACCGACCTTAACCCTCAGTCGCTCAAAAAAGCGCAGAGCGGCATTTACACGAAGTGGTCATTCCGCGGAATGCCGAACCCGATACGGGAGAGATATTTCAGCCCGTTGGATAACAAAGCATTTGCGATAGACCCTCGCATAAAAAAAATGGTCACTTAATCTCGCCGCAGACACCTATCCCTCACTGGAAAACAATACCCATGCCGTGGATGTAATCTTCTGCCGAAACGTACTGATGTACTTCACGCCCCAGATTATTGAAAAGGTAACCCAAAACCTCATGCACTCATTAACAAAAGGGGGCTGGCTCATTCTGGGCGCGGCCGAATGTTCCATTCCTGGGGAAGAAAAGTTTGAACGCACTCTACTCGATGGAGCAACACTCTACCAAAAAAGCCTGCCGGAATCTCCCGTGACCCCTGCCCCGCCAGCTCCTGCACCAAAAAGGATCCCTCCCGCCTCGCCTGCTCCCGGCGACCCGGAGCGCCTTTATGAGGCGGCATTATCGGCCTTTCAATCCGGCCGCAATACTGAAGCCGCAGCAACCCTGCAAATACTCATCAAAACTAAAAGGAGGCACGGGCCCCTGATGGGAAACGTTTTCGCTCTCATGGCGCGGATTGAAGCCAACCGGGGAAACATCGACCTCGCAACCAAATGGGCAGAACAGTCCATATCTGCAGATAAACTCAATCCAACCTCTCACTACCTGCTGGCCACCATTCTTGAAGAAAATCATCACCTTAAAGAGGCCAGGCAAGCGCTCAAGCGCGCACTCTACCTCGACCCGAACTTCATCATGGCCCACTTTTCACTCGGGCACATCACAAAGCCCATCGATCCCAAAGAACTTTGTAACGCACTGGACCAGTGGCTCAAAGCCCCCGCCCCACCAGCGCAAAAAGCAACACCCCCCCGCACTGATCCACCAAGCAAAGAGACCATATCCATAAAAACCGGACTCATAACAGCCGGTGAAGATACCGCCCTGTACAACAAACTCTTGCGGAAGTTTAATGAAAACCACGCCGATTCAGCGGACAAAATAAAAGCCGCACTTCACAGTCAGAAAAATAAAGAAGCGACTCTCATAGCCCACACGATCAAAGGTGTCGCTGGAACCATCGGGGCTGAAAAGCTTTACATCGCAGCGGAACAATTAAACTCCGCACTCATCAACGATGAACCTTCAGAAATTCTGCTTGAGCAATTCGAAGAAAGTCTGGCTCTCACGGTGGACACAATTACAAATCTACTCACGGACCCTCAGTCCCCCCTAAATGGAAAAAACCAATCCCCCGCAGACGATTATCATGCATAAAAATGGCGGCAGAGAATAGGCTGACCATCTCATTATCAATAATTCCGCCGGGTGACTCACCCACTCTTCAACTTGCCCCGACAGCTCATTGTTCCCTAAAGTTTCTGCGTGCGATTCACCGGTGGAATGTTAATCTTCCGGTCTCTCTAAATTTTATTAGCGAAGGAGTACTCCATGAGAAGCGACAAAATCAAAAAAGGATTTGAACGCGCACCGCACCGCAGTCTGATGCGCGCAACCGGCATGTCCAGCGAGGACATCGAAAAGCCGTTTATTGCGATCTGCAATTCTTTCAACGAAGTGATCCCGGGTCACGCGCACCTGAACAAGGTGGGCGAACTGATCAAAGAGGAAGTCCGCAAAGCGGGCGGAACTCCGATCGAATTCAACATGATCGGCGTCTGCGACGGCATTGCCATGGGCCACTCCGGCATGAAATTTTCCCTGCCGAGCCGCGAGCTGATTGCTGACTGCGTAGAAACAATGGTCAGCGCGCACGCGTTCGATGCGATGATCTGCATCCCGAACTGCGACAAAATCGTGCCGGGCATGATGATGGGCGCAATGCGCTGCAACATCCCGACCATCTTCTGCTCCGGCGGCCCGATGGAAGCCGGCAAAACCGACGAAGGCGAAGTGATCGATCTAGTCAGCGTTTTCGAAGCAGTGGCCGAATTCAAAAGCGGCAAAATCGACGAAGACCGCCTGAAGCATATCGAATGCAAAGCCTGCCCGAGCGCGGGTTCCTGCTCCGGCATGTTCACGGCCAACTCCATGAACTGCCTAACGGAAGTAATCGGACTCGGCCTGCCGGGCAACGGCACTCAGCTGGCGACAGCCGAAGAACGCAAAAAGCTGTGGGCCGCGGCCGCACAGCGCGCGGTTGAAATGGCGAAAACCGGCGGACCGCTACCGCGTGAAATCATCACCGAAAAGTCTGTCGACAACGCCTTCACGATCGACATGGCGATGGGCGGCAGCACGAACACGGTTCTGCATACGCTGGCGATTGCGAACGAAGCAGGCGTTGATTATGACCTCGAGCGCATCAACAAGCTTTCGAAAATCACACCGAACATCTGTAAGGTTTCCCCGTCGTCGCACTGGCATATTGAAGACGTGCACAAAGCGGGCGGCATCAGCGCAATCATGACGGAAATCGCGAAGATTGACGGAGCACTGAACCTCGACTGCATCACCGTTACGGGCAAAACGCTGGGTGAAAATATCGAAGGAGCAACCATCCAGAACGAAGAAGTGATCCACCCGCTCGAGAACGCTTACAGCAAAGAGGGCGGCCTGGCGATCCTGTCCGGCAACCTCGCTGAAAACGGCTCAGTTGTTAAAAGCGCGGGCGTTCATCCGGACATGAAGGAACACAAAGGCCCGGCGATCATCTTTGAATCCCAGGACGATGCCTGCGAAGGCATTCTGGCGGGCAAAGTGAAAGCGGGCGACGTGGTGGTAATCCGCAACGAGGGTCCGATCGGCGGACCGGGCATGCAGGAAATGCTGGCACCGACCTCCTACATCATGGGTCAAGGCTTGGGCGCACAGGTGGCACTGATCACCGACGGTCGCTTCAGCGGCGGAACGCACGGAGCCTGCATCGGCCACATTTCCCCGGAAGCGGCGGAAGGCGGACCGATCGGACTGCTGAAAGATGGCGACATCATCGAATACAGCATCCCGGAACGTAAGCTGATTGTGCACCTGTCCGACGAGGAATTGGCAGAACGCCGCAAAAAGTGGACCAAGCCGGAGCCGAAGGTTGAGAGCCGCTGGTTGCGCCGCTACCAGAAAATGGCGACCAACGCCAGCACCGGCGCCGTGCTGAGGCACGACTAAACGCTCGCCCGGCCAAAACCAATACGGGGCTCCGACAAAGCGGAACCCCCATTAAAAAACCCGCGGAACTTTTCCGCGGGTTTTTACATTTTGAATGAAGGCAGGGTTAGTCATCTTTTTTGAACATGTTGCCCACACCCTTGAGCAGGCTGGATGCGCCCTCTTTTACGGAATTAACCGCCTTGCCAGCCTCATCGGTTACCGCGCCGCCCACATCCTTAAGCACATCGCCACCAGAAGCTGCGGCCTGCTTGATGGCCTCCATGATTGAGCCCCAAACTTCCTTGGCAGCCTCGCCGAAGGTTGCGCCGTCTTTATCCGCACCGATTCCTTCTTTTTCTATTTTCGGCAACGGAACGGTCATCTGCCGGCCTTTCATGGCTGTGAAACTGAGTTTCACTTTGCCGTTCTGAACCAGAAGTTTGTCGATCTGAACCTTTTTACTTGGTTTCTTTTCCTTCGGCTCTTCTTCCGGAACAGGCTCACCCTCAGGCTCCTCTTCTTTCGGCCCGACGAAGGTTTCGACGTTTTTCTGAAGCTCAGCAATATTGCTGGATTTGAGCGATTTTTCATATGTGATCTGCGGGCCGTCGATCAGGATCTCTTTAACGACGATCTTGTCAGTCAGCAGAGACATTAGCTTAACCTGAACTTTGAATTCGCCGATCTGGGCCGCAGAGTCAGTGTGGAATCCTTCCGGATTGCCAACCACCAAACCTTTTAGATGCACCAGGCCGGTGAAAGGAGAAACGCGCACGCTTTGCAATTCGATGGGAGCGCCCAGTGCTTTAGGGCCAACGGTCGTAACCGCCTTTTTGATAATCCCGCCTAAGCCGAAAGAAACGACGAGCAGAATAACGACGATGAAAACGAGAATGACTGAACCGGTAATCTTTAGTGCCTTCATGGGGAACTCCTTTCGTTGCCTCGTTAATAATACTTTGAAGAACCTAAGCTTCAACGTGAAACTTTCGTCTTCTCAGGGAAATAAATCAGTCCCCCGAACCTCACATGGCGCTCTCTTAAATTTCAGATTCAGGTTTGAAACTAAAGCCGCTATAACCTGTGCCATGAAACGCCAGATTATAAACGTAGTCATCAACAAGCTGGAGCAGGAGCTCAACCGCCAGCAACACGCAAACAAACGTACTAACGACGGAGCCCGCTTCAACGCAGCTAACGCCGAAAAACAGCGCGACACCACAGGCTACGAGGCGGCACACTTGGCGCGCGGCTACGCCATGCAGCACCGGGAACTGGCTCAACAGATCGATGCGTTGAAATCCATGGAAATCGAGGATTTTACCGGCCAGGAAGTTGATATCGGCGCACTTGTTGAGGTCGAAATTAACGGAGAAACCAGCCTTTATTTTCTACTCAACTGTGGAGGCGGAACCGAAGTGAAGATCGACAACAAAACCGTCACCGTCGTCACCCCCGACTCGCCGGTCGGCAAGGCGCTGATGGAAAACTTTGACTGCGGCTTCTTCTCTTTCCGCTCCGGGATGGAAGGAATCATCCTGGAGGTACGCTAAGGCGGATATTCCGTAAAGGCGCTTCAATGCATCAACCTAAAGCGCTAGAATCCAGCGCTATGGATACGGACGAACTCAAAAAACTACTCGATAGATTTAAAAACGGAAGCGTAACGCTCGACGACACGCTCCAGCGCCTGCGACAACTCCCCTACGAAGACCTCGGCTTCGCCAAAGTGGATCACCACCGCGCCATGCGCTCCGGCTTCCCGGAAGTGGTCTTCTGTCAGGGAAAAACCGTCGATCAGGTCGTACAGATATTCCAATCACTCGAAAAAAACACCGACCGCATTCTGCTTACCCGGGCCGCTCCGGAATACTACGAAGCCATCAAAGCCATCCATCCGGAAGCGCAATACAACGAGCTCGGACGGATCATCTATTTTAACGGCAAACCGCCGCAGGATTCCGGTTACGTCCCGATCATTTGCGCCGGAACCGCCGATATTCCCGTCGCCGAAGAAGCATTCATCACGGCGCAAGTTTGCGGCGCCAATCCCGAACGACTGTTTGATGTCGGCGTCGCCGGTGTTCATCGCCTGCTGGATCACATTGAACACATCCAGCGCGCAACCTGCATCGTATGCATCGCCGGGATGGAAGGCGCCCTGCCCTCAGTGGTCGGCGGACTTGCGCCCTGCCCTGTGATTGCGGTTCCGACCTCCGTCGGATACGGCACCCACCTCAACGGACTGGTACCGCTCTTCGGCATGCTCAACAGTTGCGCCTCAACTGTTACGGTCGTTAATATCGACAACGGCTTCAGCGCGGGCTACATCGCCGCCATGATTGCGCGGAATTCAAAATAAGATACAAAAAAGCGCGCTCCTTGAGCGCGCCAGCAAACCCGAAGAATCCGCCTACAACAGATTCGCCGCCATTTCGGCCACCTCGGAACGGACGCCTTGCGTCAACTCGACATGCGCGCTGAGCGCCTGATCCTTTACGCGCTCCACCAAAGCACTCAATCCGTTAGAGAGGCAGTCCACATACGGATTATCGATCTGATAGATATCGCCGGTGAAGATAATTTTTGTGCCATGACCTACACGCGTGACCACCGTCTTGATTTCCAACGGCGTCAGGTTCTGCGACTCGTCAATCACCATATACTGATTGGGAATACTACGTCCGCGAATATAACTGAGCGGTTCCACCGAGATCTGCTCATGCGATTTCAGAAAATCATGCTGCGGCGGCGTTTTTTTGCCCCCGCGCCCATACCGGATCAGATCCAATGCATCGTGAATCGGCTGCATCCACGGATCCAGTTTTTCCTGCAGAGAGCCCGGCAAGTAGCCGAGGTCTTTGCCCATTGGAAAAGTGGGGCGTGAAACCAGCATCTTCTCATAGACCTTCTCATCCAGCGTTTTCATAACACCCGCCGCTACTGCCAACAGCGTTTTCCCCGTGCCGGCTTTACCGAGCAGCGTGACCACCTTCACCCGATCGTTCAATAAAGCATCCACCGCAAACTGCTGTTCAATGTTACGCGGACGAATCGGGCGCATCCCTTCCGGCGCGGCAATCAGTGCCACAATACGATCGGCTTCCGCATCGTAACGACCGAGCATGACCGAATCCTCGTCATCACTCTCTTCATCTTTCATGATGATGTACTGGTTCGGAAAAAAACCTTCATCATGCGGATACTCTATACGCCGGGCCTCTTTAAACTGCACCAGCGCTTCATGCGGCAGTTTAATTTCCGCGATGCCTGTATATAACTCATTGGCTGGCGAGCCGGCATGGCCGTTTTCATAGTCCTCGGCCTGAAGCCCGATCGCATCCGCCTTGAGGCGCATATTGATATCTTTGCTGACCACAATGACCGGCTTTCCGTCATCGTCATTTTTTACTTCCGCCGCAACGCGCAGGATCTGGTCATCGGGCGAGAGGTGCATAGCAAAAGGGTCGCCCCCTTTCGGAAAAACGACCCTCAAATCCCCCCCGTTATCCAGCTCCACACCTTTTTCGCTGGAAAGACTTCCCATTTGGCGCAACTCGTCCAAGGCGCGGGAAAGTTGGCGCGCATTGCGGCCTAGTTCGGTGACCTCTCGCTTGAACTGGTCTATCTCTTCAATGACCTTCAGGGGTATTATGACATGGTTGTCGTCGAAGTGCTTGAGTGCGGTTGGATCGTGCAGGAGAACATTGGTATCCAGGACATAATACTTCTTCATTAACCCCTTCCTTTCATCTTACCCAGTCGGTAACAGCGTTCCATTCAATGGAGTATATAGACTGCGATGAAACTGGACAAGGAGAAGGGAGTTAGAGGTCCTCGCTTTTTTCTTTGGGGCGCAGTAACCCGACCGCCCCAACCGCAATAAGGAGTACCGCACTGATCACAACCCACCGACCGCCGCGCGGCTTTGCAGGGGCCTCTTCGACGACCTCTTCCTGCACGGGAACCTCTTCGGCAATCGGCTCAGCCTGCACGGGCTCAATCACCGGCGCCGGTTTCGGTTCAGTCGCACGGATTTCCGCCAGCTTAGTGAATGCCTTGTCCATCAGCAGGGTTGCCGCACGGTCGCGCGTTTTACGGTCCGGACTGCCCAGCACAACCGCAACAATGCGCTCGCCGTCACGCTCCGCAGTCGTCGCAATCGACCACCCGCCGAGACCATGGTAACCCGTCTTCAGACCATCCAGCCCCGGATACACACCGAGCAACTTATTGGAGGAGCGCAGATCCATCGTGCCGTTGCGGAACGTGATGTATTTAGTGCCGGAAAACCGCAACGCCAGCGGATGCTTAAGTACTTCCCGGGCCAGAATGGAAATGTCCATTGCATTCGCCGTATCCGGCTCCTTGCCGCCGCCCGGCGGAAGCCCCGATTCCGTGACGTACCGGGCCCCGAACATACCTAATTGCTGTGCGCGCGCATTCATCTGCGCCACAAACGCATCACGCGTCGGGCAAGTGTGCAACGCCAGCGCGCGAGCCACATCATTCGCCGAATGGATCATCAGCGCGTAGAACATCTCTTCAATGGTGAAAATCTCATTCGCTTCCAGCCAAACCTGACGCCCGCCGATTTTCTGAGCCTCTTCGCTCACGTACACCTTGTCGGACAGGTTGACCTCGCCCCGCTCAATTTTTTCGAGGTACAGCAGGAACGTCATCAGTTTCGTCACGCTGGCCGGATAGCCCGCCTCGCGCGCGCGGTCTGCCACCAGTACGCGCCCGGTTTCCGCCTCAACGGCGACCGCACTGTAATACGGCGTACGCACTCGCTTGTTGGCAGCCAATGCGCTGCCGGAAATAGAAATAACGGCCGCAGCCGCCAAAATCGCAAATACCCTGTTTTTCATCATCTTTCCCCTGAATCTCAAAATTTCCGGCGCACTATAGCAAAGCAGCCGGACATTGCCACACCCGGATAACATGTTAACCCGTCACTCAATCAGGGAATATCAGCGTGATGACCCGCAGTTGATGACCTTGCCAGGACGCGAACCAAGGCCCTTGACGCCCGAATAACAAAAAGGGCCTTTTTCGTCAAAAGACCCCCTCGGGTGTGAACCAGGCTCTTGTCGCTTCCGCTTCATTGGAAGTGCTTGAGGGGAAGTTCACGCCTTCATCCCCTCTTCATTAGATTAGACATAAACCTGCCTATAACGTTGAGCCGTTCGCAGAAAAAATCGAACTAATATCCGCCGTTGAACATGCCGCCCATTGGACCCTGTCCTTCCCACGACTGCGGGGTGTTCCAGGGAATATCCGATTCCTGCTGCGGAGTCGTGCACCCGGACATAATCGCAGCAACCCCGACAACAATCAAAACGGCCAAAATTTGCTTTTTCAAAAAAATCTTCATATCTACCTCGTAGCCTCATACTAGAAAAGGGGCATATGCACAGCAACCCTTTCTCGTCCTATTCATAACGCAGAGCTTGAATTGGATCGAGCGCCGCCGCTTTACGTGCGGGCCACAATCCGAAAACAACCCCTACAATCGCCGAAAAACCGAACGCTATCAGAACCGATATCGTTGTCACACTGACGGGCCAACCGGCGAACTGTTTCATCCCCAAACTGATAAGCGCGCCCAGCCCGATACCGATCCCTCCGCCGATAAAACTGACGGCCAGCGACTCGATCAAAAACTGAATCATGACATCCCGATTCCGGGCCCCCAGCGCCTTGCGCAGGCCGATTTCACGGGTTCGCTCCGTAACCGACACCAGCATGATATTCATAATTCCGATACCGCCCACAAGCAATGCAATCGTCGCGATGCTCAAAAGCAGCACGCTCATAATCCGACTGGTCGATGTGAGAGTATCCTGAATCTCCTGCATGTTCCGAATAGAAAACGGCTGCTTGCGCGTACCGGTTCGGTGCCGCCGTTCGACAAGTGAAATAATCTCCTCCTGCGCCGATTCCATGGCGGACGCGGATTCAATCTCGATCTCAACCCGGTCAACGTGCCGTCTCCCAAAAAGGCGATACATCGCCGTCTCGAGAGGGACAATCACGATATCATCCTGGTCGCGGAACGTGCTGCTTCCCTTCTCGGGAAGAACTCCGATGATACTGAATGACTGCCGATTAATTTTGATCGTTTTCCCAATCGGATTCACTTCCCCGAAAAGCTCGCACAAGGGAGTGTAACCGATCAAGGCCACCCGCGCCCGGCGTGATGATTCCTCTTGCGTAAAAAAGCGGCCGTATGCCGGCTCATAGTTCCGCATCTGGGCATATGCCGGCCAAACACCCTGAATCCGGGAGTTCCAGTTTTTATTACCGAACTTGATCTGCGCATTTCTGGAAGAGGTCGGGCTCAGCCTTTTAACATCCTCGATGTCAGCCTGAATGGCTTCGGCATCCTCAAGCTTTAAACGGGAAACTTCACCGGAAGCCAGGCGGACCCCGCCTCTGGTCATGCGTTCTGGATAAAGCACCAATAAATTAGTTCCCAGCCGGGACAGCTCTTGCTGGATAGATTTCTTCGCGCCCTCGCCCAGCGCAACGGTCGCAATCACCGCCGCCACCCCGATCATGATGCCCAGCGACGACAACGCCGTACGCACCTTATTACTGTAAAGCGCGCGAAGCGACTGGCGGACCAGCGATTTCCACTCAAACACCTTCTGTGCAAACCCGTGACGCTCCCCCTCCTGCTCAGGAAGAAGCCGGCCATTTTGCCATACCGGCTTTTCCCGGTGTTCGTCGGAAATGACCTTTCCGTCACGCAGGGTAATTACGCGTTCCGCATTTTTAGCAACCGAGGCATCGTGGGTTACCACAATCACCGTCAGCCCCTGAGCGTGCAGCTCATCAAAGAGCTTAAGAATCTCCGCCTCGCTTTTTGTGTCCAGGTTCCCCGTCGGCTCATCAGCCAGAATCATCTGCGGGCTGTTCGCCAACGCGCGCGCTACGGCCACGCGCTGCTGCTGACCGCCGGAGAGCTGATTCGGGCGATGATCCGCGCGGTCTCCCAAGCCGACCTGCTCCAAAATAAGCTTACATGCCGCGCGGCTCTTACGGCGACGGGAATAGAGCAAAGGCAGCTCCACATTTTCCAGCGCCGTGGTCCGGCTCAACAAATTGAACTGCTGAAAAACGAATCCGATAACGCTATTACGCAACTCGGCAACCTGGACCGGCGTAAGCAGCGTCACATCCGTGCCATCAATTTCCAGCGTACCGGCCGTCGGCTGATCCAACAGGCCGAGCATATGCATCAACGTCGATTTACCGGAACCGGAGGAACCGACAATGGCTACATATTCACCCCGCTTGATTTCCAGCGACACCCCATCCAGGGCATGCACCTTGGTGTCGCCCATTACATAGGTCTTACGGAGGTTCTGAATTTTAATCATGTTGCATTCCCGGGTTTATCGATTGCGGCGACCGCCACCGGTGCGTGTGGGCCGCATACTGAACGGATTCTTCTCTTTCTTGCCGTTCTTGCTCGCAAACTTAACCGTTGGAATCAATACAGTTTGACCCTCTTCAAGCCCCTCAACGACTTCCACCGATTCGCCGTCGGTCATCCCCGTCTCGATCACGACCTTCTCAGGCTTCTCGTTCTTAATCTCTGAAGGCAACAGAACAACCGCCTTTCCCTTTCGTTGCAAAACTGATGCCGCCGGAACCGCCAATACGCCCTCCTTGCGGGCAATCAGAAAATTCACGTTGGCCGTCATCCCGCTCCGCGCAAAAGCGGGCATCTGCGTTACCGCAACCTCGATCTCATACATCGTTACATTACTGACCATCTTTGCGTCATAGGCGAGGTGCTGCACCGTACCGGCAAACGACTGTTCCGGATAGGCCTCCAGCCTGATTTCCACCGCCACGCCCTTGCGGATCAAACCGATATCCGTTTCATCCAGCAGCGCCACCACCATCAGATCATTGGCAATCGTCAATAGTTCGGACTTGGTATCAATGGTCTGCCCCGGCTCAAACGCGCGCGCGATCACCGTACCGCTCATCGGCGCAACCAAAGGCGTCGGCTTATACAGTCCCTCCCAATACGCCGCCTCCTCCTCACTGATTGCGCGAGCCGCATCCAGCAAGGTGGCCCGCTCCGTCGAGCTCACCCACCCGATGATCCGGCCCTTTTCAACCTCATCACCTTCATCGACCAGCAGCTCCTCAACGCGGCCAGAGACAGGCGACTTCACATCCAGCCGGTTTTCGGGCTTAACCGTGCCGGTCGAATCGATTATCCGTTGCAAGGTGGTTCTCTCGACAACCGCCTGCTCATATTTTTCCGGCTCAGCGGCCGCCTTCTTTTTCTGCCAAAACTGATGACCGCCCCAAACGGCACCGATCAGAACCAGCCCACCTATTACTGCAACTCTCTTTTTCATGTTACCGTTCCTCAGTTTGGCAAATCACTTTTTCCCAAGGCATTTTTCCAACGGGCAGCCGACTGCGCCGCGGTCAGCTTATCGGCAAGCAACGTCTTCAGCTGTCTCACCAAGCTATTCTCAATCGCATCCCAATCCTCATAGCTCTGCAACCCCTGCTGATATTTGGCAGCCGAAATTTTGGCGCGTAACTCTTCAGACTCCAATAGTCGCTGCTGAACAGACAGCGAGTCCACTGCATCACGATAACTGTTCCAACGCTGCAGGAGCGAACTGGCGAGCTGATTAAGTGTCGTCGCCAGATTTAAAGCGGCCTGCTCCGAATCGGCCTTGGCGGCTTTGATCTCGTTTCGAATTTCCCCGCCAGTGAATAGGGGCATGGAAAGCCGGATGCTTGCAGACCAGTTTCCGTTTTCCAAATCATAGTCCCCGCTCTCACCAGCCGAGGCGCCTGCCGTCAGTTTCGGCATCCGACTGCTTCTCGCCAGCTTGACCCCCGCTTCCGCAGAAACCACACGCGTCTCAGAAATCAAATAATCCGGCGTTGCCCGCGCCATCTCCACCAAATCAACCAGTTCGTCCGGTTCCCCCGCCAGCAATCGCCCCGTCGCCTCTTCCTGAATCGGAAGATAAGAGCCCAGCGCCGCCGCCAGTTCCTGCCGCGCCGCGGTCAGACGCCGCTCCGCTTTGGCCCGGTCATATTGCGCCTGTGTATGCTGGGCCTGACTTTTCAAGAGCGACCCTTTATTCTCACGGCCTCCCTCAAACTTCACTTTCACCAGGCGGACATTGTTTCGGCGGCGCTCCTCGATATCGCGGCTCAGCTCCACCAGCTCTTTTGAATAGAGCACATCCAGATAGGCCAGCCGCAACTGCAGCTCAACATCCGCACAGGTCTGTAAATGCTCGGACTTGGCAATACGCAAGGCGGCCGACCTGCGATCGATTTTAGCCTTGGTACCGAACCCATCAAAAATAAGCTGGTCCAGATCCAGGGATGCGCTGGTGGATTTCGTATTTTCCCAGTCGCCGTCTGCGGTTTCCCGTTCGCCGCGCCTGATGGAGGCGCTAGCAGAGAGCTGAGGGAACCAAGCCGAACGCGTGGCGTAAAATTGATATTGAGCCTGTTGCACCGCTTTGCGCGAAGCCAACAGCTCCGGATTTTGCGCGGCAACTTTTACTAGGCACTCTTCCCAGGAGAGGGCACAGGCCTGCCGAGTAATCAGCGCGCCCGTAATTACCAGCAGGGTCTTAGGCAGAATATTCATAGAACCTCATCTATAGTTGAATCCGGATTTTACAACATGAGCCTGCCGCCTGTAGACACAAAAAAACCGCCTGCCGAAGACAGACGGTTTTGCATG
The DNA here is from genome assembly GCA_042566005.1 of Verrucomicrobiota bacterium. GTDB lineage: Bacteria > Verrucomicrobiota > Kiritimatiellia > Kiritimatiellales > JBHORO01 > JBHORO01. Next base: position 29,792 of record JBHORO010000011.1, read on the forward strand.
CGAAAAAAGGGAAATTAGCCCAGGATCGCGTCTTTTGCCGCTTTGGCGATACGGAATTTGAGAACCGTTTTGGCCGGAATTTTGATCTGTTCGCCAGTAGCCGGGTTGCGGCCCATGCGTTCAGCGCGGTCCTGTTTAACCAGTTTACCCAGACCCGGAACTGTAAAGCCATCTTCAGAGCCTTTATAAGCCTGAGCGATCAAAGATTCCAGTGCAGCTTTAGCCTGAACTTTAGAGATGTCAGCGTCTTCAGCGATCTTAGCAATGATCTGAGATTTAGTAGCAGGTTTTGCCATTTTAGTTCTCCTTAACGGTTTGATTTGAACCTAGACGTCGAACACAGCCTTGTTGGTCCGTACGCCAATCGATGGAAAGTTTATAGGGCGAACCTGCATTTCGATCAATAATAATAATGCTTAAACGCGTTTTCCTCCCCCCGCGAACCCCACATTTGCCACATTAAATACTTGGCGCCCACAGGGCTTTCTTATTGACGAAAGCGCGTTGGGCCCCAATATGTTGCGCGTTTTAAATCTAGACGAGGATAAGCGCGATGAATTTGAAAAAAATATTGAGCAAAGAATCCATAATTATGGACCTCAAAGGCCAGTCCAAAGATGCGATTCTGGCAGAACTTACCGATTTTCTAGCCAGTAACGGTAAAATAAACGACCGAGAAGGTGTGATCACCGCACTCAAAGAACGCGAAGCCAAAATGTCTACCGGCATGAGCAACGGCATCGCCATTCCCCACGCCAAGACCGACCTCGTGAAAGAGATGGTTGCGCTGATTGCCCTTAAAAAAGACGGCGTCGATTTTGCCGCCATGGACGGACAGCCCTGCAACATTTTCATAATGACCCTCTCCCCTGCCACCGGAGCCGGCCCTCACATTCAGTTCCTCGCAGAAGTCAGCCGCCTCCTTTCTCAGGAACCCATCCGCGAAAAAATCCTGGCCAGCACCACCAAACAGGAAGTACTCGAGCACTTTCTTAATAATTAAAGGTACGAACCATGACCAACGAACTTGCCCACGCGGCCATCGCAGCAACAAACCATGTTGCCGAAGTAGCTCACCACGCAGCGGAACACGCGGCCGGACACAGCATGACCCACATCATGATGCACCTGATGCTTCAGCTCGCGGTCATCATTATCGCAGCGAAAGCAGGCGGCCACCTCTTCCAGCGATTCCTCAAAATGCCGAGCGTTCTCGGGGAACTGGTTTCCGGCATGATCATCGGTCCCTACGCACTCGGCAGCCTGATCAACATCCCCGGTATCGGCCCGCTTTTCCACGAAGTATCCGTTGCCGGCACACCGTTTGCCGCCTCCATCCAGTTGAACGGCATCGCGAACATCGCAGCCATTGTCCTGCTGTTCCTCGCGGGTCTCGAAACCGACCTGGCCACCTTCATGCGCTACTCTGTCGTCGGCTCACTGGTCGGACTCGGCGGACTGATTGCTGCATTTGCTCTGGGCGACCTGTGTGCCGTCTGGTTCTATCCGGGCGTTGACAACTTTATGGATCCGACCGCCCTCTTCCTCGGCGTAATCTCCGTCGCAACCTCCGTAGGTATTACCGCGCGCATTCTGGCCGAGAAAAAGAAAATGGCCTCGCCCGAGGGCGTCACCATTCTGGCCGGCGCCGTATTCGACGACGTATTCGGCATCATCACCCTCGCGATCGTAACCGGCCTGGCCAGCGCGGCAGCAACCGGAGGCGGCGAAGTCAACTGGGGCCAGATCGGACTCATCGCCCTCAAAGCGATCGGCGTATTTGTGATCGCCACGGCCATCGGCCTGCTGTTTGCCCCCAAAATCACGAGCCTGCTGAAACAGTCCAAATCTAAAGAGGTCATCGTATCCTGCTGCTTCGGACTTGCCCTGTTGATCGCAGGCCTGATGGAAATGGCCGGTCTCGCGATGATCATCGGTGCGTACATCACCGGCCTGGCCCTCTCGCGCACGGACCTCGTGCATGAAATCGAGGAGCACATGCAGGGCATCAACAACCTGCTCGTTCCGATCTTCTTCTGCGTTATGGGCATGATGGTTAACTTCGAGAAAATCGCCAACCCAACCGTCCTGACGTTCGGCGCGATCTACTCCATCCTCGCAATCATCTCCAAAGTCGGCGGCTGCGCGCTTCCGGCGTACTTCACCGGCTTCAATCTGCGCGGCTCCCTCCGTATCGGACTCGGCATGTTGCCGCGCGGCGAGGTTGCCCTGATCGTGGCCGGTGTCGGTCTGGCCGCCGGCGTGATCGACCAGTCCATCTTCGGTGTATCCATTCTGATGACCATGATCACCACCATGCTCGCACCGCCGCTGCTGGTTAAATCCTTCGACGGCGGAAGCGGCCTGCGCAAAGCCATCGGCGCCGGATCAGAAGAAGTGGACACCATTGAACTGGAATTCCCGTCACACGACATCACCGAGTTCCTGACCAACCGACTGGTCCGCGCCCTGAAACGCGAAGAGTTCTTTGTACACCACCTGCACACCGACAAACCGACCTACTCCGTCCGTAAAGACGAGATCAACTTCACGATGATCACCGAAAACGGCAAGCTGACCATCAACGTGCCGTCCGTCCACAAACACATCGCCAGCATGATCCTGCTCGAAGAGCTGCTCTCGCTCTCCGACCTGCTCGACGCCTCCGAAAAGATGGGCGACCTCCAGTCCATGGGCACCGATCTGATGACCGGCCTGTTTACTTAAAGGTAGCGACAGCTCGCCGAGCTGTCCCCCACTCAACCACAAAGCCCCGCAAAACCGCGGGGCTTTTTCTGTATCTGGAGGAACGGGGTCGTCCGCGCATCTGGAGCGAATTTTCAACGCAATGGCACCAAGGCCGAAGCAACCCCAGCATTAAGGCTCAAGCTTTCCGCTTATTTTACAACTTTGCCTCTTTAATATCCGGACACATGCAAAATATTGAACTTTGAAAGTTACAGGCAAGAAAGCGGATATTTTCCATGTTTACCCTTTAATATGAGCATAGATGGAAAATTACATTCCTTGAAAGAATGACGGTAAAGACGGGATATTTTCCATGTTTGCCCGCTTAATATCCGGATAGATGGAAAACGAATAAATATATAGGGTGGATATATGGAAAATTTTCCATCTATCCCACTGTTGGGTTTACATAATAAAAAAGGATCAAGATATGACTAACGACAATGGGACAGACAAGCGCACTTGGTACGACAACAAAACTATCGTCATCGCATTGTTGATCCTGTTCTTTCCCGTCGGATTGTATGCATTGTGGAAAAATCAAAATTTTTCAAAAGGCACAAAATTGGGTGTTACCGTTGTTGTTGTCATTCTCGCCATTGCCAGCATAGCTACAGAAGAAAAAACAACACCTGTTGAGCCACCGGTCACAACAGAGAAAGTCACTCCCAAACCACCTTCAATTACTTTACCAACCTACGAAATATTGAATCAGGATAAATACGATGCACCAATCAAGACACAGCTATCAATTGATGTTGTTGTTTCAGGAGAAATCACAGAACAGAACCTCAAGCTTCTTCTAAAAGAGCTTTACTCAAAAGCAAATGCTACAAGGGGATTCAAATACCATGGAGGAAAACCAACACATGTTTTCATCTATCTTTACCCCACCAAAGTTCATGCTGAAGCAGGAATGGGACAATGGCTTGCAATGCTAAGCAAAGTCGGAGACGGAGCTCCCATTGAAACCAATGTCAAAAAAGAATTGATAGCCAACCTTGGTGCAGAACCAGAAGTAAAATTTGGATATTCAGAAGAAGAAAGAAAGGCCATTTTCAGAGCCATTGTTTTGGCAGAAGATAAAGCAACAACTGAGTCAGAACGTCTATATCCATTGCCTGATCCAAGCAAGGGAGGCTACTCCCAAGAGGAAGCACAAAAACAGTTCATGAAACAGGCGGAAGCAAACAATGCTTTGAGAGAAAAATATACAAAGCAAGTTGCTGAAAAATTTGAACTGACCACAGAACAACTCAGAGCAATATCAGTCGAGAGTTTTGAAAAGAATTGGCCATTTCCAAAAAAATAACCCAACCAGAACATGGAGCCTACGGTGAAAACGCCCGTTGAGTAAGGCAATGTTTATGTGCACCGAGGCTCACGTTTAACGTTCTATCCAGCTATCTCCAATATTACTAACACTCTGACTGCCTCGTTATTTCACGCCTCCACTGGTTGGCGGCTTGTATCTCTTTGCAGGATTTTATAGGCTCAACGAACCATCAGTTAAGGAGGTTGCATGAAAACGCGTCGTTCTGTTTTGAGTTTATTGGGAGTGGGCCTGTTGCTGTGCGGCTGCGCAACGAAGGTCGATCGCATGGCGGTCGAGGATGTGAAAGACCTGAGCGGTCGCTGGAACGATACAGATTCCCAGCTCGTCTCCGAAGAGATGATCCGTGACTGCATCAACCGTCCGTGGGTTCCGGAATTTGCCGCGAAGGAAAACCGCAAGCCGGTTGTAATCGTCGGCACCGTGCGCAACCTGTCATCCGAGCACATCGAAACCCTGACCTTCACCACCGACCTGGAACGTGAACTGATCAACAGCGGCAAGGTCAAATTCGTGGCCAACCCGCTTCAGCGTCTGGAGCTGCGTCAGGAACGCAAAGAGCAGCAGGCCTTCGCCCGCGAAGAAACTGCCAAACGTCTGGCCGCGGAAACCGGCGCGGATTACATGCTCAAAGGCGCGATCAAAACCATTCGCGACAAAGAGGGCCGCAAAGAGGTCAAGTTCTATCAGGTCGACCTGGAGATGTTACATATCGAGAGCAACGAAAAGGTCTGGATCGGCACCAAGAAGATCAAAAAGTTCGTCAAAAAGGCGAGGATTAACTGGTAGCGATGCCGGGCACCCGACACATCCCGCGCATCCTGTGGCTCCTGCTCGCCAGCCAGCTCACAGGTTGCGCTTATTTCTACACCTTCAAAGACCAGTATGCGGGCACGTCGCGCATGCTGATTACGGGCAATTACAAGCAGGCCTACCATCAGATCGAGGCCGCCAAAAACACCAAGTACAAATATAAAGACCGCGTCCTGTTCTATCTTGATGCGGGCATGCTGCTCCACTACGCGGGCGATTGGCAGAAAAGTAACGAATATCTCTCAGAAGCCGAGCGCGGCATTGAAGAACTCTACACACGCAGCATCTCCCAGGCAGCGACGTCTTTCCTCTTGAACGACAATGCACTCGCCTATGGCGGTGAGGATTATGAGGACATCTACCTCAACATTTTCAAGGCGCTCAATTACCTGCACCTGAATGAATTTGATGAGGCCTTTGTTGAAATCCGGCGCGCCGACGACAAGCTCAAGGCGCTCGAAAACAAATACGGCGAACTGACCGACGCGCTCAACGGAGCACCGGACGCCAAGGTGGAAATCAAACAAGGCACCTCCCGCTTCCGCGACTCGGCACTCGACCGCTGGATGAGCATGCTGATGTACCGCAACGAACGGCGGCTCGATGAGGCACGTATCGACCAGCGCAAAATAAAAGCGCTCTGGCGCAAGCAGGCCAAACTCTACCCGTTCAAAAAACCGGACCTTTCCAAAACGCTTGCGCCACCCGCTTACGGCAAAACCAAACTCAACCTGCTCTGCTTCAGCGGACAGGGGCTCGAAAAAAAAGCAGCCTCCATCTATCTGCACAGCGAAGAAAACCATCTGCTCATCGGCACAACCCGGGAACATGAGAACCTGCGCGAACACCCCAGCCTGCTCCAGCCCATTTACTGGGAGGGGATCAACCCCGACCTGCACTTCAAGCTGCAGTACCCCGTACTGGAAACGCGCGGCACGGAAGTCCATTCCATCCAGGTGAATGTGAACGGCAAAGCTCACGCAAGATTGGAGCGAATTGAAGACCTCGGCCGCATCGCCAAAGAGAGCTGGAAAGCGCGCCTGCCGATCATCTTACTCAAAACCCTCACCCGAGCTACGCTGAAGTCCCTCGCCACCGAGCAGGCCAAAGAGCAGATCAAAAACGAGATGGGTGACAATGGAAACAGCTACATGATGGGGCTTCTGATGGATGTCGCCAGCAGCGCAACTGAAAACGCCGATCTGCGCGTTTCGCGCTTCTTCCCGTCGGACGCATTCATCGGCGAAGTTGAAGTCCCGCCGGGCAAGCATGCGGTACGCGTAGAGTACCGCGATGCCGCCGGGCGCATCCTTTTCACGGATCTCAAGGAGGTTGACGTTCAACCGAAGCGTCTGAATCTGGTAGAGTCGTTCTACCTGAACTGAGGAAGCACATGAAAACACGAAACACGGTTCTACTTGCCGCCACCCTGAGCCTGCTGCTCAGCGGCTGCGCGACCACGCCGTCGGCCAAGAAACTGCCGAAGTGGGTTTTGCATCCGGATTCCAAATACTCATCCGTACGCTACATGACGGCCGTCGGCGAGGGTGATACCCTGCGCGCCGCTGAAGGGCACGCATTCAACCGACTAGCCGGCCGCTTCAAAACACGTGTGCAGGCCTCCGAGCGCGTTTCGGACAGAGCCGAAGAAACCTTCGGCAAAAAGTTATCCTTCGAAAAAACGTCCGAATATCTCTCCGATATTCAACTGGAAACCGATGAGACGCTGCTAAACGTGGAAACACTGGAGCAGTACCACGACGCCAAAGGCCGCGTCTACGCTCTAGTCGCACTCAACCGCGCAGATACCGCACAGCTCTACAAAGAAAAGATCGCCGAAAATGCACAACGCATCCGCAGCCTGATGGGTGGCGACCCATATAAGTTGAAGGCATATGCCAAAGCGCGCCTGGCACTGGCTCTCGGGCTGGCAAACCAGCAGTTAATCGATCGCCTGTCGATTATTCACCACGACTCAGCAACCATGGCCAATCTGCCCTACGAGCTTGATCTGCTTCGCATGCGAGCCGCGCAGGCCAGCCACTCCATTCGCTTCAAGGTCAGCATGCAGGGAAACCAATCCGCGGCATTCGGCCAACAGGTTTCATCGGTCATGACCCGGCGCGGCTTCACCGAAAGCGCGGTCAGTGATCTTCGCATTTCCGGCACGGTCAGCATTCAGGATATACATTTCCCGCGCAAAGACATCAACACCGTCCGCTTCCAGCTTCTGCTTAACGTAAACGACCAGCTCGGGAAGACATTAATCACCCTGAAAAAGGATGGACGCGAGGCGCACCTGTCGCAGGAAAATGCGCGCCGCCGGGCCGAACGGACCGTAAACCAACTGATCGAGAAAGAGTTGAATGCGCGGCTGAATGTTCTGCTCGACCATCTGGCAGGCGGAGAATCCTGACGCAGTCCGAACTTGCGCGAAGTTATTCCGCACGTATAATTTAGACACTTCCCGAGTTTGCAACCAAAGGAGTACACGATGAAGAAGATCCTGCTAACAGCCCTGGCCCTCGGAATTACGTTCGGCATCAGCGGATGCAGAACCTACACCGGCAAAGTCATCAAAGATACCCCCTTCCACGATATGCAGAAGGATGTAGCCAAGATCGGCGAAAAAGGCGGACTGGCAGCCATCGGCATCGGTCAGTCCAGCGACATGCAGATCTCACTCGAAAAGGCCAAAGTCGAGGCCCGCAAAAATCTGGCCCAGGTCATTACGGTCAAGGTGGAAAATCTGCAGAAGAAATTTATCGAAGAGGCGGGCGATGTCGGCAAAAAAGCCGAAATCAACCAGCTCTTCAGCTCCACCACCAAAATCATTACCAGCCGCGAACTGATGGGCTCCATGCCGAAAAAACAGATCATGACCGAAGACGATGAGCTCTTTACGACCTATGTGTTAATGGTCGTTAACCCGAAAGTCGTGGCCGACGCCCTGGAAGAACAGCTCTCCGCACAAAAAGCCATCTATGCCCGCTACCGCGCCTCCGAAGGATTCAAGGAGCTCGGCGAAGAGGTCAAGCGCTACGAAGCCTTCAAAAAAGAGATGGATCAGATGCTGGGTAACTAACAACGGGATCACCCGAAACCAAAAAGTCGCGCACACCGCGCGGCTTTTTTTTCGTATCTCCGCCACGGGTCTATTTCAGCCGCTCGCGCCGCGCCGGCTGAACGGAAACTGCTTGACAGGCCCGACTTCGGAAGTGCTACAAACTTCACTTTATATAAGGAATTTATACTATGAACACCATCAAAGAACCCCTGCGCAACAACATCGGCATGCTTGGCGAGTTGCTCGGGAAAACCATCAAGTCCCAGCTGGGAGCCGAAATCCTGGAACGGGTCGAATCGATCCGTAAACTGGCAAAGACCTCGCGCGATAAAGACTGCAGTGTTGCCCGCGATGAACTGACGGCCACCTTGCGCGAGCTGGACGACCATGAACTGCTGCCGGTCTGTCGCGCATTTTCCCAGTTTTTGAACCTTGTTAATATTGCGGAACAGCACCACGACATCTCGCGCTTCTGCGCCGACGGGGCCTGCCAGCAGGATCCTATTGATCAGCTGGTTGCGAAATTGCGCAACGACAATATTGACCCGGAAGATATTGATACCGCCCTGCAGACGCTGTCGATGGAGTTGGTGTTGACGGCTCATCCGACGGAGGTCACGCGCCGCACGGTGATTAACAAGCACGTCCAGATGGCCGACTGCCTGACGAACCTGGAACAGAGCAACCTGACAGAGCGTGAGCGCAATCACTGGATTGACAAACTCAGCCGCCTGATCGCCCAAACCTGGAACACCAACGAGTTCCGCTCTCAGCGCCCTACCCCGGTCGATGAGGCCAAATGGGGGTTTGCGGTTATCGAAAATACGCTCTGGTATGCCATTCCGGAATTTATCCGCGAGCTGGACGCCCGCCTGGATACCGAACTGGACGTCCGTCTGCCAGTCGATGCGGCCCCCGTAAAAATCGGGAGCTGGATGGGTGGCGACCGGGACGGCAACCCGTTTGTTACACACCAAGTTACAAAAGAGGTACTGCTGACCGCGCGCTGGAAAGCAATTGATTTGTATATCCGCGACTTCAAAGAGCTGCGCGACGAGCTGTCGATCAATGCCTGCAACGAAGCCGTACGATCCGTAGCCGGCGATGCGCCGGAACCATACTGGGCCATCATCAATGATCTCAACCGAAAGCTGCGCTCCACGCGCGACTGGCTCACAGCCGAGCTCACCGGCAGACCGATCGCAGGCGAAGACCTGATCAACCGCTCTGAGCAGCTGATGAAACCGCTACGCCTCTGCTATGACTCCCTGGCAGAATGCGGGCTGAAAAACATTGCCGATGGCGGACTGCTGGACATCATCCGCCGCGTTGCAGCCTTCGGGGTGCATCTCGTCAAAATCGACATCCGCCAGGACAGCGAGCGCCACCTGGATGCCATCGCCGAAATCACTCGAACCCTGGAGCTGGGCGATTACAGCCAGTGGAACGAAGAAGACAAACAGAAGTTTTTGATCAGCGAACTGAACTCCCGCCGCCCGCTGATTCCGCGCGACTGGAGCCCGTCAGAAGATACACAGGAAGTACTGAAGACCTGCGAAATCATCGCCAACACAGACCCGAATGCGCTGGGCATTTACATCATCTCAATGGCCCGCCAGCCCTCAGATGTACTGGTCGTGCAGCTGCTGCTCAAAGAAGCAGGCTGCCCGTTCAAAATCCCGGTAGCGCCGCTGTTTGAAACGCTTGACGACCTGAATCGCGCCGAATCTGTCATCTCCAAACTGTTGAGTATCGATTGGTACCGCGGATATATGAACGGTGAACAGCACGTTATGATCGGCTACTCGGACTCCGCCAAGGACTCCGGCATGTTTGCCGCAACGTGGGCGCAATACAAAGCGCAGGAGGCGCTGGTCAAGATCGGCGAAGCCCACAACATCAAAATGGTCCTGTTCCATGGCCGCGGCGGCACAATTGGCCGTGGTGGCGCCCCCGCACATGCGGCACTGCTGTCGCAACCGCCGGGCTCGCTCAAAGGCGGCCTGCGCGTAACCGAGCAGGGCGAGATGATCCGCTTCAAGTTCGGTCTGCCTAAGGTCGCGGTCAACAGCCTCAAGCTGTATGCTGCGGCGATTATGGAAGCCAACCTGATCCCGCCACCGGCACCACAGGATGAGTGGCGCGAAGTAATGGAACTGCTCTCAAAAACATCCTGTCATGAATACCGCGAGGTTGTACGCGGCAAACCGGAATTTGTGCCTTACTTCCGGGCGGCAACCCCCGAACTGGAATTGGGCAAGCTACCGCTCGGTTCGCGCCCCTCAAAGCGTAAACCTAATGGCGGGGTCGAAAGCCTGCGTGCCATTCCGTGGATCTTCTCCTGGATGCAGAACCGTCTTATGCTGCCCGTCTGGCTCGGCACAACCTCAGCTCTGCGCCAGGCCAAACAGGAAGGCAAAAGTGAACTGCTCGCCAAGATGTGCGAACAGTGGCCCTACTTCCGCAACCGCATAGGACTATTGGAAATGGTATTCCTGAAAGCCGACAACTGGCTGGCGGAGTACTACGACCTGACATTGGTATCGGAAGAGCTGTGGCCGCTGGGCGAAGACCTGCGCACGCGCCTGCTTGAAGCAATCGAATTGGTGGTAGAGATCAACCCCGAACACGGCCTGCTGCTTGATCAGCCGGGCATTCTCGAGTCGATCCGCATTCGCAACCCCTACACCGATCCGCTGAACCTGTTGCAGGCCGAACTGCTCAAGCGTTCGCGTGCCGCGGGAGACAACCCGCCTGAGATGGTCGAAAAATCACTGATGATCACCATCGCCGGTATCGCGGCCGGGATGCGCAACACCGGTTAAATTCCGGATCAAAACACAGGGGGAACATCCGTGTCAGCAAACACGGATGTTCTCGCTGACATAGAAAGAAGGCGAACCTCTCAGCCCGCCTTACGCAGAATCATTTCATCGCCCGGATTCAGGTGTTGAATATGATACCCTTCACTCCTGATGTCCCGAAGCGCCAGATCTTCATCCATGCTGCCCAGGTGTTCCCCCGGACGCAGGTCAAGCACGGGCCACGGACTTCCGGTATCGACTTCATGCCGGACCGATTTCGGCAAGAAATCAAACTTCGTAGTTGTAGGGAACATCACACAGGTCTGTCCCTGATGTTTGAATGGATACACTTGGCATTTCATTTTACACCCCCAGCTCTTACAGTTACGCCCTAACTCCCCTCAACTGAATTATACAAAACCCGCTCCATTATCGCCCCAAAAAACCTGTCAAATCGCATTAAAATACAGGGCGCCCCCCACAACTAAGACCTTGAACGCCGGCAAGGGCACTGAACCACCCTCAGGCCGATGAAACGCTCAGGATATTTCTGAGATAAGGGCGGAGTTTGGCGTGGCGATTGGCCTCGTAATTGAAGCGTTCACAGACCTCTTTGATCACTTTCTCAGCGGGCGGCTGGGTGTCTGAACAAAGATCGGCTACCGTGCGGCGTTTTTTAACATCGATGTCAGGAATATGACACCGGAAGTGATCCTCATCCGGCTCGCCGGTTTCAATCAACTGACAATCCATCGTGCCTTTGAGGGATACACTGAAGGTCAGCAGCTCATCATCCATGCCCAGCTCGGAATAATATTCCCCCAGCAGGCGCAGCACCCCGGCGATGCGTCGAGCCAGTACAAAGTAAGAAAGCGCGCGGGGTTCCGTTCCGTCCGTCAGGTTAAACGTATAGTGACAGAGTCCGGACTGATAGAGTTGCAGATAATCAAACCGCGCCAACGGATCGTTTTTACGTCGTCCAAGCAGGGAGTGGTTGGTGAAAAAGAGCTCGTCGTCGCTCACGGCACTCAAAAACGGAAAGTCCGACGGAACCGGCAACGCGATTCTATGCAACGCGCCCAGAACATCCGACAGCATGCGACCATCGGTTCCATAGACCGACGGATAGGCCGTAACCTCCAGACAGCAGAACCGGTTCAAGTTTTTGGGGCCGAGCCACTGGGAGCATTCGCGCTCGGATTGCTGGTATTCACGAAGAAATTCCTGCCCGGCGTCGCTCTCGACATACTGCCGTCCTTCATACAAAACCCCGCGCAACATTCGTCCGAGCACCTCGCGCTGATTACGCAATGCACGCTGCACGAGCTTTTGCAATTCGGAGGCGCGGTGTGCAGGCCGGCTGCGCGCATCCGGTGTACGAATATAAAACATGCCCTGCTGCAATTCCTGGGCGCAGTGATCGGCGCAGACATGCGGCAACCCGCTAAACGGACGCACGACCAGGATCGCATAGTATTTCCCGTCAACCTGCGGCCGAACCACATCCACATCGATGGACGGGTCCGCGTAAAGGTTGATGAACTGGGCGACGATACTGGGGTCGAACGACTTGAGCTGATCCTCGGTCAGCCCCTGGAAACAGGTCGGATTACCATTTTGGTCTTCTCCGACCCCGATCACAATATAGCCCCCTTTGGTATTAGCGAGGGCAAGGGCATGGCGTACGAATTTAGCTTTTCCAGCGCGCGGAAGCTTCAGCCAGTTTTGCGCGGCTTTATAGTCCAACTCCTGGGTTTCCATCCCCTTATAGATGATTTCCCGCCAGTCGATTGACTGCTGTTTCAACGCCATAGCTCCCTCATCGGTTTTAAAAAGGTTACTTTGCGGCGCAGCGATTAGCAACGCGTTAGTTGCGAAGAAAGTTTGCATCGGCGCGGTTTATTTGTTTTATGTGCGCACCTATGGAACACCTTGAAGAACAATTTGATACAAAAGCCGGCATCGTTGCGGTCGTCGGAAAAACGAACGTCGGCAAGTCGACACTGATTAACCATATGCTGGGCGAAAAGGTCAGCATTGTAAGCGATACCGTGCAGACGACCCGCAATATGGTTCGCGCGATTCTGACTGAGCCACGCGGCCAGATGGTTTTTATGGACACGCCGGGCGTGCATAAAGCCGAGGGCACACTAGGCCAGAACTTGAATAAGCTGGCGCGCAAATCAGTTGAAGGCGTGGATGCGGTTCTATTCGTCGTTGATGCGGCTTGGCGCCCGATGCTGGAGGATGACGGCTGGATCCGCCGTCTGATTTTTTCAGAAGCTCCGGTAATCGTCTGGCTGAACAAGGCCGACATCCACAGCGAGTACGCCGAGCGGTTCAAGGAACTGCACCACGAAATCTGCGAAGAAAAAGGCGTTCAGAAAGATTTCATTTGGATGAGCGGCTCCGCACTCAATGGCGACAATGTCCCCGAACTGATGGTCGAGCTGTTTAAACACATGCCGGAAGGCCCGCTCCTTTTCCCGGAAGACGTGCTGACGGACTACCCTAAAAAGCTGAACATCGGCGATGTGATACGCGAAAAACTGTTTTACCGCCTGACCGATGAAGTTCCGCACTGCGTCGCGGTCTGGGTTGATAAGATCCACGAGCTCGACGGCAAGTGGAAGGTCGAGGCCACCATTTATGTCGAGCGCCACTCCCAGAAGGGCATCGTGATCGGCGATAAAGGCCGCCTGATTAAATGGGTACGCCAACAGGCCGAACGCGAGCTCAAGCAGATGTACGGATTTCCGGTCAAGCTGGACCTCTGGGTTAAAGTGGAGAAAAACTGGCGCCAGAACTTCTGGATTCTCAAAAAGCTGGGCTACGCTTAAAAGATGCGTTAACATCTGCAATAATGCATGTTAGGCTAACCGGATGAGTAATAACGAATTAGATGAGGCTAACACACGTGAGCAGCCCGCGACAGAACCGCGGAGAAATACGATGCTCTGCACGTTTCTACTGGGTGCCAGTACTGGCATCCTGCTCTCAGTTGCCAACTTCATCTCAGGCAACCACACGGTGGCCTGGATTGAGTTGGGTTTAGGCATTTTCGCTATTCTAATCGCAGCAAACCTGCGCCGCATCAAATCCTTTAGACGCACGGCAGAATATCTCCTCCTGGCGGGCATCGCACTGCTGACCTCGATCCTGTTCACCGGAGGCGCCAAACAGGCAGGGCTTTACTGGTTCGCCTTTTTCCCGGCAGTCGCCTTTTTCTGGCTGGGCCTGCGGCGCGGGGCATGCTGGACTCTGGCCCTGCTCGGGACTTGCGGACTGGTGACCTTTTTATCCTTCGGCGATTGGATCAAGCTGGCCTTCGAGCCGACACAAATCCTCATGGCACTATTCTCAACGACCATCATTGCCACCATCGTCTTCTTCTATGAACGCCGCAGAACGCTGGATTCCGCCATGCTCCAGAACACGATCACAGACCTGGACAAAGCCCGCCGTGAAGCTGAAAGCCTGACACAGGCCAAGGGCGAATTTCTGGCCAACATGAGTCACGAGATCCGCACCCCGCTCAACGGCGTGGTGGGCATGGCCAACATCCTTCTGCAAAGCGAGCTGAAGGAAGAACAACGCGAACCTGCCAGAGTGATCCATGATTCAGCCAACGTGCTGCTCTCGCTGATCAATAACGTGCTCGACTTTACGCAAATGGAGGCCGGCCAACTGAAGCTTGAGAATTCAGCCTTCAATATGCGCACGCTCCTCGAAGAGGTCACGCGGGTGGTTGCAACCCCGGCCTACCAAAAAGACGTGGAGATCATTCTCGACTACGACGAATCCCTGGGCACCCTCTTCATGGGCGACAAAAAACACCTGCGCCAGATCATGATCAACCTTGCGGGCAATGCGGTTAAATTCACCAAAAAGGGGCATGTTCTGCTACGCGCCAAATCCAGCAGCACCGGCAACAACCGCATTTACCTGGAAGTCAAAGATACCGGCATCGGAATCCCAGAAGGCCAGCAAGACAAGATCTTCGACAAATTCAGCCAGGCAGACACCTCCGCCGAATACTCATTCGAGGGAAGCGGATTGGGACTGGCTATCAGCAACCGCCTGATCCAAATGATGGGAAGCAAGATTTCCATCACAAGCACCCCTGACCAAGGCTCCACATTCTCATTCGAACTGGAACTTGAGGCCCTGCCAGACCAAAACGTTGAGCCTGCCCAGCGCCTTGCCGGCAGCAGAGCTCTAATTGTTGAATCCTACAAACCGCTCGCTGAAATGCTACAAAAACAAATCAACGCCCTGGGCGCCACGACCGAGATCAGCAACGGTGAAGATCTCCGTCAAAAACTCACCCAATCCGAGCGGTTTGACATCATTCTACTCGACCACAAGCTGCATAAGGACAACCTGCGCCCAGCCGCTGTCATTCAGGAGCTCAACATAACTCCCCCGCCGCGCATCTATTTGCTAAAGGCCCCAACCGCCGTAATGCCAAGTGAACATCTCAAAGCGGCTGGCATTTGGTCCACCATCCCCAAGCCGGTTATTCAGCGCGATCTCACAGACCGCCTGCTGAACCTGCATGCGGTTGAAAAAGAATCGGCCAAGCCGCGCCCGGCCACAAAACAGGGCCTGCGCGTTTTGCTCGTCGAAGACAATCTGGTTAACCAGAAAGTGGCGCGTCACTTTCTGGAGCGTTTAAATTGCGAAGTGGATCTGGCAGTCAATGGACGCGAAGCGGTAGACGCCACCTTATCTACTACCTATGATCTCATTTTCATGGACTGTCAGATGCCGGAAATGGACGGCTATGAAGCCACCCGCGCTATTCGCAGCAATGAAAAAGAGCGCAATGCCCCGCGCCACCTCCCGATCATCGCCCTGACGGCACATGCCCTGGACTCCGATCGCGAAAAATGCCTGGAAGTCGGCATGGACGACTATCTCAGCAAGCCGATCAATCAGAAAAAACTGAAGAAGATCATTTCCGGCTATTCCGAATAGTCCGTTCTCTAAACCGAACGTTCTGCTCCGAAAAGGTGCTCGCATGAGTGGTAATCATGAAAACCGACGGCCCCATGCGTCGCCAATAAAAAATACACAACCGCTTTTCGCTTTGACATTAACGCCCCAAAATCTATTTTGGGGCGCAATTGTTTACAGATAGATTTTTGGAGAACACACATGGCTATTACATCCATCAGCCCGATCGACGGGCGTTATGCATCGAAAGTGACTGAACTGGAAAGCTGCTTTTCCGAGTACGCACTGATCTACAACCGCATCAAAGTGGAAGTGCTCTGGCTGATCGCACTCTGCGAAGAACGCGGCATTCCGGAATGCCGGACTCTGACCGCTGAAGAAAAAACACTCCTGCTCGACATCGTCGCGAACCTGACGCCGGAAGAGGCGCAGCGCGTTAAAGAAATCGAGCGCACGACCAACCACGACGTAAAAGCGGTCGAATACTTCCTGAAATAAAAACTCGCCGGCACTTCCCTCGAAGAACTCTCCGAGTTCCTGCACTTCGCCTGCACCTCCGAGGACATCAACAACACGTCCCACGCACTGATGCTCAAAGACGGCCTCGCCGCCCTGCTCCCGCAGCAGCAGGAAATCATCGACGGTCTGACCGCGATGGCTAAAGAATTTGGCGAAGTGCCGATGCTGGCGCGTACGCACGGCCAGACAGCTTCCCCGACAACTATCGGCAAAGAACTGGCTGTATTCGCAGACCGCCTGCGCCGCCAGAAATCTCAGATTGAATCCGTCGAAATCCTCGGCAAACTCAACGGAGCGGTCGGTAACTTCAACGCGCACCTCTCCGCATACCCGGACGTTGACTGGGTAACACTGACCCGCGGAGTGATCGAAGGCGACCTCGACCTGAAACAGAACATGTTCACAACACAGATCGAGCCGCACGACTACATGGCTGAAATGTTCGACGCCATCGCGCGCTTCAACACGATCCTGATCGACGTCGACCGCGACATCTGGACGTACATCTCCATGGCCTACTTCGGCCAGAAAACGATCGCCGGCGAAATCGGTTCTTCGACCATGCCGCACAAAGTCAACCCGATCGACTTCGAGAACAGCGAAGGCAACCTCGGCCTGGCCAACGCGATCTTCGGACACCTGGCGATGAAACTGCCGGTTTCCCGCCTGCAGCGCGACCTGACCGACTCTACCGTTCTGCGCAACATGGGCGTTGGTTTCGCGTACAGCGCGATCGCCTACAAATCTACCCTGAAGGGCTTCAGCAAGCTCAAGCTCAACGAAGACAACCTGGCGGTTGACCTCGACAACGCATGGGAAGTAATGGCTGAGCCGATCCAGACCGTGATGCGTAAAGCGGGCATCGAAAAACCGTACGAGAAGCTCAAAGAGCTGACGCGCGGCAAAACCATCGACAAAGCGACCATCGCCGCGTTTGTTGAAGGGCTGGAGCTGGCCGACGAAGACAAGCAGCGCCTGCTCGAAATGAGCCCGGCGAGCTACACCGGCATGGCCGACAAAATCGCTGAGATGCTGTAACCCACAGCATCCACCCAAGCAAAAGGCCGACAGTTTTCGCTGTCGGCCTTTTTTCGTAGCAACGGATTAGAATTTGTTGTTTATGTGCGCTGCTGCTCCAACAAAGCGAGGCGCGCGTTTTTATAAGCGCCCGGGAAAAACGCCGTCAGCTCGTCGTCATCAGCCATGAATTTATTCTTCAGCTTCTGGTACTGGCTGCGCGGATAGCTCAGGATCTCGTCAAATGACGCAGTGTTAATATCCTGCACCACGAAACAGAAGTTATTGTCGTCCGACTTCTGCGCATTAAACAGCAGGTTCTTGTCCTGTGCCGGGACGCGCGACGCGTTGTTCTGATAGATCAGGTATTTCACATACTCGATCAGGCGCTCGTCCAGATCCTGCTCCAACAGGAAAATGCGTTCAATCAATTCCACGCGCGTCAGCACCAGCTGCAGGCGCGGCACCGGGGTTCCGTCCGGAAGTTCCCTGCGCATCTCTTCCTGCGACTCGCCGAACTCCTGCTGAAGTTGCTCCAACGGCTGATTGTGCAAAGGAATCCAGTGAATGATGATCCCTTTTTCCAAATCGGTGTAGAGCACCGGCATGTCGGCGCGGAACGAAAAATCGCACTCTTCGCACTCGATCCG
>JBHORO010000012.1:0-42964 GCA_042566005.1 Verrucomicrobiota bacterium
ATCATACCTTTTATTTGCTCGATTACCTGGCTCAGCCGGAATTGCATGCCGATTGCTTTTATCTGGCGTATGCCGCCTACGTAACCCAGTATGACGCAACCTTGACGTTGAAAAAGGCGCTCGCCGCAAACCCGTCGATGGCGACTTTTCTGGATGAGGGCGATGCGTCGCGCGGGATTCCGGCGGGATTCTGGAGTTACATGGAACGCTGGCTGACAGAGCCGGATACGCTCTTGCGTCTCAATGCCGGAGCGGCGTACCTTGCGCTGGTCAAAAAAGATATTTCATTCGGGCGGCAGAAAGTCGCGGCATTAGAGTCGGAAGTTGCCGCGCTTTACAAAAAACTCGGCAAGTCGCCCGACCTCTTTTTGAAGAGTCCGCTGGAACTTTTCGAGAAGGGCGCGTTTCAGTTGTGGTTCCCGGTGCAGAAAAGTGTGGCCGTGCAAATGAGCCTGATGCGCACCGCGGCACGTGATTATTTGATTACGCCGGAGGCGGTGCGGCGCCTGATTCCGCGTTTGGAGCCAGGGGACATTCTGGTTGAACGACGCAACTGGCACATGACGAATGTCGGCATTCCCGGCTTCTGGCCGCACGTCGCGCTTTATGTCGGAACGCCGGAAGAGGTCGATGCCTGTTTTGACGGGCTGCCGATGTTAAACGGCATGAAGGCCTCGGAATGGTTGAGGCGTTCGCATCCGGCAGCGGTATCCAGTTGGGCCGGTTCAACAGAATTTGGTCGCTGCCGTGTTATCGAGGCCTTGCGCGATGGCATTATTTTTCAGCCGTTCGAAAAGAGTGTAAACTGCGATTACCTCGGCGTGTTACGCCCGACGGTCGGGAAAGCCTCGAAATTGCAGGCGCTTAGTCAGGCCTTCGATTTTTACGGGCGTGCGTATGATTATAACTTCGATTTTGCAACGGACAACGAACTCGTCTGTTCCGAGCTTGTTTATAAAGCATACCAGTCTGCAGAGGGCATGACGCTTAAGCCGCAAATGGTGCAGGGACGCGAGTTGCTTCCGCCAAATATCTTGGTGCAGCAGGCGCTGGATGCTACAAGCGGCTGCGCGGAACCGGTTCTCTTTATCGATGCACTGGAAAAGGAGAACCGAAGTTTCGAAAACTCAGCGGATAAGCTGGCTGAATCGTGGAGACGTCCGAAATGGGACATTATGCAAAACTGATCTTCGTTGCGCTGATTGCAATAACAGAGGCGGCTACGGCCGCTCCTGTTATTTATTGCGAGCAGGCGGAGTGGGATTTCGGGGCCATTTCGGATGCGGTAAGCGTCACGAACCGGTTTCTGATTGAAAACCGCGGTGATTCTAGCCTGTTGGTCACGGACGTCAAATCGAGCTGCGGTTGTACGACGGTCTCGCTGCCGAATAAGCAGTTGGCCCCCGGAGGGTTGCTTCCGGTGTCGGTGGTGTTTAATCCGAAAAAGCGGTCCGGTAAACAGCGTAAAACGATCCGTGTTTATTCAAATGACTCGAACACGCCGGAGTTGAAGTTAACGCTCTCCGGACGAGTGAATCCGCAGGTGATCACGATGCCTTCGGCCATCACATTTGTCGCCCGTCCGTCTGATAAAATGATTGAACGCAGACTGACGCTTACGTATGACCGTCCGGTACAAATCAAGTCGATTGAGACGGTGTCCGAAGCGGTGACAGCTAAAAGCGTCGGTGGCGAGTTGGCGAAATCGCACGTAATTGATGTTGCGGTTGATTTGAGTCAGTTGAATGGACGGGTTCGCGGGGAGTTGCAGATCAAAACGGATCACCCGGCGGTTCCGGTAAAAAGCGTTCCGGTGTTGGGGCGGATTAAAAAGTAGTTTGGAGAGAAGCGTGAGCGGAATTTTTAAGGCGTATGATATTCGCGGGATTTACGGAGAGGTGTTGAACGACGCCATGGCGTTTCAGATCGGGCGTGCGGTGGCCACGTTGCTGAAACCGAAGCGGTTTGCGGTGGGGCGCGATATGCGTACTCATTCGGGAGACCTGTTCGAAAAATTCGTATTTGCCCTGCAGCAGCACGGCGTGGATGTGATCGATCTCGGGCTGGTCTCGTCGCCGATGACTTATTTTGCCAATGCCACGCTTGAAGTGGACGGCAGTGCGATGATTACCGCGTCTCATAATGGCCCGGATTGGAACGGATTTAAAATCTGCAAAAAGGGCGCGGTCCCGTTCAATAAGTTTGATATCGCGGAGTTGCAGCGCATCGTTGAAACGAATGCCTACGACAAACCCCCGACGGTAATGGGCCTGCTGGAACCGCACGATATTTCGGACGCCTATGCCGCGCATATTAAGCAATATTCCAAAATAGAACGCCCGCTTAAAGTGGTTGCAGATTATGCCAATGCGATGGGCATAAAAGAGGGCGCGGTGCTCAATGAGTTCTTTGAGATGGTTCCGTTGTTCGGGGCGCTGGACGGCACGATGCCCAATCATGAGGCCAATCCGCTCAACACGGGAACGCTGGCCGAATTGCAGAAAAAAGTGGTCGCTGAAGGTGCGGATTTCGGGGTTGCCTTTGACGGCGACGCGGACCGTGTCGGCTTTGTTGATGAAAAAGGGCAGATCGTTTCTATGGATAAGATTGTGGCCCTGATTGCGGAAGAGATGCTCAAAGAGGAGACCGAGGGAACCGTGCTGTATGACGTTCGTTGTAGCAAGGCGGTTAAAGAGGTGATTCAAGAGTCAGGCGGCGTTGCCAAAATGTGCCGTGTCGGTCACTCCTTTATTAAAAACCAGATGAAAGAGGATAAGGCTATTTTCGCGGGTGAGCTGTCGGGTCATTATTACTTCCGTGAAAATTTCTATACGGAAAGCGCCGCGCTGGCTGTGGTGTATGTCGCCAATCTGCTCAGTCAGACGGGCAAGACCCTTTCAGAGCTGGTGGCGCCGGTTAGCCGTTATTTTGCCAGCGGCGAGATTAACCTGAAGATTGATGATGCCGAAGTGGTTTTCGCCAAGTTGCGCGAAGTCTATGGCTGCAGCAAAGTTATCGAATTCGACGGCATAACCTTCGATTTCGGCGACTGGCGTTTCAATGCGCGTGTTTCGTCGACCGAAGGACTTTTGCGCATCAACCTCGAAGCTGATGACGCCAAGCTTATGGACGCTAAACGCGACGAGGTCCTCGCGCTGGTACAGGGATAACCAGAACCCATTTCTAATGAAAAAAGGCCGTCCGATTGGACGGCCTTTTTGTTTTCAGCGCGGAGCGGATTATCCGCAGAGCGCGAGCAGTACGCCGGCCGCAACAGCCGAGCCGATGACGCCGGATACGTTCGGACCCATGGCATGCATGAGCAGGAAGTTCTGCGGGTTGTTTTCCAGACCCACTTTGTTGGCCACACGCGCGGCCATCGGTACGGCGGACACGCCGGCGGCGCCGATGAGCGGGTTGATCTTGTCTTTGCAGATTTTGTTCATCAGGCGTGCCAGCAGCACACCTGAAGCCGTGCCGAAGGAGAACGCGATCAGACCGAGAATCAGAATGCCCACCGTTTCGCCGCTCAGGAATTTGTCGGCAGCCAGTTTGGAACCAACGGCCAGTCCGAGCAGGATGGTGACGATATTAATCATTGCGTTCTGCATGGTGTCAGACAGACGCTGAACCACGCCGCACTCTTTCGCTAGGTTGCCGAACATCAAGGCTCCGATCAGCGGCGTTGCCGACGGCAACAGCAACAGGCAGATCGTGAACACCATCAGCGGGAAGACGATCTTCTCTGTTTTGCTTACGTGACGCAGCTGTTTCATTTCGATCTTGCGCTCCTCTTTGGAGGTTAGCGCGTTCATGATCGGCGGCTGGATAATCGGAACGAGCGCCATGTAGGAGTACGCTGCTACGGCAATTGCACCGAGCAGATCCGGCGAGAGCTTACGTGCCACGAAGATCGCCGTCGGTCCGTCTGCGCCCCCGATGATGCCGATCGAGGCCGCGTCCTGCAGGCTGAACTCAATGCCCGGCATGATGTCCGAGAGCCAAAGAGCACCGATCAGGGTTGTGAAAATGCCGAACTGAGCGGCGGCACCGAGCAGCGCGGTTTTAGGGTTAGCCAGCAGCGGGCCGAAGTCGGTCATGGCGCCTACGCCCATAAAGATGAGCAGTGGGAACAGGCCGTTGGCGACACCCATGTTGTAGATGATGCCGAGGAACCCGTCGGCTTCGGCAATGCCCGCGTACGGGATGTTGGCCATAATGCCGCCGAATCCGATGGGCAGCAGCAATAGCGGTTCAAAGCCTTTGGCGATGGCGAGGTAGAGCAGGCCGAGGCCCACCAGCAACATCACAAAACGTCCGCCGCCGATCGACATGTTGAAGAGCATCTTGTGCTCTTCGTCGCCTTTGGTCGGATCAAGGAATCCGCTGATCCCGGTTTCGGTCCAGAGCTTTTTGAATCCTTCGCTGACGGTTACTCTTTCGCTCGGTGCGGGCTGGGCGAGGGCACACTCTTCCGTGTGCGGGTGGGCATCACCGGCCGCCTCAGCTGAGAAGCCCGCAAAAAGGGCCGTCATGAATACGGCCAGCATTGCAATGAATGTAAATTTCTTCACTGGGCTTCTCCTTAGTTCAAGTATGCGAGAATGGAACCGGACTGAATCTGGTCACCGGCGCTGACGGCAATGGAGGAAACGGTGCCGGCTTCCGGCGCTTTGATTTCCACTTCCATTTTCATCGCTTCCATGACGAGGATTACGTCGCCGGCTTCCACATGGTCGCCTTCGGTGGCTTCGATGCGGATGATTGCCCCCGGCATCGCCGCTTTGACTTCAACGCCGTCCGCCGTGGCACCTGCTTCTTTGTGGGCCGGAGTCGCATGCTCGACGCCATCTTTGACGCCAACCTTGTACGATTTTCCGTTCACAGTGGCTTCGCTGCCTTTAATTACGACGGAATATTTTTTGCCGTTAACGGAAACCGTGTAACCGTTGGGGTCCTCAGCGGGTTTTTCCGTTTTGGCTACGTTCTTGCGCACGCCGATCTTGGCTTCCCCTTTGAGGTAGGCGATGCCTTTTTCTTTGCAGGTTGCCGCAATGAAGATGTTTTCTTCGGTTTCCTCCAGCGCCGCGGCCTGCAGCATTTTCTTGGCTGGGGCAATACCTTTGCTCGGGTCGCGGTCGTTGATGTCGACCGGGCTTTCGGTGGTCGGTTCGAGTCCGAGCTGGTCGGCCGCCAGTTTAATTACATCCGCGGCCGGCTCGCATGGGGTCTTGCCGAAGTAGCCGAGCACCATTTTGCCGTAGCCTTCCGCGATCTTTTTCCACGGGCCGAACATGACGTTGTTGAACGCCTGCTGGAAGTAGAACTGGGAGACCGGCGTTACGGATGTGCCGAAGCCGCCTTTGCGGACCACTTCGCCCATGGCTTTGATGCAGTCCGGGTATTTGTCCATCAGATTGTTGTCGCGCAGCATCTGCGTGTTGGCGGTCAGCGCGCCGCCCGGCATCGGGGACCACGGAATCATCGGCTCGACGGCCTTGGCTTCCGGCGGCATGAAATAGTCGGCCATGCACTCTTTGTAGATCTCTTCGGCTTTCATCACTTTATCGATGTCCACGTCGAGTTCGTAGTCGGTTCCGCGCAGAGCGTGCCACATGGTGGCGATGTCGGTCTGGCAGGTTCCGCCGGAGGTCGGGGCCATGGAGAGGTCGACTTGATCCGCGCCGCCTTCGATCGCTGCTTTGTAGCAGAGCGCGCCGCAGCCGGCGGTTTCGTGTGAGTGGAAGACCACTTTGACTTCGCTCGGCAGAGCGCGTTTGGCCATCTTCAGTGTTTCATACACTTTGGCCGGAGTGGATGTGCCGGATGCGTCCTTGAAACAGACGGAGTCGTGTGGGATGCCGGCCGCGAGGATTTTTTTGAGGACGCTTTCATAGAACTCGACCGTATGCGCGCCTTCACAGCCCGGCGGCAGCTCCATCATTGTGACCACGACTTCGTGTTTCAGGCCGGCGTCTTTGATGCACTGGCCGGAGTAAATCAGGTTGTTGACATCGTTCAGCGCGTCGAAGTTGCGGATGGTGCTGATGCCGTGTTTCGCGAACAGGTCCGCGTGCATTTTAATGATTTCGCGCGGCTGCGAGTCGAGGCCAACTACGTTGATGCCGCGGGCGAGGGTTTGAAGGTCGGCGTCCGGGCCGGCAACGCGGCGGAACTCGTCCATCATGTCGAACGCGCTTTCGTTACAGTAGAAAAAAAGCGACTGGAAGCGTGCGCCTCCACCCGCTTCGAAATGGGTGATGCCTGCGTCGACACAAGCCTGTACGGCAGGCATAAAATCCTTGGTGAAAACTCGGGCCCCGAAAGCGGACTGGAATCCGTCACGGAAGGCGGTGTTCATGATATGAATTTTTTTCTTAGCCACGGTTTTTCTCCTTCGTTAAATGGGTTAGCTCTGAGTGTGGGTTTTGACGGCCGCAATCGCGATGGCGATTTCCGAATGATCCTCCGCGGCTTTGCGTACGCCGCTTTCCGGCATTTTTTCTTCCGGGAAAAGATGCGCGAATTTTTGGAAGAAGGTGGCACAGCCGCTCATGGCGTAGACAAGCAGAGTAAGGAAGGCGAAGACCACGCCCATACCGACTACCATCAGTACGAGGCCTTGACCGATCAGTCCATTCATAAGTATCTCCTGTTCGTGCTTTGGATTTTGAACAAAATCCTTAAATTGAGAGTGTTTTTGTATACGGCGTTCGGGATGGGTTCGCGAGTACAAAAAATGAAAAACAAATGATTTTGATACATTTATGTTAAACTTACAAAATCGTGCAGGGGGATAGCGAAGTGAATTTTGTGATTGAGTGGGTGGATGAACTTGGATCGACCAATGATGAACTGGTCCGTCGTGTGGAAAAGAATCCTGATGCGGTCCCGTCCGGCACATTGTTGGCCGCGCGTATGCAAACCGCGGGCCGCGGTCGCCATCAACGGCGTTGGGTGGCGGAAGCCGGTAAAAACCTGCTGTTCTCGTTTTTTCTGAAAACAGATGCCCCGTTGATGGATGTGCCGGCACTGACAATGGCCGTGGCAATGGGGATTGATGATGCCCTGCAGGATCTGGGTGTCAACTCCACGCTCAAGTGGCCGAACGATATTCTGGTTGGGAATAAAAAAATCTGCGGCATCTTATCCGAAGGGATAGCCGGGGAGGGCGCGGTCGTCGGGGTCGGGTTGAATGTGAATATGAGCCGGGAGGTTCTGGCGCAGATTGACCAGCCGGCGACTTCTGTTTTGGCTGAAACGGGGCAAGCGCATGATTTGAACACGGTGCTGTCCGCGCTCTTGGCAAATCTGCCGCGGTGGATAGAGCGCTGGGAGTCGGCCCGATTTAATGGCCTTCGCGAAATGTATCAGCAGAAATGCGCGGCTTTCAATCAGGAGGTCAGCGTGCGGGATGGTGATCAGATACAGCGAGGTATGCTCGTCGGGTTCGGTGATCATGGAGAGGCGGTGTTGCGTCAGCCGGACGGCACGCAGGTTTCGGTTTGGGCTGGTGATATGCAGGCGTAAACCAGGCCGGCATTGTTGGTTTTCGCGTAAATCGGGTTTTATTAATTTTTTTGCAAAGACCGTTTGGGTCTGTTACACTGATAGGTCATAAAAAAGGAATTTGGGTGTATGGAACAACGAAACGCATTGAAGATCAAGGACTTGTGGGAGGCTGGACGGGAGTCCCTTCTGCTGGAGTTGATCGTTGAAGAGGGGCTGGAAAAGCGAACCCTGACCGAGATGGCTCTGAACCGGGGCGGTTTGGGTCTTACGGGCTTCTTTCAGTATTTTGCGGACAAGCGACTTCAGATCTTCGGCCTGGCCGAATTGACCTATTTAAAGAGCCTCAGTGAAGAGGAACAGAAAGAACGACTGGATCAGTTTTGTGAGAAGTGTGTGCCCGGCATCGTGTTGACTCGCGGGAGCAAGGCGCCCAAGGTGTTGCTAGAACAGGCCAGAAAACATAAGGTTCCGGTATTCTGTACCGACCTGGTGACGAGCGACTTTATTAATAAGTGTACGCTCGTGATCGAAAATCTCACTGCGCCTCACAAACGCGTGCAGGGCACGATGATGGAGATCACCGGCTTGGGCGTTCTGTTGCGGGGTCGCTCAGGAATCGGCAAAAGTGAAACGGCGCTGGCTCTGATCGATCGCGGGCACAGTCTGGTTTCAGACGATGTGACTGAGGTTCGTCGTGACAGCATCTCGCATAAAGTTCTGGGCAGTGCAAACGAGCTTACCCGATATCACATGGAAATTCGCGGGCTGGGAATTATTCACGTTCCGAGTCTGTACGGCGTTGCTTCGATTCGAGGCGAGAAAACCGTCGACCTGGTGATTGACCTTGAGGAACAGACCGGCGACGAGGAGTTTGACCGCACAGGCACATCACAGGCTCATGTCGATCTGCTGGGTGTTGAGGTTCCTTGGGTCGTTCTGCCGGTTTCTGCCGGAAAAGATACGGCCGGGTTGGTCGAGGCGACCGCGTTGAATTATAAATTGCAGCGCTTGGGGCATGATGCCGCGAAGGAACTGGATGAAAAGCTGATGAACCGTTTGAGTAAGAGGGGGTTAAGGGACTAATATGGCGGGGAAATTGGAGAAAAAATTTGAGGTCTTGAACGAGTTCGGGATCCATGCTCGTCCAGCCGCCCTGTTGGTGAAAACCGCCAGTGAGTTTGACTCAGATATCATTATCGAAAACAATGGGGCTGAGGTCTCTGCTAAAAGCATTATGGGACTGCTGACGTTGGAGGGATATCAGGGCAGTGTTCTGACCGTTACTACGGAAGGCGATGATGCTTCAGAGGCGATGAGTGCGATTGAGGCGTTGTTCGTAAATAAATTCTACGAGGACTAAGTTGGCATCGACCAGACATACAGCCAGGGATGAGGTGGTTTTACACGGCATCGGGGTTTCCTCGGGAGTTGTAAAAGCGCAGGTTTTTGTTCTTCAGACCGAGGATCTCGAGTTTGCGGAAAAGAAACTGGAGGCGGGTGATGTAGAAGCCGAGCTGGAGCGCTTTCAGGCTGCCATTGCTGTAACGGGTGAGCAGCTTCGCGAGATCCAACAGCAGATTGATAATGCTTTGGGGTCTCAAAGCGCGAGTATCATTGAGGCGCACTTGCTGGTACTTGAAGACCAATCCTTTATTGGTGAGGTAATCCAGGAAATAAAGACCCGTCACCGCAATGCCGAGGCGGTTCTGTGGGATGTGTCTCGCCGTTATGTCGGTGTTTTGCAGGCGATTCAGGATAAGTATATCCGCGAACGCGTCGCCGACATTGAAGATGTCACCGGACGTCTTATGAAAAACCTGATCGGGAGTCAGGTGCAGTCGGTTCTGGATATTAAAGAGCCCTGCGTGGTGGTGGCTCGTGATCTGTCTCCTTCTGATACCGCCAGCCTGGACCGGAGCATTGTGCAGGGCTTCGCTACCAATCTAGGCAGCGAAACTTCTCATACCGCTATTTTAGCCCGCGCACTGGAAATTCCGGCAGTAGTCGGGCTGCATGACATCACCAAGCATGTTGAAACGGGCGATCAACTTCTGATTGACGGGGTTCGGGGCCTGGTGGTGATTAACCCCTCCGTCGAACGACTGCAGGACTATACGCGCAAAGAGAAAGAGCACGATCTTATCCGGCGCAGGCTCGACAAAATATCTGACTTGCCGAGTGAAACAGTTGATGGCTACCGCGTCACGCTCTCCGCCAACATTGAGAAGCCTGAAGAGGCTGAGCAGGTAATCAATTGTGGAGCCCAAGGCGTCGGGCTTTATCGTTCCGAATATCTATTCATGGATCGCGAGGAGCTGCCATCCGAAGATGAGCAGGCCGAAGCCTACAGCCGGGTGGCCTCTGAGCTTTATCCGGAGTCCGTTGTTATTCGCACGCTGGATATCGGCGGCGATAAAATGATGGGTGGTAAAAACGATATTCCCAGCGAGTCCAATCCGTCCCTCGGTTGGCGCGCCATTCGTTACTGCCTTTCCAATCAGAATATTTTCAAGACGCAGCTGCGCGCCATCCTGCGTGCCAGTGTGAATGACAACATTCGCGTGATGTACCCGATGATTACCTGCCTCAGTGAGCTGCTCAAAGCCAATGAGCTACTGGAGGAATGTAAGAAGGAGCTGCAGGAAGAAGGCTTCAGCTATAACCATAAAATCGAAAAGGGTGCGATGATCGAAGTTCCGTCGGCTGCGCTGACGGTTAACCTGATGGCTCCGCACGTGAATTTTTTCAGCCTCGGTACTAATGATTTGATTCAGTACACCATGGCGGTGGACCGCGTGAACGAGAATGTGGCCCACCTTTATAAGCCGACGCATTTGGCCATTTTGAACCTGATTAAGCATGTGGTTGATATTTCCCATGAGCATGGTGTCTGGGTCAGCCTCTGCGGTGAGATGGGTGGCGACCCTGTGCTGGCGCCTCTGCTGATTGGTATGGGTGTTGACGAATTGAGCGTCAGCCCAAGCCGGTTGCCGATGGTCAAGTATGTGCTCCGTAAGATGCGTTATTCCCAGATTGTCGGTCTGGCTGAACTTTCGGTGCGCTGTAATTCTCCGGAAGAAGTTCTCCTGCAGTGCAAAGGCCTGCTGGCTGATGTGGACAAAGAAGTGCTTGAAATCCTCTACTAATCCGCTAGCTTGTCCCATTTATCCGAATAAATGAATGTATTGAATTGGAGCGGCCATGAGCAAAATTAAAGTAGACCATATCTACACCTCGGAATCAGTTTCTGAAGGGCACCCTGATAAAGTCTGCGACCAGATTTCCGACGCGATTCTGGACGCATGCCTGGCGGTGGACTCGAAGAGCCGAGTGGCCTGTGAGACACTCACAACAACAAATTTAGTAGTGAACGCCGGTGAAGTGACTTGTTCCGGTTGGGATCTGATTAACCCCGAAAAAATCGCGCGCGATGTCGTGCATGATATCGGCTACAACGAAGAAGAGCTGATGTTCTGTGCGGATACCTTTGAATATATCAACCGCCTGCACGGGCAGTCGCCTGATATTTCGCAGGGCGTTACTGAAGGGGAAGGCCTTTATGCAGAGCAGGGCGCTGGCGACCAGGGAATGATGTTCGGTTATGCGTCCAACGAAACCGAAGAGATGATGCCGGCACCGATTGCCTTCAGCCATCGCCTGCTGGATGCGCTGCAGAAGCTGCGTAAGGATGGCGCGATTCCGTACTTGCGTCCGGATTCCAAATCGCAGGTTTCTGTTCGTTATAAGGATGGCCAGCCGCACGACATTACCGCGGTGGTTATCTCTCACCAGACTGCAGACGTTCCGTTGGCGCAGATTCGCGAAGATCTGGTCAAGGTGGTTAAGGATGTCCTAGGCCCGACGGGCCTGCTGACGGACGAGACTGAATATTTCATCAACCCGACCGGCAAATTTGTGATCGGCGGACCGCACGGTGATGCTGGCCTGACGGGCCGCAAAATCATCGTGGATACCTATGGGGGTGTCGGTTCGCACGGTGGCGGCGCATTCTCCGGGAAAGATCCGTCCAAGGTTGACCGTTCTGCGGCGTACTACTCCCGCTATG
Source organism: Verrucomicrobiota bacterium (assembly GCA_042566005.1). Lineage (GTDB taxonomy): Bacteria > Verrucomicrobiota > Kiritimatiellia > Kiritimatiellales > JBHORO01 > JBHORO01. The sequence continues at coordinate 11,579 of JBHORO010000012.1, forward strand.
TGGCCAAAAACATTGTTGCGGCGGGTCTGGCGGACAAGTGTGAAGTGCAGGTTGCATACGCGATTGGCGTTCCGCACCCGTTGAGCATCAATATCGACACCTACGGTACCGGCAAATATGCGGATACGCAGCTGGAGCACATGGTGGCTGAAGCCGGCATTTTTGACTTCCGTCCGTCCGCTCTGATTGCCGAACTGGGCTTGATGAATCCGGAGGGCTGGAGCTACCGCGATACGGCTGCTTACGGCCACTTCGGGCGTCCGCACTTCCCGTGGGAACAGACCAATAAGGTAGTCGCGCTGAAAGAATATTTCATTTAATCAATTTTTACTATTGATTGCATTGCGCGGACGAAGTACATTCCGCGCTCACTTTTCGACAGTGCACCCATAGCTCAATTGGATAGAGCATCTGACTACGAATCAGAAGGTTACAGGTTCGACTCCTGTTGGGTGTACCACTCTTTTTCCTAATCTGGATTTTGAAATTATCGATAGCATTTATTGCAGTGCACCCATAGCTCAATTGGATAGAGCATCTGACTACGAATCAGAAGGTTACAGGTTCGACTCCTGTTGGGTGTACCACTCTTTTTCCTAATCTGGATTTTGAAATTATCGATAGCATTTACTGCAGTGCACCCATAGCTCAATTGGATAGAGCATCTGACTACGAATCAGAAGGTTACAGGTTCGACTCCTGTTGGGTGTACCACTCTTTCGGGAATAAAGACGGCGACTTAATCAGTCGCCGTTTTTTTGTAGCTGCAGGGTGTTTATTCCATTTCCGGCATTTCCGGGGGCTTCGGTGTTTCCGGCACTTCGGGTTCTTTTTCCCCGCCCCAGAACTTCCACCATTTTTTGCGTTTCTGGCGGGCTTCCTGGCCGCGTTCAGAACCTTTGCCCAGCTCCTTCTGAACCTGCTCCGCCTTTTTGACGCGTTGTTTTTCGATGCCGCAGATGTTTTCCTGCTCTGCAGCTTCTTGTTTTTCGGCGACGTCGCACTGTTCGCTTTCAGGGAGTTTGGGCCTTTCTTTCTTTTTTTGAGCCTCGGTGGTCTGGGCGGTGAGCATTAGTGCGGCCAGCAGCATGGGTATGGATACGCGCAGATAAGTCATAGCGACACCTTCCTTTCCGGCACCGGCACCATGCCCGCGCCCGTTGAGGAAACGGTACGCCCGCACAAAGAGTTTGTCGAGTGCCGAGGCAGGGCGGGGTTCGTCCGGCCGGGGGTCGGGCCTACAACGGATGTAGCGCAGCGTGCGGTCGGCTAGTCGATGATGTGCAGGGCGATGTACGGAACGAGGTTGAAGACGATGATGAAGATCTTGAAGATCCCCATCACACCGTACTGGATTTCATCAAACCGCTCGGGTGATAGTTTGAACCATTTGGTATGCATGCGATAGATGCAACCGCGGCCCCACACGAAGAACGCGAACCAGTAGAGCAGAATGCCCATGTTGATCAGAAAAGACCATAGCAGCGCATCACGAATCATTGCCAGTGTCATCTCACACCTCCCATGGTTGAACACCCTTAGTGTGGTGAGAGATCGTCAAATATTCAACGCTGAATATTGAGTCCAATATCCAGCATCAAGTTTCAGGCATTGCATTCTTAATGCGCTTCCAGCCAGTTTTCGCCAGTGCCGGATTCGACAAGCAGCGGGATTTCCATCGGGATCGCGGTGCGCATCAGGTTTTCGATTTTCGGAACCAGTTCGTCTGCTTCATCCATGTGCAGCTCGAATATCAATTCGTCGTGCACCTGCAGAACCATACGCGTTTTGGTGTGCCACTCTTTGAGCATCTGGTGAATATTGATCATTGCGATTTTGATCATATCCGCAGCGGTGCCCTGCAGCGGTGCATTGATCGCGTTGCGCTCGGCGGCTTGGCGGACAGTGTTGTTTTTGACGTTGATGTCGCGGGTGTAGCGGCGGCGGCCGGTTACGGTTTCAACGTAGCCGTTATCGCGCGCAAACTGGATGGTGTCGTCCATATATTTCTTCACGCCGGGGTACTGCTTGAAATACTGCTCGATCATTTCCGCAGCCTCTTTGCGCGGAATTTTCAGACGCTGTGCAAGACCGAAGGCGGAGATGCCGTAGATGATGCCGAAGTTGACCATCTTGGCTTTACGGCGCATATCTTTAGTGACCTCGTTCAGTTCGACTCCGTAGACGCGCGCGGCTGTGGCGGTGTGAATGTCTTCGCCGTGGATGAAGGCTTTACGCATGTTTTTGTCGCCGCTCAGCTCGGCCATCAGGCGCAGCTCGACCTGCGAGTAGTCGCAGGCCAGAATGCGCACGTTGCCGTTGCCGGATATCGGCGCGGTAAACGCGCGGCGGATCTCCTGACCTTCCGGTGTGCGGATCGGAATATTCTGCAGGTTCGGATCAGTTGATGACAGGCGTCCGGTCGTGGTGACCGCCTGCGCAAAGTTGGTGTGAATGCGTCCGGTTTTCGGGCTGATGCTGTTGGGCAGGGCATCGACATAGGTGCTCTTGAGTTTGGTCAGTCCGCGGTAATCGAGCACCTTCTGCACGATATCGTGTTCTGCCGCCAGCTCGGTCAGCACCTGCTCGCTGGTTGCGTACTGGCCCGTTTTGGTTTTCTTCGGCTTTTCAACCAGCTTGAGCACGTCGAACAGAATTTCACCGAGCTGCTTGGGCGAGTTCAGGTTGAACTCGGCTCCGGACATCGTGAAAATTTCCTTCTCGAGTTCTGCGATTTGGTTGCCGAGCGCGACCGAATAGTTTTCCAGCGTGGCGACATTCAGCATCACCCCGGTGCTCTCCATTTCGCTGAGCACATGTACCAGCGGCGACTCGATTTCGTAGAATACCTTTTCGAGGTTGTGTTCTTTGAGTTGCGGCTCCAGTTTATTCCAGAGCTGGAGCGTGATGTCGGCATCCTCGGCCGCGTACTCCGTCACTTTTTTCAACGGCACATCGCGCATTGAAATTTGCTGGCCCTTCTTTTCGCCGATCAGTTCGGTGATGTGTACGGTGCGGTAGCCCAGTTCCGTCTCAGCCAAGTGGTCCATATTGTGCCGCTGGTCGGGGTCGACCAAGTAGTGCGCCAGCATCGTGTCCAGCAGCTGGCCGCGCACCTCGACGCCCTGCCACTTGAGCACGCTGATGTCGTATTTCAGGTTGTGCCCGATCTTGGCCTGTTTGGCGTTTTTAAAGAGCGGCTGCAGTTTGGCCAGTCGTTCTTTGGTGTCGTCGCCCGGGAAATGGATGTACCACGCTTCGTGCTCTTTGACGGCGAACGAAATGCCGACCAGCTCCGCTTCCTTCGGATCGAGGGAGGTGGTCTCTGTATCGAAGCAGAAAGCCGGCTCGTTTTTGAGTGTTTCAACGACGCCATCGATTTTATCGAGCGATTCGATCAGCGTGTATTTGTGCTTCACGTCTTTGATGGTTTTGAAGGCTGGCGCGGCGGGTTTCTCTTCGATCTGCGGTTCTTCGGCGAATGCGAACAGGTCGCCCTGAATCGGGCCGGTTTTTTTCTTAACCGTTTTTTGGGGGGCAGGCGCGGCGCTGTTGCCGAACAGGCGTTTAAGGATCGCGTTGAGTTCGTACTGCTGGAGCAGTGCTTTCAGTTTCTCGTTGTCCGCTTCTTTGCGTTCGAGATCGGCCGGTTTTTCGTCGATCGGCACATCGCAGTGAATTGTTACCAGCTTTTTGCAGAGCAGGGCGGTGGTCTTGTTGGCCTCGACCTTTTCCTTCTGCTTTCCTTTGAGCTGATCCGTGTTTTCAAGCAGGTTTTCGATCGAGCCGAACTGGGCGATCAATTTTTTCGCGGTTTTCGGGCCGACCCCCGGAACTCCCGGAATATTGTCGGCCGTATCGCCCGCCAGCCCGAGAATATCGATCACCTGGTCAATGCGCTCGATCTCCCACTCTTCGAGAATTGCGGCTTCGTCCAGAATGGTGACTCCGCTGCCTTTGCTGCCGGGTTTATAGAAAAAGGTGTGTTCGTCGACCAGCTGGGCGTAGTCTTTGTCGCCGGTCACCATATAGGTATCGAACCCCTCCTTTTCCGCCTGACGCGCGAGCGTTCCGATGATGTCGTCGGCCTCGTAGCCCTGTTTGCTGATGACTGGAATATTCATCGCTTCCATGATTTCGCGGATAATCGGGACGGCGGTGCGGATGCCGTCCGGCGTCTCGTCGCGGTGTGCTTTGTACTCTTCAAACATCTCGTGGCGGAAGGTCGGGCCGGAAACGTCGAGCGCCATGGCAAGGTGCGTCGGTTCCTGCTTGTCGATGATCTCAAGCAGAGTATTCATGAAGCCGAACACGCCGGAGGTTTCGATGCCGTTGGAATTGATCATCGGGTTGCGGATAAATCCGAAATAGGCGCGGTAGATCAGCGCCATGCCATCTAGCAGGAACAGTTTTTTCTTCATGATCAGTAAATTGCTTTCGTTGTTGATTCGTGCGAGTCGACGGCTAATCTAAAATTTTGTATTTCAGAAGACGAACATTAAACCGAAGGAGTTCAACCATGGTTAAGCATATCGTGATGTGGCGCATGAAGCCGGAAGTGACACAAGAGCAGATTGCGGAAATGAAAGCACAGCTCGAAGGGCTGAAAGGTAAAATCGACGAACTGATCGACATTGAAGTCGGCATCGATTTCCAGCGCAAAGAAGCGTCATCCGACGTCTCTCTCTATTCTGTGTTTAATGATGAAGCCGGACTGCAGGCGTATGCGATCCACCCGGAACACCTCAAGGTCGTTGATTTCGTCAAACCCCTCGTCGCCGAACGTCGCGTGGTTGATTACAACGGTTAAATCTGTCGTCATACATTCGAGCATTTTTTAATGGTTAAACGCCGCCGGATTTCGGCGGCTTTTTTATTACCCCCATTGCAATGTTGCGCGGATGGATTTATGGTTGCGGCGGCTTTTGGAGACATTGGGTTTCGCGGGGCAACTCCAGCTGAACGCAAGGGAGGATCAAGATGATGCATTGGTTGAAAAGCAATGATGCACTTGGAACTGTTAATCGCGGCATACCGTGCGAATCCGGGCTCTGCACGCTTTGCCGGGCGGATTGTAAAGGAGCGTGTGAAACGTGGCTCTCCTGTTTGGTCGGCCGCAAATTGCTTTATCCGCGCGATTATCCTTTGACCACTGCCGGATCGGCCAATGTCACTGCTGTCGGTGTCGGTTACCACGCTCTTCGTGTTCAGGGCTATGCCTACGGTGCGCATGGTGTGGCGGACGGGTTCAGCAATGATCCGGACGATTGCATCTTCCCGAACGTCAATATTGAAACCTCTTTCGGTAAAGAGATCAAAACCAAGTGCCGGATTCCGATGATGACCGGCGCGCTGGGCTCCACTTTTATTGCGGCGCACTACTGGGATTCTTTTGCCGTCGGCGCGGCTCTCTGTGGAATTCCGATTGTGGTCGGGGAAAACGTGGTGGGCGTGGACCATGAATCGGCGCTTGAAAACGGCCGCATTACTTCGGCTCCCGAACTGGATCGCCGCATTAACACCTTCATGCGTTATTATGACGGATACGGCGCGATCATCGTGCAAATGAATGTGGAAGACACCCGCAACGGGGTGGCCGAATACCTGATCGAAAAATACGGCGACCAGATCATCCTCGAACTGAAATGGGGGCAGGGCGCCAAAGATATCGGCGGAGAGATTCAGGTCAAATCGCTGGAGTACGCTCAGTTCCTCAAAAACCGCGGCTATATTGTAGACCCGGACCCGACGGACCCGGTGGTGCGCGAGGCGTTCAAGAATCACTCAGTGACCTCGTTCGCGCGTCACAGCCGCTTGGGGGCAACCGATATTGGCAGTGCCGCGCAGGTTCAAGAGGCGTTCATGGAGTCAATCGCGTATCTGCGTAAGCTCGGTTATAAGCGCATCTCGCTCAAGACCGGCGCATATGGAAATGAGGCTCTTGCGATGGCGATCCGTCTTTCGGCCGACGCCGAGCTGGATCTGCTTACCATTGACGGCGCTGGCGGCGGCACCGGCATGAGCCCGTGGAATATGATGGACAGCTGGGGCGTGCCGTCACTGCCGCTGCATGCTAAAGCGGTGGAATACTGCAAGCTGCTTGAGTCGCACGGCGTCGCCGTTCCGGATATTTCGTTTGCCGGCGGTTTCGCACGTGAAGATCATATCTTCAAAGCGCTGTCGCTCGGAGCGCCGTATGCGAAGCTTGTCTGTATGGGGCGTGCTCCGATGATTCCCGGTTATCTCGGATGCAACATTCAGGGTGTGTTCCAGCCGGAAAACCGCGAGCAACTGCATGGTCATTGGGATGAGTTGCCGAATACGGTCAAAGCGATCGGAGCCTCTCCTGAAGAAATATTCGCGGCCTGGGAAAACGTGAAGGAGAAGGTCGGCGGCGATGAGATGAAGCATATTCCGTATGGCGCTGTTGCGATGGCCGGTTACGTCGATAAGGTGGCTTGCGGCCTGCAGCAGTTCATGGCCGGTGCGCGTAAGTTCAACATCCCGGAAATCAGGCGCACTGATATTATGTCGGCTAATCGTGAAACGGAGAGGGAGACCGGGATCCCGTTTATGACGGATATGGATGACGATAAGGCCCGGAAGATTATCAAGGGTAAGTTCTGAGTACAGTCGTTGACGCACTCTTGAAAGCCCCGCACGGTTCTGTCGGCGGGTTTTCTTGCGGGCTTTAACTCTTTTTTTTAGCGTGGGCTTGCATCATTTCTTTTACTCTTTAAAATCACGTTCGTGCCGCAGGCATAACTACCTGAAACCCTAAATGTTAAGGAGAGTAAGTATGGCCCGTAAAAAGTACGTTTACTTCTATGGCGTGAGCAAGGAGCTCACCGAAGGGGATAAATCCATGAAGGCCCTTTTGGGGGGTAAGGGTGCTAACCTTGCGGAAATGGCGAGCGCGGGCCTCCCTGTACCTCCTGGGTTTACGATCTCAACTGAAGCCTGCGCATACTACTCTAAGAATCATCACAAATATCCCGCCGGGATGGAGAGTGAAGTCAAAAACCAGCTGGCCCAGCTGGAAAAATCGATGGGCAAAAAACTCGGCGATCCGAAAGATCCCCTTTTGGTTTCCGTGCGCTCCGGTGCGGCGATTTCGATGCCGGGCATGATGGATACGGTTTTGAATCTCGGGCTGACGGATCAGTCGGTGCTGGGTTTTATTGAGCAGACGGGTAATGAGCGCGCGGGCTGGGACTGTTACCGCCGCTTTATTGATATGTTCGGTGACGTGGTCATGGGGCCGTATACCGGACTGACGCATCACGATTTCGAAGTCGAACTGGCAGCCATTAAGAAAAAGTATAAAGCCAAACAGGATACCGATCTTACATCGGACCAGCTCAAAGAGGTGGTCGCGGCTTATAAGAAGGTCTACAAAGCGAAAGTGAAAAAACCGTTCCCGCAGGATCCGATGAAACAGTTGGATCTGGCTATCCGCGCGGTATTCGGTTCGTGGGATTCCGAGCGCGCGATTAAATACCGTAAGATCAATAAAATCAACGGTCTGCTCGGTACGGCGGTGAATATCTGCACGATGGTGTTCGGGAATATGGGCGACGATTCCGGTACGGGCGTGGCGTTTACGCGCTGTGCGGCATCGGGTGAAGCGAAGCCGATGGGCGAATATTTGATCAATGCGCAGGGCGAAGATGTGGTGGCAGGTATCCGTACGCCGAAGGATATCAACCTGATGCCTGAAGAGGGCGGTGCGTGGGCCAAGGCGCATAAAGACCTGATGAAAATCATGACCCGCCTCGAAAAGCATTATAAGCATCCGCAGGATGTGGAGTTCACGGTTCAGCAGGGCAAATTGTTTATGCTGCAGACGCGTAATGCGAAACGCACGGGTCTGGCCGGTGTGCGTTGGGCCGTTGAAATGGCGACGGGTAAGAATATGTTCACGGGCGAGTCCCAGCCGAAAATCCTGACGCAGAAAGAGGCGTTGATGACGCTTACCGGCGGTGACCTGGAACAGCTGCTCTTTCCGGTTTTCGATATTGCTGTTGAGCAGAAAGCCGATGTGATCACTACAGGGCTTCCGGCGGGACCGGGTGCTGCAATGGGACAGATTGTGTTCGACGCGAAAGACGCGGAAGAGGCGGTCAGTAAGAGCAAGCACGCGAAGGTCATTCTCGTGCGTCACGAAACCAGCCCGGAAGATGTGGGCGGTATGTGGGCCGCACAGGGCATTCTGACTTCCACCGGCGGCATGACTTCGCATGCGGCTGTGGTGGCGCGCGGTTGGGGTAAGTGTTGCGTCTGCGGGGCTTCGGCGATGAATATCGACTACCGCAAAAAAACAATCACGATCGGAAATCGCGTGCTGAAAGAGGGCGATTGGATCAGCATGAACGGTTCGGTCGGCAGAGTCTATAAGGGTAAAATCCCTACCATGCCGAGCCCGGTTGAATATGCGATTGTTGAGGGCCATTCGGAAGCGCGTAAGCACCCGATTTATCAGATGTACGAGCTGATCTCCAAGTGGTCGGACGACAACCGCAAAATTAAGGTGCGCACGAACGCGGATACACCGAAAGATGCTGCCAATGCGCGCTCTTTCGGTGCAGAGGGCATTGGCCTTTGCCGGACGGAACATATGTTCTTTGAAGGCGACCGCATCTGGGCGATCCGTGAATTCATTCTCTCTGAGGATGAAGACGGCCGCAAATATGCCCTTCAGAAGTTGCTGAAGCTCCAGCAGAAGGACTTCGAGGGTATCTTTAAGGCGATGGATGGGCTGCCGGTTACGATTCGTCTGCTGGATCCGCCGCTGCACGAGTTTGTGCCGCATGCGAAACGCGATGAGATGGAAATGGCTAAACGTCTCGGAGTGAGTGAACGAAAGGTTTCCGCGCGCGTTAAACAGCTGCATGAATTCAATCCGATGCTGGGTCATCGCGGTTGCCGCTTGTCGATCACTTATCCGGAGCTCTGTGAGATGCAGACGAAGGCGATTATCGGGGCGGCCTGCAAAATGGCAAAAGCCAAGAAGCCGATCAAGGTGAGGCCGGAAATCATGATCCCGCTGGTCGGAAGTAAAACTGAGCTGGATTGTCTCGAGCAGATCGTCCGTAAAACAGCAGAGGAAACGATCAAAAAAGCGAAGATCAACCTGAAGTATATGGTTGGCACGATGATTGAAATCCCGCGTGCCGCGCTGACAGCTGATGAGCTGGCTGAGACGGCGGAGTTTTTCAGCTTCGGTACGAATGATCTGACCCAGATGACCTTTGGGTTCAGCCGCGATGATATCGGCTCGTTCCTGCCGGATTATATTGATCAGAAAATATTACCGGAAGATCCATTTGAACATTTGGACCAGAGCGGTGTCGGACAATTAGTGAAAATGGGAGTTGAGCGTGGTCGCCAGACCCGCCCGCAGTTGAAATGCGGTATCTGCGGCGAACACGGAGGCGATCCGGTATCGGTGGAGTTCTGCTGTAAGGCCGGGCTCAACTATGTGAGCTGTTCGCCGTTCCGCGTGCCGATTGCGCGCTTGGCCGCGGCTCAAGCGGCGATTGAGGGCTATTAATCTCAATAAGGCGACCCAAAGCACCCTGATTTTCGGGGTGCTTTTTTTGACCTTAGCGAAACAGTCGTAAACATGATAATTGCTTAACAAGAAGAGATCCGAGTTTGGGGTTGAATTTAGGGGCAAAATAGGATTTATCTGCATCTTTATGGTGGATGAACACAAGACAGACGAAAATGAGTTGAGCGATGCAGAGCTCGTTCTGCAGTCGCAGAAGGGTGATTTGTCAGCGTTTGATCAGCTTGTACGCCGCTATTACTCCAAAATATACGGTTTGGTCTATAATATGACCGGTAACCGGGAAGATGCCGAAGATGTCGTTCAGGACGTCTTCGTAAAGGCCTACTCGAAGCTCGGCTCGTTCCGCGGCAAATCCCGATTCTACACTTGGATCTACCGAATTGCCCTTAACAGCACCATTAATTTCCGTAAAAAGCGCACGCGCCGTCAGGCTATGCGTTTGGACGATCTGAATCCGGATGTGAAGGAGGATCTTGCCTTCATGCGTCTCTTCAGTGGCGAGACTCCGTTGCGTAAAGTTAAGCTGAATGAATTGCAGAAAAAATTGAACGACGCCATTCAGACCTTGTCTGATAAACACAAGCAGGCGGTTATTCTGCATGATATTCAGGGAATGCCGCATGAGGAAATCGCTAAGATAATGAAGTGTTCTGTAGGCACCGTGCGTTCGCGTTTGTTTTACGCCCGCAAAAAGCTGCAGGAAAAATTAACGGAATTTGCGCCATGAACTGCAAGCAGGTGAACCAGTTTATATTTGAGGGCCTCGGAGAAGAGGTCTCCGCCGATGTCCAGGCCCACATTGATCAGTGTGAGTCCTGCGGCGGGTTGTATGCTCAGCAAATGATGATCAAAGACCTGCTTTCACTGCGCAGATATGAGGAGCCGAAAAGCGGCCGTGTTGAGCGCGGTGTGGCCAATATTATGCGCGAGGTTCGTCTGAGTGAGGACCGTTATGAAAGACGTCAGTCGCATTTGTGTTGGATGTTTTCGGAACCGCGTTACGGCGTGGCGCTCTTGTTTATGGTGTTTATCGGGATCAATCTGGCCCGAACAGATCATGATCATTATGCAACGGCGATGGTGCCGCAGGACGACCCTTACGGCACGGAGATCGTGCTGTTGAACGAGGCGCCTCAGGTTTCCACGACAAATGACTATGACTACCCGGAATTTAACGTTGATCAGATGCCGGGCGTGATGCCTGATCTGGGCGGGCCGGTTAAGCTGGTCAAATTTTCCGAAGAGAAGTAGGCGGAGTCGGGTGTTATTCCCGGCTTTTTCGTATCTCGGTTGAGCTGATGTCCTCGCGGAAAAGATCGGCACTTATTCCCTCGAACATGCTTGTGAATTCAGCAGGGATGTTCAGGTCTGTCAAAGTCAGGAACGTTTCTTTGTTTGCACGGCCTGCCACCAGAAATTTGACGTTCATTTGCTGAAACCGTGACAGCATTTCCTCGACGCAGCTTTCTTTGCAGTAGAACGGGTCGATCAGGCGCTTTGCGGTATCGTAACCCATCAGAAAAGTGCAGCCGTTGAAGAGGCGGGCTTTTTCGATAAAGCGGGGTGCGTGTGTCAGCAAGATGCGGAAATTTCCCTTCAGCCTTTCGAGTCGGGCTTCAAGTTCGTCCGCTTTCAGGGCGAGTTTGTCCACATTTTGCACGGATATTTCCAGGTATCCGGGACGTCCGGTGAGTTTTTCCGCGAGCCGGAACATGCGTTCATGTCCGTGGTGCATAGGGTTGAAGGAGCCCGGAAAAATCAGGGCACCGGAAAGTGCGGGTAAGGATTTGATTTCACCGTCTAAGTCGAAGAGCAGGGCGGCTTGTCGGCCGCACAGGAAATCAGCCAGCCGTCTGTTCATGCAACTCCCAGAAATTCGACCACGAATTCGATAATGGCTTTACTCAGAAATTCTTCCTGTTCTGTTCGTGTGCCTGTCGGAACTTCAATCAGCTTGGATAGCTGGCGATCCTGATCTTTGATGCACAGAAAGGCTTTGTCTTCCCCTTTTCGTTGACGAAGGGTCTGCAAGGCCGCCGTGCAGGAAATGCCGATGATGGGTTCGAATGGATCCAGCCGCCGGCCGCGCTTGTAGGCTGCTTCGGCCATTCCGTGAGCGGTTTCGTCGCAGACCGCCTGGAGCACATCTTCGCCGACGTAGTCGATCAGGGCAGGGTAGCTGTATGGAATACAGGCCTCGAGCACGAAGCGGGAGGCACCGGGATGAGCCAGCAAGGCGTCGAGTGCCCCGACGCCGCCGCCGGTTACGACCAGTACGGCTTTTTTGCCGGAGGATTGAATGAGTTCGATCTGATTTTTCATAGCGGTTATCATAACAAAAAAGCCGCTGCTTCCAAGCGGGAGCAACGGCTTCTTGTCAGTCGGCGGTTTTTATTCAGCCACCGTTGCGCTGATGATTTCGATGTCCTCTTTCGGTACATCCTGGTGGTGACCGCGGTTGCCTGTTGCAGCGCCTTCGATCGCGTCAACGATATCCATGCCTTCAGTCACTTTGCCGAACACGCAGTAGCCCCAACCCTGCTGGGTTTTAGAGGAGTGGTTCAGGAACCCGTTGTCTTTCGTGTTAATGAAAAACTGCGCGCCGGCGCTGTGCGGATCGGATGTGCGGGCCATTGCGATCGTGCCGCGGTCGTTTTTGAGGCCGTTATCTGCTTCGTTTTCAACCGTGTTCGGGGCCGGTTTCTGCTGGAAGTCCGTGTCAAAGCCGCCGCCCTGAATCATGAAGTTAGCAATTACGCGGTGGAAAATAGTGCCCGTGTAATGGCCGCTTTTCACGTAGGATACGAAGTTGTCGACCGTCTTCGGGGCCGCTTCTTTGTTGAGTTCCAGTTTGATTACGCCTTTAGATGTGTTCAGTTCTACTTTCACAGTAGTTGCTCCTTTTTTAGCTTTAGTTTCCGAAAATCCGTTTCCCGCGAAGAGTGCCGTTGCCAGCAGGGCCAGTAATACCTGTTTTCTGTTCATAGTTGTTGCGTCCTTTCTTTAGCGCAGAATAGGTAAAAATCTATTGGTCTGGCGCGGGATTGTCTATAGAGTTTTCGGGATTTGTAATTTGAACATATACGAGGGGAAAAGAGTGAGTACATCCGCAATTATGTTGATTTCCTGTCCTGACCAGCAGGGCCTGGTGGCGGCAGTCACTGATTTTTTGAAGCGTCACAGCGGAAATATCATTAATCTCGAGCAGCATGTCGACCGCGAGGACTCCATGTTTTTCATGCGCGTCGAGTGGGATATGGAAACGTTCGACCTGCGCCGCGACGAGATCAGCCAGAAATTCGGGGTGATCGCTGACCGCTATTCGATAAAGTATACGTTGCGTTTTTCCGACTACAAGCCGCGCATGGCGTTGATGGTTTCCAAGCTGTCGCACTGTTTCTACGACCTCTTGGCTCGGTACTACTCCGGTGAGTGGAACGTGGAGATCCCGCTGATCATCAGTAATCACCCGGACATGGCTGCAGTCGCAGAAAAATACGGCATCCCGTATCACATCTTTGAGATCACCAAAGAGAGCAAGGCCGAGCAGGAGGCCAAAGAGCTGGAGCTCATGCGCGAATGCCAGATCGATTTTATCGTGCTGGCCCGCTATATGCAGGTGCTGTCCGATAAGTTCGTGGCCGAATATCCGAACCGCGTGATTAACATTCACCATTCATTCCTGCCCGCCTTTGCCGGCGCGCGTCCCTACCACAATGCGCATGCCCGTGGGGTGAAAATTATCGGCGCCACCAGCCATTACGTGACCGCGGATCTGGACGAGGGGCCGATCATTGAGCAGGACGTGGTTGGCGTCAGCCATCGTGAATCCATCGAGGATCTGGTGCGCAAAGGGCGCGACGTTGAAAAAATCGTACTCGCACGCGCGGTACTCAATCATGTTGAAAACAAGGTGTTGGTGCATAAAAACCGCACCGTCGTATTTAATTAGAAGTTTTCACCTAATAAAAAAGGCGCAGCCAAACGGTTGCGCCTTTTTTTTGATCTGTCTTGCAGGTTACACCTTCTGGATGATGCCCGCCCCGAAGGTGAATCCGCCGCCGAAGGCCGCCAGTCCGATGTGGCTGCCGGCTTCGATCTGCGGCATCACTTCCGCCAGCGCGATCGGAATCGTGTTGGACGAGGTGTTGCCGTATTTCTGGATGTGGCTGAAGACAATGCCCATTTCCAGTTTCAGGTTTTTGCGGATCGCTTCAATGATTCGTTCGTTCGCCTGATGCGGTACGATGTGAACCAGATCATCCAGCTTCAGCGCGCTTTTCGCACAGGCCTGATCAAGCATGTCGATCATTTTACGCACGGCCAGCTTGAAGACCGGTTTTCCGTCCATCAGCACAAACTCATCGCTCTTCTGCAGAGGCACATACAGCGTTTCCGCTACTTCGCCTTTGGCCGAAAGAACCGGACGCTGGACGGTCGCCTGAATATTGCCCGGACGTTTTTCGCAGCTTACGAGTGAAGCCGTGGCCGCGTCGCCGAACAGAATCAGTGTGTTCGGATCATCCTGGTTCAGTACCGGAGAGAGCGTTTCGGTGGTGAGCACCATCACTTTGGCTGCCGGGTTATCGCGCAGAACATCGTAAGCCTGCTGCAGGGCATAGAGGTAGCCGGAGCAGGCGGCGCTCACATCATGCGCCTGCATCAGTACTTCACCTTTTTCCGGGCTCAGATTGTGCAGAACGCTGCAGGCGACGGACGGGGTCATTGCGGGCGGAGTACCTGTGCTGCAGATAATCGCGTCGATGTCGCCGATCTGCAGGTTTTCAACTTCAAGCAGTTCAGTCGCGGCTTTCGTCGCGAGGCTGATGGCATCTTCGCCTTCGTCGATCCAGTAGCGATTGGCGATGCCTGTACGTTTGACGACATCTTCCGGCTTCCAGCCTTCGACATCTTTAAGCAGCTCTTCATTTGAAATCTTACGGGAACCCAGCGCGGTCGTGATCGAAGAGATCTGAACCGGTGCGGCTTCCTGCACAACCTGAACTTCCGCGGCCGCAACCTCGTGCGTTTCGCGCGCTTTAATGACCGGTGTGCCGATGTCATCTTCGGAAATGTTTGTGCCCGCTTCAGCCATCAGTTTCATCAGCGGTTCGCCGACGGTTACCGTGTCGCCTTCTTTGGCGCAGAGTTCAGTGACAGTGCCGCCGAACGGAGCGGAAATATCAACCGCCGCTTTGTCGGCTTCCACCGTGGCGATTGTGTCGCCTTCAGCAATTTGATCGCCGACTTTGAAATAGAGATCTGTGATGACCAGCGTTTCGTCCGTCGGGCTGGAGCCGATCGCGTTGATCACGGCTTCGCCGGACTCGGACTTCTCGCTGCCTTTTTCCCAGTGCAGGTCGAGGTCGAGCAGTTCGCACGATGATCCGAGCACGCGCTGGAAGGAGGGCAGGACCTGTTTGTGCGTCGGGAATTCGTACGGCACATATGTATCCGGCCGCGTTACGCGCGCCAGTTTGACTGAGCCGCCGGTTTTTTCGGCGATGGTCGCCAGTACTTCACCGCCCATGCCGCAGGTCATATTGTCTTCGTGCACCACAATTGCGCGGCCGGTTTTACGGGCGGATTGTAGTACGGTTTCAACATCCCACGGGAAAATGGTGCGCAGGTCGATGACTTCCGCAAAGAAGTCGGATTCGGCCAGTGTATCGGCTACCTCTTCGCAGATCGGCATGGTGGAACCCCAGCTGATCAGCGTCAGGTCGTTACCCGGACGCGCCACGCGCGCTTTGCCAACCGGCACGATCTGGTTCGCAACATCGGCGGAGGTCATGTTTTCGCGCTGGTTGATCAACGCTTTCGGGTAGAAGAAAACGGATGGACGGCCGGATTCAAAGGCCGCGTTGAGCATGCCCGCTGCATCCGCCGCGTTGGACGGCATGTAGACATCCACGCCCGGTATATGTGCCATCGTTGCTTCGTTGGTCTGGGCGTGGAACGGGCCGAGGCCCGCGCGGTAGCCGCCGCAGATCGCCATAACGATTACCGGGCAGTTCCAGTCGCCTTTTGTGCGCCAGTGCATGCTGCCGAGTTCGGAAAGAATCTGGCTGTAGGCCACTGGCATAAAGTCGGCAAACTGCATCATTGCAACCGGGCGGCGTCCAGCCAGTGCCTGACCGATGGAAAGGCCGATGATGGAATTTTCCGCCAGCGGAGCGTTGTTGACCTGATTCGGGAAATCGGTGCTGAGGCCGCGGGTCAGCCCGAATACATCACCTTTCGGGTCTTCGATGTCTTGACCGAACAGCGTGACGTTTTCGTCGGAGCCGAGGCGTTCGCGCAGGGTGTTGCGCATTGCTTCGAGCATGGAGAGCGAGCGGTCGTCATCGGCACCACGGTACTCTTTTTTATCAGTCAGAGATTCGGGGAGCGCTTTTTTCGCGCTGTATTCCGGTTCTGGAGCCGTACCTTTGTTCTTTGCGGTCTGGAAGGCGTTTTCAGCCTGAATGGTGACCTCGTCTTCGAGTGCTTTCAGCTCGTCGTCTGTTGCGCCGAGTTCGATCAGCTTTGCTCGCAGGTTGGCTACCGGGTCGGCCGTTTCCCACATGCTCTCGATATCTTGAGCGGAGCGGTAGGCGGTGTGGTCGTCGGCATTGGTGTGGCTTTCGAGGCGCGCGACGTTCATCACCAGAATCTGCGGTCCGCGGGTTTGGCGGATTTCCTTGATCAGCTCTCCGGTTTTTTCGTGAACCGCCAGCGGGTCAGACCCGTCAACGTGTTGAACCGTCAGGCCGTAGAAAGCATCGTCGTTTCCGCGGCCGTGGTTGTAGAAGTTGCGGCCCGCGCTTGGCGTGGAGAGGGCGTAGTTGTTGTCCTCGATCACGAACAGAACCGGCAGGTTGGAGCGCACGGCTTCTGCGACGGCTTCGTAAAAGTCGCCCTGTTGGGTTGCGCCTTCGCCGACGGAACAGACGACCAACGGTTTTTTCGGCTGATCTTTGATCACGGAAGCTACGCCCGCTGCCTGCAATCCGCTATAGCCCACCAGTGTCGGCGTGCTCAGAATGTTGAGCGACGAATTGGACGGGAAGGCCGGCATGCGGCGTCCGCCGGAGTTGGATTCGGCGTTGCCGAACAGGCCGTGCATCACGGTTTCGCAAGACACCCCGCGCGCAAACGCCAGCGCCCGGTCACGGTAGTGGCAATGCAGCCAGTCCGCTTCGATTAGGTGGGGAGTCATTGCCGCTAGGCCTTCGTGGCCGGAGCAGGGCATATAAAACTTTACTTCACCGCGCTGGGCGGCGGCGGCCTGAATTTGGTCTACAGCACGTGATGCTACCATTGAGCGGTAGCAGGTCTGCAAGGCGTCCAATAATTTTTTATTCATTCGTATGTCTTTCCCAAAATCTTATATTGGTAGAAAGGCGGTAGTATGCCCGTTGGAGCTGGGTCAGTCGACCGCATTTCGCATCTTTTTCATTCTAATCTGGTTGGTCTGCAGGGGGCTTTAGCTGGCGTTAAATAACGCATCTTTAAGGGTAAACGCGTGTCGTTTTCATGTTGCGTATACGCTTGGTTTGAGTTCGGGGCGGTATGTGAAATTTTGGGTTTCAGCTCACGCTCGGAAAAATGTGCAGCTTGTGCGTGTGTGTCGGGATGTCGGGGGCTCGGCTTTGTCCTGCTTTCTTCGTTACACCTCGATGTCGAAGAAGTGACGCAGCGCGAATCCGATCAGGAAGGTCAGGCCGGCGACACCGAAGCTGAGCCCGGTCATCTCCAGGAAGCGCGCCTTAAAGGATCCGCCGCGTGCCACGGAGATGTAGTAGTTGAAAAAGGCAATGACGACTACCGCCGCAACCAGA
Organism: Verrucomicrobiota bacterium; assembly: GCA_042566005.1. Classification (GTDB taxonomy): domain Bacteria; phylum Verrucomicrobiota; class Kiritimatiellia; order Kiritimatiellales; family JBHORO01; genus JBHORO01. The sequence continues at coordinate 28,976 of JBHORO010000012.1, forward strand.
GCCAGGCCGAGGCAGATAAAATAATTTTCCAGCAGCAGGTAGGGAAGGATCAGTAGTGCAACCGTGCAGACATACGCGATGCCAGTGTAGATGGATGCCTTGACTGGGTGTTTGCCGTCGTCTTCCGTTTTGGTCGCCAGATATTCGGAGGCCGCCATGGAGAAGGAGGCTGCGATGCCTGTAATCAGGCCGGTCAGCGCGATCAGTTTCGTGTTTTGCAGGGCTAGCGTGAAGCCGGCCAGCGCGCCGGTCAGTTCGACGAGCGCATCGTTGAGGCCAAGTACAACGGAGCCGGTGTAGCGCAGGCGTTCCTCGTCGAGCATTTCGACCAGTTTGTTTTCGTGCGCGTTTTCCTCTTCGGCGATGATTTTTGCGCGCGGTACTTCTTCGAGCAGTCTCTGCTGCTGGTAGTTGTCCTGTGCGCCGGACTCGCCGCGTTCCATCAGTTTGATCACGAAGGTCAGCCCGAGCACGCGGCAGAGCGCCACCGTCCATCTGACTTTGAGCCAGTTCGGTTTAACATCTTCGTTGGTGTATTCCTTCCAGATGCCGTAATGCCGTTTCTCATCATCGGCGATGCGCAGGAGGATATCTTTGTTGTGCTCATCCTTCTGGAGTTCGGCCAGTTTGGTGTAGATGTGGTATTCGGTAATCTCGCTTTTCTGGAATCCCAGCAGCTTCTGTTTGGCAAAATCTGAAATCATGGTTCTCTCTCCCGATCCTTCGGTGTTCATGGGGATATGTCGGAATTTCTAATGTTTTTTAAGGCGGTTCTTTTTCATTATCAGGTATTGCGGGATCAGTTCGGTTTCCATAAAGGCAAATGCCGCCGCAAGGCCCTCGGTTTCATAAACGTGGCCGATGCGCGCCTCGATTTTGGTGGGCTGGCCCATGGTGGATAGAAACTGGTTGCAGGTCATTTGGATGAATTCGTCCGATTCGATCCGACCGTGCGTTTTGAGTAGCCATTCACGCGCGAACAGGCCCAGTACGCTGTCGCCGACCCACGCCTTCTCCTGCAGTTCCCGCTCGTTCAGTCCTGATATGCCTTCGTAAAATTTGTTCATGGCGCCGTATTTTGCACATCCATCTCTGTCAGAAAATTAAAAACTGATTTTTATGATCATGACTCGCGAGGCGGATGTAGCCATCGACGATGGGGACGGGGGGGATTGAAAAGGGCGGTCCGGTTGGGCCTCTTTGGCAGAACACCTTAATCCAAAAACTCGCCGGCTTTACGCAGGCGGTTCATCAGGGCCATGCCGATGCCGCTTTCCTCGACGGCGTCTACTAGAATGATATCTGCGCCGGCACGGTCAAAGGCGCGGAACATCGCAAAGATGTTGCGCGAGAAATCCTCAATGGATTCGGCGATATAACGGAGCTCGCCGCTGAATGGACGCATGCCGATGTAGGCGACCTTCTGTCCGGCAAAGCGATTCGCTGCATCGCCCGGCTCGCCCGTCACCAGATAGACTTTCGCTTCCGGAGTATAATGACGGTACTTCATCCCGGGGCTGCGGGCCACCTCGCCGGTCTTCGTCCGAACCGTTACCGCGCAGACCTTCGACAGCATCTCCACTGTAACAGATCCCGGCCTCAGCACGGTAAACGGGTAGGATGTGCAGTCCAGTACTGTCGACTCAATGCCGACATCGCAACGGCCTCCATCGACCACAAAATCGATCCGGCCTTCCAGATCGCTCAGCACATGCTCCGCGTCCACCGGGCTGGGTTTTCCGGAAGAGTTTGCGCTTGGTGCCGCCACCGGAACATTGGCCAGGTCGAGCAGCTTGAGTGCCGCCGGGTGTGATGGGATGCGAACCGCTACCGTATCGAGCCCGCCGGACACCAGTGCAGAAACCTTGTCGCTCTTGTGGAATACAAACGAGATCGGGCCCGGCCAGAACTGCGACATCAGCTTTTCTGCTTCAGCTGGAATATGGCTCACCAGCTCGTCTACCTGATCCCGGCGCGCTATATGCACAATCAGCGGATTGTCCGACGGGCGCCCCTTGGCTTTGAAAATGCCTCGAACGGCCTCATCAATGAAGATGTTGGCGCCCAGTCCGTAGACGGTCTCCGTCGGCAGCGCCACCAATCCGCCGCCGCGCAGGCAGGTTGCTGCTTCTTCTAAATGATTCATGTCAACGCATCTAGTCATAACGAATGCCAAATGTTTTTTGCAGGGGCGTGGGGAGCGCAGGGTCTTTTAAAAAAGCTTTGCGACCTTTGCGGCTCTGCGATGGATACCTATTTATTCAGTTCAGTAGCCGTTAATAAGCGGTCGAGAACCTATCCCAAAACCCGCCCCGGATACAGCGTTAAATGCATCTTATCTATTGTGTGGGAGGCGAGGTGGTCGAGTTAATTTCTTTGGGTTATGCGCGCCGGATAGCCAGCCTCTTGCGACGCTCTGTTTGCGCGAATAACTTTTCTCTGGAGCGAATGCGATAAATCCCTTTTGGGCTTTTCCGTATTTTTCGGTCTCATCTCTGTTTTTCATGACGTTCGGTCCAGAGGCGACGGGTGTAATCAAAATCTGGCAGTACGGAATTTTGCTTAATGTTTTGGATTGCGACGCATGAGTGATGATGGGACATTACTTCTGAGAAAAAATATAGGATCGATTTTGTCAGGTTTGCTTTTTTTAATAACCTTGCGCGTCTGGTGCGCGTTTGAGGGGGGCACTTGGAGAACGCTCTCTTTTTTGTAACCGGATCGTGAGTTTAGACGACTAATTTAAGATAACGCTTTAAAAAGACAGGAGACGAACATATGAAAAAATTATTGGCTGTGATAGTTGCAGCGGTAGTTTCCTGGGTGGCAACGGCGGAGGCGGCGATCACAGTCAGCCCTTCCAGCGGGCCGCTCGTTGGTGGAAATACTGTTAGGGTTTCTGGGGAAACGTGGGACACTTTTTACTCCGCATATGTTGGCGGTGTGCTGGGCGACATTCACGCTCAAGGTGTCGACTGGGTGGATATCATCATGCCGGCGAGAGCCGAAGGTTCTGTGAACATCGAGCTAATCGGTAACGATAGGTTTACGCTCACGGATGCCTACACGTATAATCCGACAGGTTTTATTTTTAATGACGGGATAACAGAACCCTATCTTATGCTGAATGAGCGGGATGGCTCAGACGCCGCCCGGTTCGACGGTGAAGGTGTGGAAGATCGAAGCGCTTCTTCCGTGAGTGACGCGGGCGATGTGAACGGTGACGGCTATGCCGACTTTATTGTCGGGGCGCCTCTTGCAGACGCGGGTGGGCCCGAAAATAGAGGCGTTAGCTATGTGGTCTTCGGGAAAAGTGAAGAGTTTGACCCCTCGTTCTCGCTGGGATCACTGGATGGCGCGAACGGCTTTCGGATCGAAGGATTATCTGAGGATGATGAGAGCGGTTGTTCCGTAAGTTCAGCGGGTGATGTGAACGGTGACGGTTTTGCCGATATCATTATCGGGGCGCGTAATGCGGAGGCGGGCGGGAAAGTACAAGCCGGCTCATGCTATGTTATCTTCGGTAAAAGTGCCAACTTCAGCTCCACGATCCTGCTGGGCGCGCTGGATGAACGGGCCGGTTTCCGGATCGACGGAGCGAGCAGCTACGGTCAATTTGGTAACTCTGTAAGTGGTGCAGGCGACGTGAATGGCGACGGCTTTGAAGACCTCGTTGTCGGTGCTGCTCGCGGCGAGGCCTATGTTATTTTCGGTAAAAATGGTGGGTTTGGTGCATCGTTTTCGGTGTTGGATCTGATAGGGGTGAACGGCTTTAAGCTTGACGGCATTCATGATCATTTGGTCAATGTGAGCGGTGCGGGTGATGTGAATGGCGATGGTTTAGACGACCTGATTCTCGGGGAGCCTAACGCGACCGTAGACGGAAACCTCAATTTGGGCTCCTGTTTTGTGGTTTTCGGAAAAAATGGCGGATTCAGCTCTTTGATTTCGATGGACTCGCTGGATGGAGATAATGGTTTCCGTCTTAACGGAATTTCTGCCTTTGATAACACCGGAAGCTCAGTGAGTGGTGCGGGTGACGTGAATGATGACGGGTTTGATGACTTTATCATCGGGGCGTATAATGCAAACTCCGGCGCTGGTGCCGCCTATGTGATCTTCGGTAAAAGTGGCGGCTATCCCTCATTGCTCTGGTTGTCGAATTTGAACGGGTCGACTGGCTTCAGACTTGATGGTACTACTGGTAGTAATAACCATAGCGGACGCTCAGTGAGTGGTGTGGGTGACGTGAATGACGATGGCATTGACGACCTTCTTGTCGGGGCGCCTGGTTCTAATGCACCGGGGGGATCCAGCTCTGGCTCATGCTATGTGCTTTTCGGTAAACGCGGCGGCTTTACCTCTTCGTTCTCGCTGGACGCGTTGGATGGCGAGATCGGTTATCGTATCGTTGGAGAGGCTACCGCTGACGAGAGCGGTTATTCCGTAAGTGGTGCGGGGGATGTGAATGGTGACGGTGTTGCCGATATCCTTACCGGGGCGTGGTTCGCAAGTCATTCAGGAAGCGCCAGGTCTGGCTCAAGCTATCTGGTCTTCGGTACTTTGGCAGGTGTGGTTCCGAATCACGGGGAAACCGTTGGCGGGTACCAGGTTACGATTAACGGAGAGAACCTCGGTAACGGCACGGATATTACCAATGTAACGCTTAATGGCGTTAGTGTGACGTCGATCGATAGTCAGACGCCTAATCGGGTGGTCGTCACGGTTGCGCCCGGCCCCGTCGGCATAGGCGATGTGGTGGTCTATTCCGAAAGTCATGGTAATACCACAAAGACCAACGCCTTTGAGTATACTCTGTCCGGCCAGGTGATTTATTTCCCGGCTATCCAGACTCAGGAAGTAAACAATACGCTTGATCTTTTCGGTACGGCGTCTTCCGGTCTGCCGGTTACTTTCAGCGTGGCCTCCGGCCCGGCCGTCCTCGGTGACGGGAATAAACTTTCGTTCACCGGGGTGGGCCAGGTGCAGGTTTCTGCCAGCCAAACAGGCGACGTAAAATGGAGTGCGGCTCCGGTTGTAACCCAGGCGTTTGATGTGATCGGCGTTGTTACTAATGTGGCGCCGGATAACGGCAGGTTTGCCGGCGGCGCTGAGGTGGTCATCGACGGGCAATGGATCGGCAATGGAACGGACATAACGAATGTGACGATCTGCGGTGTTCCGGCGGAGATCGTTTCTCAGGATGAACACAGTGTGACCGTGACAACCGGCGCTATCGAACCTCAGGTGAAAACCACGGGGGATATTGTAGTGCAGTCCGCCGGTTTGGGTACAGTGGTGGCGGAGGATGCGTTTACCTACCGTTTGCTGCAGCCGCAGCCGCCTGTGGCTCTCTCTGCGGTGGACGTTACTGCGGATCATTTCACCGCGCGCTGGGAAGGCACGGATGAATCGGCCACACACTATTTTCTCGATGTTTCCGAGACGGCCTCCTTCTATAGATTTGTTGATGGCTACAATAACCGGAATGTAGGTTCTGCAAATGCTTCTGTGGTTACCGGGCTGGTCGATGGCGTCAGCTATTACTATCGAGTTCGTGCGGCCAATTTGGGAGGCTCCAGCGACAACTCGAACCTGATCGAAGTTCCTGTGGGTGACAATACGCCGTACCCTCGGTATGAGGATACGGAGGGAGTTGTGAGCGCCGGGGCAAGTGATGAGGTGGATCTGACTGACTTTTTCCACGGTGCCGGCCTGGTATATGAGGTGGTGTCCAACAGCAATCCGTCGCTCGTCAACGCGACAATCGCCGATGGCGAACTGGACCTTGACTATGCGGACGATCAGACGGGTACCGCGGAGATCACCGTTCGTGCCACCGATCCTGAGACCGGTTTTTGGGTTGAAGAGACCATCACGCTAACCGTGGTTCCGGAACCGACCCTGTCGGCGGGACCGGCTGTGCTAAATCCGGAAACCGGGCTGTATGAGCAGGTTGTGACGGTTACGAACAGTTCGCCGGATCTTGCGGCCGATGCGGTGACGTTGACCGTGACGAATCTCGCTGACGGAGCCAGCCTCGCTAATGGAACGGGAACCAATGACGACGGCAACCCGGAAATTTACAGTGAGGAAACGGTCTCGCCGCTCGGGAGCAAGGATTTCACTGTCGAGTATGAAAACCCGCCCAACTCGGTGCCGGAAGCGTCCCTTTCGTTGGGTCTTGGTGAGCCGCGGGTATCTGAACAGGTCATTAATTTATCGGCCATTACAGATCAGCCGGTAACTAACACGGTTGTTCTGTCCGCCAGTGCGAGCTCCGGTCTGCCGGTTAGTTTCAGCGTGGGGGCCGGCCCGGCTGTTATTACAGATGGAAATAACCTCTCGTTCTCCGACGTGGGTCGAGTTGAGATTATTGCCAGCCAGTCAGGCGACTCCGATTGGAATGCGGCGCTGAGCGTAACTAATTCGTTTGATGTGATCGGTGTTATTACCAATGTGGCGCCGAATAACGGATCGCTCCTCGGTGGAACCGAAGTCGTCATTGACGGGATTTCGCTAGGCGATGGAACGGACATAACGAATGTGACTATCTGCGGCGTCGCTGCGGAGATTATTTCCCAGACCGGAGATAGTGTGACTGTGATAACTGCCGCGATCGAACCTCAGGAGAAAACCACGGGGGATATCGTAGTGCAGTCCGAGGGCTCTGGTACGATGGTGTTGGATGATGGCTTTACTTATCATTTCCCGCCGCTTGCGCCTCTGGCTATTTCTGCAGTGTATATCACTGCGGAGGATTTTGTTGCGCGCTGGGAAGGCACGGACGAAACGGTTACGCATTACTACCTGGATGTTTCCGAGTCGGCTGATTTCAGCAGCTTTGTCGGAGGTTACAGTAATTGGAATGTAGGCAATGTGACTGCCGCTGCGGTTACCGGACTGGTTGATGGTGTTACCTACTACTATCGGGTACGTGCTGCCAATGAGGATATGTTCAGTTCCAACTCGAATATCATTGAAGTTCCGGTGAGCAATAATACACCGTATGTCTTGCACCAAGAACTCAGCGGGGTCGCGAGTGCAAACTCGAGTGATACACTGCACCTGGACGACCTGTTTTATGGCGTCGGCATGAACTATGCCGTGGTGTCGAACAGCAACGAGTCGCTCGTTGCCGCGTCGATCGCCGGGGACGAAGTACTGCTCGACTACACTCCCGATGAGACGGGAGTTGCGTCGATCACCGTTCGCGCCACCGATCCCGCTACCGGTTACTGGGTTGACAACGTTATCACCGTAAATGTGGTTCCGGAGCCGACCCAGGGGGATTCCCTTGGGTTGAATGCTGTAGGTTGGGTACAAACGGTAACCGTTACGAACACCTCGCCTTATTTTTCGGCGGATGCTGTGACGCTGACGGTGACCAATCTCGCTGATGCAGCCATTGTGTCCAATGCAACCAGGGTCGATATGGACGGCAATCCAGAAATCTTCTGGAGGGGCACGATTCCGCCGCTCGGAACTATGAGCTTCACGGTCGAGTACGAAGCCCAGCCTGACTCGTTTCCGGTGGCCTCCCTTTCATTGATCTTGGATGAACGGCAGCGGTTAGACTCGGCGATTGTTTTCCCGGCTATCGAAACTCAGGTAGTGACCAATACCGTTGGTCTGTCCGCCAGCGCGAGTTCTTCTCTGCCGGTTGAATTCAGTGTGGGCTCCGGCCCGGCTGTTATCACGGATGGAACCAACCTTACGTTCAGCGGTGCGGGCCGGGTTGAGATTGTTGCTCATCAGTTCGGCGACATTCAATGGAGCTCGGCTTTGAACGTGACCAATTCGTTTGATGTGATCGGTGTTATTACTAATGTGGCGCCGGATAGCGGATCGGTTTATGGCGGCGCCGAAGTCGTCATCGACGGGCTATGGATCGGTAATGGTATGGATATAACGGATGTAACGATCTGCGGCGTGTCTGCGGAGGTCGTTTCTCAGGGTATTCATGGTGTGACTGTGACACTCGGCGCCATCGATCCTCCGGTGCAAACCAACGGAAGTATCGTGGTGACTTCCGCCGAGTTTGGCGAGGTGGCGTTGGATGATGCGTTTACCTATTATTTCCCGCCGTTTGTACCCGAGGCGCTTTCCGCGGTCGATGTGACCACGAACCGTTTTGTCGCGCGCTGGGAAGGCTGGGATTCAATTACTACGCATTATTACTTGGATGTTTCTGAGTCGGATGATTTCAGCAGTTTTGTCGGAATTTACGATAATTTAAATATGGGCGATTCGTCCGTTGCTGCGGTTACCGGGCTGGTTGATGGTGTTACTTACTACTACCGGGTACGTGCCGCCAATCAGGATGCGACTAGTCCAAGTTCGAACATCATTGAGGTTCCGGTGAGCGATAACACGCCGTATATCCTGCACCAGGAGACTAACGGAGTCGCGAGCGCCGGATCGAGTGACGAGATACCTTTGACCGACCTTTTCCACGGTACTGGCCTGGTATATGAAGTGGTATCGAACAGCAATCCGTCGCTCGTTGCCGCGGCGATCGTTGATGACGAACTGGTTCTTGACTATGCCGACGACGTAACAGGAACTGCGTCTATTACCGTTCGTGCCACGGACCCCAGTACCGGCTTTTGGGTCGACAATGTCATTACCGTAACTGTGGTTCCGGAACCGGATATTGTGGAGGGGCCCGTTGTGTATAACCCGGATACCGGGCTGTATGAGCAGGTTATAACGGTTACGAATAGTTCGCCGGATCTTTCGGCTGATGCGGTGACGCTGACGGTGACGAATCTTGCTGACGGAGCCAGTCTCTATAATGCAACCGGGACCGATAATGACGGTAACCCTGAAGTTTACTGGGAGGGAACGATCCCGCCGCTTGGCAGCAGGGAATTTATCCTCCAGTATGAAACCAACCCGCCCGGCACGGATCCTTTGCCCGGTGTGGCGGTCTCGTTGAGTATGCAGGAACCGGAGGAGGGAGGACTCTTCGGAGGCCCGGTCGTTTTGGCTGGTGAAGTCCTTGATGAGAATGGCACTTCGCCATATCAGATCGATTTCAATGCGGCTCCCGGGCGTACCTATTTCGTTCTGTATACGGACTCGTTGTTCAATGAATGGATAAAGGTTCTGCCTGGAATCTTTGCTGAGAGTGACCACATTCGGTGGGTTGACACTGGCCCGCCTGATACGGTGTCGCACCCTGACGAGGTTCGAAAAAGGTTCTATCGCATTATCGAAAGCGCTGAATAAGTTCGAGTGCATTGAAATGTGACACAGGTGGGGTGCGGATATTTGTCCGCACCCGATTTGTTTAATACTATGGAGTAGGCGGGAGTTTTGTCTGCGCCAGGGCGTCGAGCGAGCGCAGAGGGCTGGTACACATTTTCATTTCGGTTCGCATATTACCCCTTGAGTGGTCGCAAATTGTGGCTTTCTTTTTTCGTGAGGTGTGGTATTTCTGGGCGCGATTTTAATTACGCCGGTTTTTAGCGGCGAGGAGAGGGTTGTTGATATGAACGGTAAGTTTACTCGTTGGTTGGTGGTGCTGGGCGCGATTATGCTCCAGATATGTTTGGGCTCGGTTTATACGTGGAGCTTGTTTAATCAGCCGCTGGTTGAAAAATTCGGCTGCGATTCGTCGGCCATTGTTTTGACGTTTTCGATCACGATCGCGGTTTTTGCGACGACGACTATTTTTTCCGGCAAACTACAGGATAGGATCGGGCCGCGTATTGTGGCCACCATTGGTGGTGCCCTGTTTGGCGCCGGTGTGTTTCTTTCCAGCATGGTAACTGCGCCGTGGATGCTTTATCTGACGTATGGCGTTCTGGGCGGCATCGGTATCGGTACGGCGTATGTATGCCCGCTGGCAACTTGTGTTAAATGGTTCCCGAGGCAGAAAGGCCTGATTACGGGTGTGGCTGTGGGCGCGTTCGGTCTTGGCAGCTTGGTTTTCAAGGGTATCATTGTCTTTCTGCTGGCTGCTAAAGGGGTATCGGAAGCGTTCGTTTGGTTGGGTGTGATTTACTTTGTTCTCGTGGTGCTGGGTGCGCAGCTGTTGTCCGTGCCGGCGAAAGAGGCGGGCGATCTGACCGCTAAAGCAGAGGCCGATAGCGGCAATGATTTCACGATCGGCGAGATGTTCGGTACTCCTGCGTTCTACTTGCTGTGGCTGACGTACTTTTTCGGCTGCATCAGCGGTCTGATGGTGATTAGTCAGGCCAAAGATATTGGTGTTTCTTTGGTAAGTCTCGAGCCGGCTAAAGCGGCAGGTGCGGTTGCGATTCTGGCGATGTTTAATGCGGGGGGGGCGTCTCTGTTGGGGTACGCTTTCCGACAAGCTGGGTCGCGTGGCTTCGATTCTGACCATGTTTGTGCTGACGGCGGTTGCCATGATCGTTATGGCGCTGGTTTCGCTCAACTATACGTTGTTCTTTATCTGTCTGGCCGTGATTGCATTCTGCTTCGGTGGGTTCCTTGCAGTTTACCCGGTGCTGACGGCTGACTTCTACGGCGTCAAAAACCTGGGTGGTAACTATGGCGTGATCTTCATGGCCTATGGTGTAGCGGCGCTGGCTTGCCCGCTGACTAAATCGCTCGGCCTGACTAAATCCTTTATGGCAGCTGCGATTCTGGCGATCTTATCCTTCGGACTGATGCTCGTAGTTAAAAAGCCGTCTAAAGCATCCAAGGGCGCTACGGTTGACGTTATGCCGGAAGAAGCATAAGAAGCACGACTTGAGTTCTTTCAGGGCTTTGCGGGAGTTTTCCTGCAAAGCTTTTTTTTGTGCTCTGAGAGGGTTCCAAAGATTCCGCTTACCCACCCGCTGCACCAGAGGCATGATCAGGGGGAAGAGGGGGCCAGGGTCGTGCCTTTTGGGGAAGGATGACCGCCGCGCTGTTTCCGTATGATCGGGATCGTAACCGGAATGCTCGCTCTCTTTGCTGCTGCAGTTTCTGTCTAGTGAATCTTTCGTAACTTTGTGGGCAGGTACAAAAAAAGGCCGAGGTGTTAAGCCTCGGCCTTTGGCATATCTGATGAGCGTTACGCTTAGTTCGCTTCCGGATATTTGATCTCAGCTTTAGCGCGCAGATCCTGTGCGAAGGCCTGTACCGCTTGCTGCTTTTTCTGCTGCGTGAGGAAGCCTTTGATGTTGGCAACCACGTTGGTGAAGTCGACCTGCTCAGCGGCTTTTTTGTCGGTTACTTTGATCACGTGGTAACCGAACTGAGTTTCTACAACACCGCTGATGTCGCCCGCGTTCATGCTGTAAGCTGCTTCGGAAAATTCTGGAACCATGCGCTCTTTGGCGAAGTAGTTCAGGTCGCCGCCCTGATCTTTGCTCGGGCAGGCGGAGTTTTCTTTTGCCAGTGTTGCGAAGTCCGCACCTTCTTTAGCCTGTTTGGCCAGAGCTTCGGCTTTGGCTTTCTTTTCAGCTTTTACTTCGTCGGTATCGGATTTTTCCGTTTTGATCAGGATGTGGGATGCACGAACCTGTTCCGGGCGCATGAAGCGTTCGGTATTCTCGTTATAAAACGTCTGCGCTTCGGCGTCGCTTGCTTCAGCAACTTTGTTGGCTTCCGCTTCCATCATTTTCTGGATGGCCATCTGAGCTGTCAGCTGCTCTTTAAATGCATCCATTGTGAGGCCCTGCTGGGAAATCATATCCCCGAGGCTCATTTCAGCCGGAAGCTGTGTTTTGATCTGCTCGATGCGAGCACGTACGTCAGCCGGCTCGGCCGTGATGCCTGCCGCTTTGGCTGCATCTTTCAGGACGATTTCCATGATCATGCCTTCTTCGGCCTGTTTGACAACATCCTGCTGGACGGCATTCAGCTGTTCCGCCGGTACGCGCTGCGCGAGCATCTGAAGCTGGGCATTGGCGGCCTGCATGATTTTGCCGACGGTAACGTCCTGGCCATTAACGGTGACCTGTACCGTTGTCGGATCAATGGCGCTCGGGGCCGGTTTGGCGGGCTGTTCGAAAATATCAATTTTGGAAAGATCTACTTCTTTCTGCTCTATCGGAGCTTCTTTGTTGCAGGCGGTCAGCGTGGCGGCCGCAATTACTGCAAGGCTAGGCAGAAGGTATTTCTTGTATTCTTTCATTATTGATCCTTTCCTGTTGTTGATTTAGTGAAAGTGAATGTGACACTCTGCCCGCCTGAACGTTCAAAGTCAATTTTTAGAGTAGTTAAATAAACATTATGCCAGACATGAAAAGAAAGCCTGATTTAAGCCGTTTTGAGTGCCGCAAATGCGGGGCATGTTGCCGTTGGGGCGGGAGTGTCCTGCTGATCGATGAAGATATCCCGCGGCTCGCGGGTTTCCTCGGAATTTCCGAGGCGGAATTTGTTGAAAAATACACTGAACTCGCACCGAACCGCCGCGGGTTGCGTCTGGTTGATCCGCCGGACAAAACCTGTATCTTTCTGGAGGGTGACAAGTGCGTGGCCTACGAGGCCCGACCGCAACAATGTCGTGACTTTCCGCATAAATGGCGCGTTGCTGAGGGTTGTCCTGGTTTGGATGCGCTCAAACATGACCCTGAATAGGGATTGCCTTTGTTTAACGGATGGTTATGCTGTGCGTTTCTTTAAGCATTGAAGGAGAATGATATGTCATTGATGGAAGCAAACGAGATTTTGGATATTCTGCCGCACCGGTACCCGTTTATGCTGGTCGACCGTATCGAGAAGATGGATACGGAAGAGCTGACGATTACCGGTATTAAAAACCTGACCTTTAACGAACTGTTTTTTCAGGGCCATTTCCCGGGCAATCCGGTTATGCCGGGCGTGCTCCAGCTGGAGGCCATGGCGCAGGTGGCGGGCGTACTGTTGAACAAAGTGGCGCACCGTGGCGGGCAGATTGCTTACTTCTCTGCCATCAATAACGCTAAATTCCGCAAAGTCGTGCGTCCGGGCGATGTGCTTCGCATGGAGATTAAAATCACTCGCATGCGCAGTCGTATGGCCTCGGTTCGTGCCGAAGCTTTTGTTGGGGAAGAGTTGGCCAGCGAAGCTGATATGATGTTTGCTTTTGGAGCTTAATAGAATGTCTGCACAGATTCATTCAACCGCCATTATTAATGATGGCGCCGTAATCGGCGAAAACGTTAAGATCGGTCCCTACTGTGTGATCGGTTCCGATGTGACCATCGGTGACGGCACGGAGCTCTATTCCCACGTAGTGGTCGATGGCTACACCTTTATAGGCAACGACTGCAAATTGCACCCGTTCGCCCGTATCGGTGGTCAGACGCAGGATCTGAAATTTAAAGGCGGCAAGCCGGGCGTTAAAGTCGGTGACCGCACGGTGATTCGCGAATATGTAACCGTTAATGCGGCCACGAACGACGGCGAGTTTACAACCGTCGGTTCTGACTGTCTGATTATGGCTTACTGCCACGTTGCGCACTGCTGTCAGGTTGGTAACCGTGTCATTATGGCTAACCTCGCGCAGCTTTCCGGGCATGTCGTCGTTGAAGACATGGCTACGATTGAAGGTTCAGTGGGTGTGGTCCAGTTTTGTCGGGTCGGCACCATGGCCTTCATCGGCGGCGGTTCGTTGATCCGCAAAGATGTGCCGCCGTACATGATTGGTGTAGGCTCACCGCTCGAAATCCGCAGCACTAACAAAATCGGTATGGAGCGTCGGGGTGTCAGTGAGGAATCCCGCAAACAGCTTAAAGAGGCGTTCCGTCTGCTTTATCGCAAAGAGTTGTCTGTAACCCAGGCACTTGAGCAGATTGAAAGCACGTTGGATCAGACCGAAGAGGTTAAGCATCTGGTCGAGTTTATCAAAAACTCGCAGACCGGAATCACACGCTAATCAGGGCGCCGGTCCGCCGGCGCTTTTTTTATTTTCAGAGAAAACGCATGAAAGAAGTATTGGTAGATTTGGGCGACCGTTCCTATCCGATTCGGATCGGGAAGGGCATTCTGGATAATCTGGGTGAATGGTGCGGCGAAGTTGGGCTGCGCGGTAAATGCCTGGTGATT
>JBHORO010000013.1:0-40245 GCA_042566005.1 Verrucomicrobiota bacterium
AGATTTTCCCGCAATACATGATTAATGTGGATGTGAAGGAGAAACCGGAGCTTTCAACTCTGACCGCGCTGACAGAGGCGGTTGCAAAAGCTGAAGCAGAACTGGGTGATGAGGGCCGGGTGTTGATCCGTTATTCGGGCACGCAACCTATGTGTCGAGTGATGGTTGAAGGACCGTCGGAGGCAGTAACGCAACGCCTGACCGAAGAACTTGCGGATGTTGTAAGGAAGTCTATTGGGTAACGAATGAGCAAGCTTGGACGGATATTTACGGCGCTGTTGGCATTCACGGTTTGTGGGCCGGCGGCAGCGGACAGTGACTGGGGTTTTTGCTTCAGTCATTTTGCGCAGGATGATGCCGAACGCACAACCGCGTTGGGCCCCTTGCTTGAGCAGCGTGCAACCGATAAGTATTACGTAGATTCTGTCCGTCCGTTTATAACGCATTGGGAGAATGAAACGCGTGTAGCGGAGCAGTACGAAGTCCTCTGGCCACTGTACGAGCGCTGGTATTTCGGCCAGGAAAGTAACTGGCGTGCGTTCGTGATTTTTTCCGGCAAACGATTCGATGCCGCTGAAGAGAACGGCCGTTACCGCTCATGGTTTTTGCCGATCTATTTTCAGGGGCGTAACGTTGAGGGCGAGGATTATCACGCGGTTTTCCCGCTGGGTGGAAACATCTATGAGTTTCTCGGCCGCGATAAGATCACGTTTGCGCTGTTCCCGATCTGGGGCAAAAGCAACGTGGGGGACCAGCGTACGACGAGTGTGCTGTGGCCAATCTACTCCCGTACGAAAGGTCCGCAAGATGATCGCCATCGCGTTTTCCCGATCTACGGCTATTCCACCCGCAAAGATCAGTGGCATAAACAGTTTGTGCTGTGGCCGATTTGGACGCATGCGCGTTATACCGGAAAGCGGGAGGGCACAAGCTGGATTCTCTTTCCAATCTATGGGCACGGCAAAGTCGGGCAGGAAGAAACGACGTATGTGATTCCGCCGCTGTTCCGTTTTACGCGCAGCCCCAAACAGAATGTAACGAACTGCCCGTGGCCGTTTCTGCAGTTTGCGAGCGGTAAAACTGAGAAGGCATACGTCTGGCCGATTTACGGGCATAAAGAGTCCGACGGTAATGTGCGCCGGTTCCTGCTCTGGCCTTTGGGCTGGTATCAGAAAACCGAGAAGGGTGACGGGGTGCAGCGTCGCTGGGATCTGTTGCCGGTATGGGGGGCGGATTCTTTGACGGCCCCTGACGGTGAAAAGTTATCCCGCTACTGGAAGTTTTGGCCGTTGATGAGTTACCGGCGTGACGGGGATGCCAAGCGGTTCCGTATGCTGGAGCTGTGGCCGCGTAAATACTTGGGCCCGATTGAACGCAACTGGCAGCCCTTCGTAACGCTGTTCGATCACCAGTCGGACGCCGACGGGCTCGAGCAGGAGCTGTTGTGGGGGCTTTGCCGCAACCAGCAGAGTGAAGATTCTTCACATTTCTCAATATTCCCGATTTACGAAAATGACCGTAAAAAGGATGTTAAAAGTTGGAAATTGTTGAAAGGTTTGATAGGCCGTAAACGAGATGCAGTGAACAGCCAGTGGCAATTCCTGTATTTCATTAAGACAGGGAAGGACGTGTAGCTATAATCATTCGCGAACCAGATTTTTTTGAGCCGGCCCCTAACAAGATGGCCGCACTCGGTCGGCGCACGCTTTTAGCACTGCGTGAAACCGGAAGAGCACTGCTTATGCTCATGCGCGCGGCTAATTATTTGCCGCAGGCGTTCAGCAAACGTAGCCACCATGAAGTTTTTGCGCAGATGTTTATTACCGGCGTGAAAAGTATTGGGGTCATTACGGTTGTGGCGCTTTTTACAGGAATGATCCTGGCGCTTCAGGCTGGCTTGGCACTGCGCGATTACGGGCAGGAGGCCAATATCAGTACTCTTGTTGCCGTGACAATGTTGCGTGAAATGGGGCCCTTTATGACGGGCCTGATTCTGGCGGCAAGTGTCGGCTCTGCGATCTGCGCACAGCTTGGCACGATGACGGTTTCTGAGGAGATTGCGGCCCTGGAGGTTATGTCGATTGATCCGCACCGCTTCCTGGTGATGCCGCGCCTGTTTGCGCTGAGCCTGATGGCTCCGGCAATGACTCTTTATGCTAATATGGTCGGTATTCTGGGCGGTTCGTTGGTCGGCGCATTCCAGCTGGGCGTCTCCTTCCAAAAATACTTCGACAATGCGTTTCTGGTCGCTGAGTACAAAGACCTGTTTGTGGGTATTTTTAAGGCCTATATATTCGGGTTGATTATTACTACGGTTGCCTGTCATCAAGGCTTTGCGACACGCGAAGGCGCAGTCGGTGTTGGACGAAACACCCGCAAAACCGTGGTGGTTTCCTTTCTGCTGATTTTGATTATGGGCTACTTTATTACAGGACTGTTTTATCGATGATTCGCTTCGAGCATGTAACCAAGGCCTTTGGCTCAAAGAAAGTGCTGGATGATGTGAGCTTTCGCATTCACCCAGGCGAGACTGCGGTGGTGGTCGGGCTTTCCGGCGCCGGTAAAAGCGTCACGCTGAAGCATATGATTCAGCTTTTAACGCCGGATTCGGGAAAGATTTTCGTGAATGGGAATGAGACCAGTGAGCTTTGTGATAAGCGGCTGATCTCAATGCGCGAAAAATTCGGAGTCCTTTTCCAGGGAGCCGCATTGCTTCAGTGGATGACTGTGCGCGAAAACGTCGCCTTACCCCTGAAGGAAAAAACGGATTTGGCTGACGATGAAATATATCGGCGCGTCGACGAGAAACTGGCGCTGGTTAATTTGTCGGATGCGGCTGAAAAGTATCCCTCTGATATTTCCGGCGGTATGCAGAAGCGGGCCGGTCTGGCGCGTGCGATTGTAACCAATCCGGAGATTATTCTGTATGATGAACCGACATCCGGACTGGATCCGGTCACGTCGCGCCGCATCGATCATCTGATTATTGATATGCAGAAACAGCTGGGTGTAACCAGCGTGGTGGTAACGCACGACCTGCACAGCGCCTTGGCCATTGGTTCGCGCATTATCATGCTGCACGGCGGTAAAATTATTGCCAATGCAACGCCAGCAGAGTTTATTAAATCTGAACACGAAATCGTGAAAAGTTTTCTGGAATCACAATTCATCACACGCAAGGGCTCCTGGGAAAGAGAGGCAAACCATGAATAAAGCGAACCGCACAACCACTGTCGAAGTTCTCGTCGGCGTCTTAGTATTCTGCATTCTGGTATTGCTGGGGGTGTTTACGATTGTTCTTTCAGAGGACAGTATCTTCGCCAAAAAATATCCGATGAGCATCTATTTCAACAGCGTCAGCGGCTTGCGCGAGGGAGATAACGTTCTCTTGCGAGGGGTAAAAGTCGGCGTCGTAAAAGACATTCAAGTGCTGCCGCGCGGTGTGTTGCTCCATTTTTCCGCAGAACAGCCCATCAAACTATATGAAGACTATCGGGTTACCATTCAGTCGTCATCGGCCTTGGGCGGTAAATTCCTCAACGTATACGAGGGTTCAGTCGATAAGCCGGCCGTTCAGGCGGGAACCACGCTGAGCGGAGACGATCCGGTGGTGTTGATGGATGATGCCGCAGAGCTGCTGCACGAGCTTCGTATTGCCCTCAAGGAGGGCGGTGCGCTGGAAAACCTGCGTATCGGAATGAAGAATCTGGCGGAGGTTTCCGATAAGATTAATGCAGGCGAGGGCACCGTCGCGAAATTGATCAATGACGATGCGGTTTACAATGACATCAAGAATGCGACTTCCGAGCTGAAGGCGTTCAGCGAGAAACTAACCTCCGGCGAAGGCACGCTGGCGAAGCTGGTTAATGACGGCGAAGCCTATGAGCGAGCCAATAAAATACTGGAAGATCTGGGCACGGTTTCAGAGCGTCTGGCTGAGGGTGAAGGTACGCTCGGCAAACTCGCCGCTGATGACGAGCTGTATGTTGAGGTTAAGAAGCTCGTTGCTGAACTGCGTGCGGGCATCGACGATATGCGTGAAGCTTCGCCGGTTACTACCTTCAGTAGTGTCATGATGGGGGCATTTTAAACGACTCGAAGGAAGTCTGCTTATCTCAGATGACCAAATCGTAATGTGCTTGCCCGTGTTTATTCGGTTGCGGAGGGTTAGTATATTCGTATGAAAGTGTTGGTCGTTGAAGATGAGGCTAAAATTGCCGCGTTTGTACGCAATGGGCTGGAATCATCCGGTTTTCAGCGATGATGAGTCTCCCGTTCGCGTCAAGCCGGGCCGCCGGTCAGCTGAAACCGTTGAATCTCTCTTTTTAAATTCTGGAGCGACTATTCCGCCCGCTGAGCAGGAATCTGTTTTTTAAAGGTAATGTCGACGGTGCCGTCTCTTTTGACGAACTCTGCGCGCATGAAAAAGAAAAGCGTGGCGAGCTGGATGTAGAACTGGCGCGGCGCAAATTCGATCAGATCGACACGGACAGAAACGCCTGCATTTCGCAGGAGGAAATGGATAAAGCCCCGCGCGGCAGAGGCGGACGCAGATGAAGCGGCGCAAACGGTCTTTCTGTTTTGTGATATCTATCCTGCTGTTCAATTGTTAACGGGCCATCGCTGAGCGCCTCAATCTCGTGGTGATTCTAATTGATGACATGGGGGGAATGATCCCGGTTTTATGGGCAATAGCGACCTCCGGACCCCGAATCCGGAATATGATCCGACGGCAGTCCGCAAACGCGGCCGCGACAAGCGTGGAAAAGGAAGGAGAAAAAAATGAAATACACCTGGATGCTTTCATTGATTATTTCATCCGCCGTGATGGCTGCGCCGGAAGTGGTTTGTATTCCGGGTGGTACGTTTGAGATGGGCGATCATCACGATTTAGGCGGCCGGGAGCACCGCAACGATGAGCTTCCGATTCGTACAGTTACGGTCAATCCGTTTTATATGGGCAAGTATGAGGTCACGCTCGAAGAGTTTTGCGAGTTCCTCAACAGCGGCGATGTGGACGTTCGCGATGGGTTTGTATGGCTTGGGACGCAGCTTCTGTGCGACACGCGGGACAGTTGCCCTTACAGCCGGATCGAATTCGACGGCAAACAGTTTTCCGTTCTCAACGGCAAAGAGAGGCACCCGGCGACCGGTATCCGCTGGGAGGGGGCGGCGGCCTATTGCGACTGGCTGAGTAAGGCCACCGGAGAAACCTATCGCCTGCCGAGCGAGGAGGAGTGGGAATACGCGGGGCGCGGCGGTCTGTATTATCCGTACGCTGTTTTTCCATGGGGCGATGATGACAACACGGCGCGCGCCAACTGGCCGCATTCCGGCGACCCCTACGAATCCGGGGATGAGCCGTTTACCACATCCGTCGGTTTTTACGATGGAGCACTAAAGGATGGTTACCAAACCTTAAATGGCGTCAATGGCTTCGGCCTTCACGATATGGCCGGAAATGTGTGGGAATGGTGCAACGACCTTTATTCTCAAAGCTCCGCCGACCCCGAGCTCGCAAAGCTCATGCCTGATGGAAAGGAGTATCATGTTTTGCGTAGTGGAAACTGGTTCAACGGGGAGTGGGGATACTCGCGCGTTTCTAATCGCAATCCCGGCTACTTCCGCGGGCCACAGGATCCGGACCATCCCTATTATCACATTGGGCTGCGCGTTGTTCGCGAAGTGAAAGGTGACGTCCCGCTGATATCCGGAGAATTGGAAATTCTGGGCGATGAATTCGAGTTCACAGAGGGCCCGGCCGCTGATGCCAACGGCAAACTCTATTTCTCCGATCTTCGGACGGAGCGCATCTACAGTTTTTCAACCGGAGGAAATATAGAGGTGTTCCGCGAAAATAGCGGCGGCGCGAATGGACTCTTCTTTGACGCGGCGGGCAATCTGATTGCCTGTGAAGGGTTGAACGGCAGAGTGACGCTAAACGGTGACGAGATTCTGGCCGACGGGTTTAACAAGCCGAACGATCTTTGGGTTGATTTGAAGGGCGGCGTTTATTTTACCGACCCCATGTATGGCCGTGCTGAAAAAATAAGGGACGGCGAGCACGTCTACTATATCAAACCTGATCGCTCCGAAATCGTACGGGTAATCGACGACTTCATCCGGCCCAACGGACTTATCGGAACGCCCGACGGCAAAACGCTCTATGTCGCCGATGCGGGTGATCAAAAAATTTGGAAATATACGATTTCGCCCGACGGCTCGCTTAGCGGCAAAACGCTGTTCACAGAAATTCGTTGCGACGGCATGACGCTTGATGCAACCGGCAATCTCTACACAACCCCCGGTCCGGTTGAAGTCTACAGCCCGTCCGGAGAATTGATCGAAACCATTGAAGTCCCAGCGCGTGCTACCAATGTGGCGTTTGGAGGTGTAGATCGGCGCACCCTGTTTATAACAGCTCGCACATATTTGTGCGCTATTCCTATGAATATCCCAGGCACGGTTCGTCAGATAGCTGCTTCCGATGGAGCTTGTTCTCCTGCGAATAAATCGCCACTGAAATCGCTCCAAGGAGGTGAACGCCCGGATAGAGCATCAGGAAGGCTTGATAGGCCGTGGCTGCTCGAACACGCAAGTGAACTCGACGTAAATAATGACGGCGCGGTTGCTCGTGTTGAAATGCTTAATGAAGCAGGAAAGGCCTTCGGTTTGTACGATCAAAATCAAGACGACGAACTGACGGGACCCGAGTTGAAGGGGAAGGGCATGGCCCGATCAGCCATGGGCGGGTTCATCAAGCTGCATGCAAGGGAACTGGACAGCGATGGCGATGGAATAATCACTCGGTCGGAAATGATGAATGAAACGGAGGCTCTCTTTGATAAGTCCGACAAAAACCGTGATGGGAAGGTGAATGTTCAAGATGAAAGAACCTCGCGTCGTCGGCCGCGCGAAGGAAATCGTTTTGCCCGTATGGATGAAAACAAAGATGGATTTGTTTCATTTGATGAATTTGTTTTTCAGGAAAAACTAAAGAAAGGTCGAGTGGATGAAGAGCGTGCCCGAAGAAAATTTATGCGAATGGATGCGGATGAAGACGGTACGCTTTCAGAGGAAGAAGTAACTAATGCACCAAGAGGAAAGGGAGGCCGGAAATGAGATTGAGCTTTTTCGTAACTGCCATAACCCTGATCATTAATCAGCCGTCCGTATCGGGGAGTCCAAATATAGTTTTTATACTTTCCGATGACCAGGATTGGACGGACACGTCGGTACAAATGCATCCGGAATTTCCCGGCTCAAAAAGCAGGTTTGTTGAGACTCCAAACCTTGAACAGCTTGCGGCGAGGGGGATGAGCTTTTCAGCAGCTTATGCTCCGGCTCCGGTATGTTCACCCACCCGCATCAGTTTGCAGACGGGAAAAAGTCCAGCACAGCTTCACTGGACGAAAGCCTCCAGATCAGTTACGGCCGCTGATAATTACCCGTTGATTCCTCCGGTATGTTCGAGAAAAATTCAGGACTCTGAAATTACCCTTGTCGAAATGCTCAAGACCCGGGGCTATGCCACTGCACATTACGGTAAGTGGCACCTGTCCGGCGGCGGGCCGGAGCAGCATGGCTATGATGAATCTGACGGGGACACGGGCAATAAGGATGCTGCACCCCACCATGCGCCCAACCCCTCTGATGTTTTTGGTATTACGGAGCGCGCGAACGCATTTATGGAAAAGAACGTTAAGAGCAATACACCTTTCTTTATCCAGCTTTCGCATCATGCGTTGCATTACCCTGAAAACTCCAGCGCGGAGCTTCTGGAAAAATATGCATCTCTTTCAGGAGACAGTGCAGAAACTAAGTCCGTGCAGCGTATGGCCATGGCCGAACATCTGGATGACGGAGTCGGCCTGATAATGCAGAAAATTGATGAACTGGGTATTACCGACCATACTTATGTGATCTTCATGTCCGATAATGGTGGAGGCGGTAAGGGCGGGAGAAAAGCCCGGCCCGGCAAAAGAAAAAATGTCCGTCCTTTAACGGCCGGCAAGGGCGGAGTATGGGAAGGGGGGATTCGCGTTCCGTTGATTATTCGTGGTCCTTCAGTAAAGGCTGGCACGTATTGTCATTCCCGTGTGGTAGGTTATGACCTTTATCCGACTTTATGCACGTTGGCGGGAGTCGAGGAGCCTTTACCCTCAGGCCTGGAAGGTGGCGATATTTCTCCACTGTTTGTTGCGGGAAAAGGTCGGGTTGTTCGTCCGCGCGAGGAACTTGTATTTCATTTCCCTCATTATCAGGGGGATACGCCTCACTCGGCCATTTTGTCGGGTAATTTCAAGCTCATGAAGTGGTACGAAGACGGGAGCGTCAAGCTTTTCAATTTGTCCGACGACATTGGTGAACAGGAAGATTTATCGGAAATATTCCCTCAAAAAGCTGTCGAACTAAAAACGCGGCTCGAGCAATACCTGACGGATATCTCCGCTCAAATGCCGGGAATAAATAAGGATTTTGATCCCTCAAAACCGTCGGTGTCCCGGAAAGGGAGAAAAGAGCGGAAGAGCAGGGAAGCTAATCGCTGATCGATTATCCAAGTGCGCCAAAAATCCGTTTGGCGCATTCCTCTTTGCTGATGCGGCCCCACAGGTCAAAATCTTCGGCATTGGTGCCAAGGAAACTGAAGTTGCCATCCGGTGCGTCCAGTGTGGATGGATCATTCAGCACGATTCCGTCCAAACCTTTGCGTTGCAGTTTTGCACGCGCCTTTGTCGGGCCGTCATGGGTCTGCAGGGCAAAGCCGATGGTAATCTGGTTCTCGCGCTTTTCGGCGCAGATCGTTTTGGCGATATCCGGGGTCGGCTTGAGTTTGAGCGTAAATTCCTCGGTATATTTTGGCAGCTTTTCTTCTGAAATTTCCGCAGGCATATAGTCAGCAACTGCCGCCGCAAAAATAATCAGATCGGCATTCGGCAGAAGAGTGCGCGCTTTTTCAAGCATTTCGCAGGCACCGGTGACCGGATGCAGGTTTACATTATCCGGCAGGTTCTCCGGTGAAACCGGACCGGAGATGAAATCGATATTAAAACCGCGCGATTTTGCCTCGTTTGCGAGGGCCTTACCCATTTTTCCGCTGGAGGCGTTGCTGAGGTAGCGGACGGGGTCGATGTGTTCCCGTGTCGGGCCGGAGAGGATTAAAACCCGTTTCATTTTTCGAGTGCCTTGAAGATAACTTCAAGAATCTGTTCAGGTTCGCTCATGCGCCCGGCACCGGTATCGCCGCAGGCCATCAGTCCCTCATTCGGACCGATCTGCTGCCAGCCGTACTGACGCAGTTTTGCGACGTTATCCTGCACCACCGGCTGTTCCCACATCTGCGAGTTCATCGCCGGGCAAAAGTACCGATCGCAGTCTGCGCGCAAAGAGAGCGCGCCGGTGGTCAGTACGTCATCACCGATGCCGTGCGACAGCTTGGCGATTACATTAGCGGAAGCCGGAAGCACGATGAACAGATCGGCTTCTGTGGCGGGATAGAGGTGCGGATAGATTACATCCTTATCGCCGCTTATTTCGCTCGGAAAGACGCTGGTAAGCACTTTCTGACGGGTTAGGGCGGCAAAGGTCAGCGGCGTCACGAAACGCGTTGCGTTTTCGGTCATCACTACGCGCACATCATGGCCCGCCTGTGTAAGCTTGCTGACCACTGTGGCGGCTTTATAGGCGGCAATTCCGCCGCTGATTCCTATAAGCACTTTTTTCATAAAAAATGGGGGCGCGTCAGAGCGCGCCCGTCATCGCATAGCGCGATTGTTTTACACTTCGAGGATGTCAGCCTCTTTAGCGGCAAGAGTTTCATCCATTTTTTTAATGTGTGCGTCAGTAGTTTTCTGGATGTCTTCCAAGCCGGAATCACGATCATCTTCCGTGATTTTGCTGTCTTTCTGCAAAACCTTGATTTTGTCGTTTGCGTCACGGCGGATATTACGAACGGCAACACGCTGATCTTCAGTTGTGCGTTTAGCAACTTTCACCAGTTCCTGGCGGCGCTCTTCTGTCAGTTCCGGGATAGCCAGACGAACCAGACGGCCGTCATTCATCGGTGCCAGACCGATGTCAGCTGCCACGATCGCTTTTTCGATTGCGGGCAGAGAGGACGGATCGAACGGGGAGATGGCGATCAGGCGCGGCTCCGGAGTGGAGATGTTGGAAATATCGCGTAGGCGGCTCTGAGAACCGTAGTAATCAACGGTAATGTTTTCTACCAGGTTCGGGGATGCTTTGCCTGTGCGGATACCCTGAAGCTCCTGGCCCAGGAAGGCTACCGCCTTGTCCATTTTTTCTTTAGCGTCCATCAATACTTCTTCTAGTGTGTCCATTTATCTCTCCTTGGCTGAATAGGGTTAAAAAAGTGTGTTTATTCGTGTACGAGCGTGCCGACCTTTTCGCCTTTAAATGCACGCAGGATTTCATCTTCTTTAAAGAAGTTGAATACCATGATCGGGATTTGATTATCCATACAGAGCGAGAATGCCGCGGCATCCATAATGCGGAGGCGCTGGCTCAATGCGTCGGTGTATGTGATCTCATCATACTTAGTGGCGGTCGGATCTTTAACCGGGTCAGCGGTATAAATACCGTCTACCTTCGTGGCTTTCATCAACACGTCCGCATTGATTTCGGTAGCGCGCAGAGCGGCAGCACTGTCGGTTGTGAAAAACGGGTTTCCTGTGCCGGCGCCGAAAATAACCACACGGCCTTTTTCCATGTGACGCATCGCTTTGCGGCGGATGAACGGCTCGGCTACGGCCGGGATGTTGATGGCGGTCATTGTGCGCGTCTGGATGCCGACAGCTTCCAGCGCGGTCTGCAGTGCCAGGCTGTTGATGACCGTTGCCAGCATGCCCATATGGTCGCCGGTCGTGCGGTCAACGCCACTCTTTTCGCCGCTCAATCCTCGAAAGATATTTCCTCCGCCGATGACCACTGCGATTTCTGCACCTTCCGCGAGCAGTTTCTGAAACTGTTCGGCGATGGAGGAGAGAATATCGGGGTCAATGCTGAGGTTTTTCTCCTTATTTTGGAGAACTTCTCCGCTGAGTTTGAGCAGGATGCGTTTGAACTTCTTCTCTGATGCCATAGAAATTATATCCCCTTAAAAAAGTTTACAGCCGGATAGTAGTCAAAAGCTATCCTGCTGTAAACCTATCGGTCGTGGTTTTTGATTAGTCGAGCACAGCCAGTGCCAGCTCGACGATTCCGAACGGCGCACTGACCTGGAATCCGGCCACGCGATCTGCAACTGCATCGCGAATTTCACGGGCAATTTCGATGCCGACCTGACGGCCCTCCTCTTGGGTCGTGGTTTTTGCCATGCGTTCCATGATGGATTCCGGAATTTCTACGCCCGGAACCTCATTCTGCAGGAAGAGGGCGTTGCGGTAGGAAACCAGCGGCCATACCCCTGCAATCACCGGAATGGTTTTCCCGCATTCCTGTTCGGCACGATCGAGGAAATCGATCAGCGCCTGCGGATCGAATACCGGCTGCGTGATCGCGTATTCCGCCCCCGCATTGATTTTGTTGCGGTAGTGCTCAATCTCGTGATCCATATCGATCGCGCAAGGGTTAGCACCCACACCAATCAAAATCCCCGTCGGCGGATTGATCGGGTTGCCGCCCACATCAAAACCGTGGTTCAAATTATGAACGACCTGCGTCAATCCGACAGCGTTCACATCGAACACCGGCGTTGCATCCGGGTAATCGCCGAGTTTGGGCGGATCACCGGTAATAACGAGATAGTTGTGGAGGCCGCCCGCGTATCCGCCGAGCAGGTCTGACTGCATGCCGATCAGGTTGCGGTCGCGGCAACAGTAGTGCAACACGGTTTCGATGCCGACTTCGCGCTCGATGGTCATAGCGGCAACCATCGGGGAGATACGCGCGCTTGCACGCGGTCCGTCGGGAATGTTGATCGCGTCAATGCCCGCGTCTTTACATTTGCGGCATTTTTCGAGCATGTCGGTCATGTCGACTGAGCGGGGCGGTGTGATCTCGATGCTGGTCACCATTTCGCCGCGGGCCAGTTTTGCTGCCATTTTGCATTTATCCGCAAACGGCACGATTTCAACTTCCGGCAATTGTTCCGGCACGGCCGTGCTGATTTCGACATGTTTCTTCACTTCATTCAGCGCCTTAACTGCATAGGCGGCTGTGCGAATATCTTCCGGTGTCGTACCACAACAACCGCCGAATCCGCGTGCGCCCATTTTGATACAGTTCTTTGCGTATTCGGTGAAGTATTCCGGGTTGCACATATAAATCATGCGACCGTCCACCTCTTCCGGATAGCCGGAGTTCGGCATCACCGTGAACGGCTTGGCTGTGTGAGGAATCAGTTTTTCGAGCTGCGCAAACGCCGCTGACGGACCGATGCCGCAGTTGATGCCGATTGCGTCCACGTTCGGGTCCTTGTCCAACTCGGCGACCATGAATTCGCCTTTCATGCCGTTCGCCGTTTCACAGCTCAGGTTGACCACAAATGACGCCAGCACGGACATGCCGGCTTCTTTCGCGATTTTAGCGGCAAGTTTCAATTCGTCCAAATTGGAGAACGTCTCGAGCAGGATGCAGTCTGCGCCGGCGGCTTTCAATGAGTTGACCTGTTCGACAAAAGCTTCGCTGATCTCGGTCTCGTTTACCGGAGTTAAAACCTGATTGGACTTCAAGGCCGGGCCGACTGATCCGGCAACATAACCTTCTTCGCCGGCTGCTTTACGGGCCAGTTTTACCGCGGCGCTGTTGATCGCATCGACCTGATCGCCGAGGCCGTGCTCTTTCAGTTTGATGCGATTTGCACCGAAGGTGTTGGTTTCAATCACGTCTGCGCCGGCGTCGGCGTAGGCCTGATGGATTTCGCCGATCATGTCTGGGCTGGTCAGGTTAAGGTGGTCATAACAGGTGTTGATGAACACACCGTGTTTGTAGATTTCCGTTCCCATCGCCCCGTCAAAAATGAGCGGGGTATCTTTCATTTTTTCGATAATGTTCATTTGTTCTCCCAAAAAATTAGAGGTTCGGCGCGAGCCATTTTTTGACTTCTTCTTCGGTCATGTTTTTGCGCTCAGCGTAGTCCGCAACCTGATCATCACCGATCTGGCCGACGGTGAAGTAGTGCGACTGAGGGTGCGCAAAAATCAATGCAGAAACAGAGCTCACCGGACGCATTGCGCAGGACTCGGTCAGTGTGATTCCGATTTCCTCTTCTACATTCATCAGATCAAAGATAACCGGCTTTTCCGTGTGATCCGGGCACGCCGGATAACCGGGCGCCGGGCGGATTCCACGATATTGTTCACGGTTCATTTCGGCAAAAGTGAGATTCTCGTCTTTGCCGAATCCCCATTCGTCGCGTGCTTTTTTGTGGATATACTCCGCCATCGCCTCGGCGATCCGATCGGCAATCGACTGAACGAGCAGGGCGTTGTAGTCATCCTTTTTAGCCTTGTACTGCTGAACCAGCTCTTCCACGCGCGGCCCGGCTGTCACAGCCAGTGCGCCGATGTGGTCGTTTACGCCTGAGTCCTTCGGCGCAATAAAGTCGCTCATGGCAACCAGCGGTTCGCCTTCTTTTGCTTTCTGCTGACGCAGCGTGCAGAGTGTGGTCAGCACTTTCGTGCGGGACTCATCCGTATAGAGTTCGATGTCGTCTCCGACACTCGCGGCCGGCCAGAAACCGAATACGGCGCGCGGATCCAGCAGGTGTTCGCGGCGCAATTTTTCGAGCATCGCTTGAGCGTCGTCAAAGAGCTCTTTCGCCTTCGGGCCCATTTCCGGGTGATCCATGATTTTCGGATAGGAGCATCGCAGATCCCAGCCGATGAAGAAGAAGGTCCAATCGATCATCGGAATCAGCTCGTCGATCGGCAGGTTTTTAATGGTTCTCGTGCCCGTGAAGGCTGGTGCCGGAACCGGTTCAGACCAGTCGCACTCAAACTTGCGGGAACGGGCCTCAGCGAGCGGAGTCAGATATTTAGTTTTGTCGCCTTGCTTAAACGTAGCACGCAGAGTTTCATATTTTTCGGCGAGTGCGGCTGCAACCGCGCCGCGGTCCTGCATCAGCTTTTGCGCATCGGTTGCGCAACCGGAAGCATCCTGACTGTGCACGATCGGGCCGTCATACAGCGGGTCGAGTTTGACCGCCGTGTGCAGCTTACTGGTTGTAGCGCCGCCGACCATCAGCGGGATATCAAAGCCTTCACGTTGCATCTCTTTAGCGAGATGTTCCATTTCGGTCAACGACGGTGTGATCAACCCGGAAACGGCGATAATATCCGCGCCCCATTCGCGTGCTTCCTGCAGGATGCTTTCGCATGAAACCATCACGCCGAGATCTTTCACTTCAAAGTTGTTGCAGGCCAGTACGACGCCGCAGATGTTTTTGCCGATGTCGTGTACGTCGCCTTTAACCGTCGCAAACAGGACTTTACCTGCTTTGGTTCCTTCGCCGTCGGCCTTTTCAGCTTCAAGGGCCGGAGTAAGGACCGCAACCGCTTGTTTCATCACGCGCGCGGTTTTTACCACCTGCGGCAGGAACATTTTTCCGACACCGAACAGCTCGCCGACGGTGGCCATACCGGCCATCAGCGGACCTTCAATGACTTTCAGCGGGCGCTTGTATTTTTCAAGTGCTTCCAAAACATCGGTGTCGATATGGGTATTGATCCCCTTAATGAGCGCGTGAGCCAGTCGTTCTTCGACCGTGCCGCTGCGCCACGCCTCCACCTTTTCGGTTTTGTCCGCGCCGGCATCTTTAAGCTGATCCGCAAAGTCGAGCAGTTTCTCGGTAGCGTCATCCGTGCGATTCAGCACCACATCCTCAACCAGCTTCAGCAGTTCCGGTTGGATCTCGTCGTAGACCTCCAGCATGCCGGCATTCACAATGCCCATATCCATGCCCGCCTGAATGGCGTGGTACAGGAAGACCGCGTGAATCGCCTCACGGACCGGATTGTTGCCGCGGAATGAGAACGAAACGTTACTCACACCTCCACTGATCATCGCACCCGGCAGGGTCTCCTTGATGATCTTGATCGACTCGATGAAAGACGTCGCATTGATGCGATGCTCTTCCATGCCGGTGCCAACCGGGAAGATGTTCGGGTCGAAAATAATGTCGTGCGGGTTAAAGTGCAGCTCATTAACCAGAATGTTATAGGCACGCGTACAGATTTCCACGCGACGCTCTGTGCTGTCGGCCTGACCGTTTTCATCGAAGGCCATCACGACTACGCCCGCGCCGTAGCGCTGAATTTTTCGCGCATACTCACGGAACGGCTCTTCGCCTTCCTTCAGGCTGATTGAGTTGACAATGGCTTTGCCCTGAATGCATTTAAGGCCAGCCTCGATTACCTCCCATTTGGAGGAGTCGACCATGATCGGCACGCGGCAGATGTCCGGCTCAGCGGCAATTAGATTCAGGAACCGGATCATTACCGCTTCGGAATCGATCAGGCCTTCATCCATGTTGATGTCGATGATATTTGCGCCGTTCTCAACCTGCTGACGAGCGACGGCCAGCGCCTCTTCAAAATTCTCTTCGCGGATCAAACGCGCAAATTTGGCCGAACCCGTAATGTTGGTTCGCTCACCGACCATTACAAATCCCATGGAATCATCAATACGCAACGGCTCCAGCCCCGTGAATACCGCATGGCTTGCATGCGGAGCAGGGGGGCGATGCCCGTGTTTTTTGACGGCTTCAGCAATCGCATTGATGTGAGCCGGAGTCGTGCCACAGCAACCGCCATAGATGTTGGCCAGTTTCTCTTTGGCAAACCCTTCATACACTTCTGCCATGTGTTCAGGGGTATCGTCGTATTCACCAAATGCGTTCGGCAGGCCGGCGTTGGCATAGAGGCTGGTGTAGCAGCTCGCCATTTCGGAAAGCTCTTCCAGATACGGGCCCATTTCACGCGCGCCCAGAGCACAGTTAATGCCAACTGAAATCGGATTTGCATCCGCAATACT
The DNA here is from genome assembly GCA_042566005.1 of Verrucomicrobiota bacterium. Taxonomy (GTDB): domain Bacteria; phylum Verrucomicrobiota; class Kiritimatiellia; order Kiritimatiellales; family JBHORO01; genus JBHORO01. The sequence continues at coordinate 15,994 of JBHORO010000013.1, forward strand.
GTAGTAGAATGATTCCAGCGTCTGTCCCGAGAGAGTACGGCCGGAGGCGTCGGTGATGGTGACCGAAATCATGATCGGCAGACGCACGCCCAGTTCCTCGAAACAGGATTCAATCGCGAACAGGCAGGCCTTCAGATTCAACGTATCAAAAACGGTTTCCGGCAGAAGTACATCCGCGCCGGCTTCGATAAGAGATTTGGCCTGTTCGGAATAGCAGTCGACCAGGTCGTCAAAAGTCACCGCGCGGTAGCCCGGATCGTTCACGTCCGGCGAAATGGATGCTGTGCGGTTGGTCGGGCCGATGGAACCCGCCACAAAGCAGGTGCGGCTCGGATCAGCGGCCATTACTTCCGCGGCTGCCTCTTTGGCGAGTCTTACGCCTTCAGTATTCAGCTCCTGAACCAGATGCTCCATCTGGTAGTCCGCCTGCGCAATTGAGGTGGAGCTGAAAGTGTTGGACTCAACAATGTCCGCGCCGGCATCGAAGAACTCTTTGTGAATGCTCTTAATCACGTCCGGGCGGGTGAGGGTCAGCAGGTCGTTATTGCCTTTCAGCGGGCAGGGGTGATCTTTAAAACGTTCGCCGCGGAAATCATTTTCTTCCAGTTTGTGCTTCTGGATCATTGTGCCCATGGCACCGTCCAGCACCAACGGACGCTGCGCCAGTGCCTCAGCCAGCTTGCGGCCGCCATCATTCGTGTAATAATCTTTGTGCAAAGGAGATCTGCTCATTGTCAAAACCTTGTTTATTCATATATCCGCATATTTGGATATATGTTTTATCTCATGTGTATAGAATGAAAAGCACAATGTACACAAATCTGCCGGTTTCGTGAACCCGAAGATGTATAAGAAAAGGCGGTCCCGTTGCGGTTCCGCCTGGTGGGAAGCGTGCGTATTGTATATCAGCCGAGCTTGCAGGTTTTGCAGATGGCACCGCTGGAATCGGAGTCAACTTGAATTTCGGATGCTTGACACTCAAAGTCGGTATTAAACATGCAGGCGGAAACTTTGCAGGCACCGACGCCGGCCATGCTCATTGATCCGCAATGTTTGCCGCTGTTAAAAAAAGTATCACAGCCAGGGTGGGTTCCATCGCCGATCGTAACAGCGCGGGCATGACAGCTTTTGTCGTGGTTGTACGTGCATTCCGTGACGGAGCAGTCCTGAATGCAGGGCATATCAATAGTCATTTTCATCGCCATCTCCTGTTATAGGATTCTGTAAACGCGTTAACCCTGCACCCCTAGAATAAATTCCCATGTTACTCCTACCGAACAGGATGTCAATTTTCTACTGCTTGGCACAAAAAAAAGGAGTCGGCCGAAGCCAACTCCTTTTGCATTAAACCTGACGGCAGGTTTATTTGTTCAGCTTGTATTCCTGCAACGGCTCTACGTCCCAGTCGTTCTTTTTACGGAACGCGATGGCTGCGGATGTCGCTTTCGCACCGGATTCGGTGGTTACGATAGCCACTTTACGCAGGATCGCTTCGGAACGGATTTTGATCTCGTCCACGCGGGAAACCGGGCCGCTCGGCGTGTTGATGATCAGATCGACTTTGCCTTCCTTCATCAGGTCGAGCACGTTCGGGTGTTCGCCTTTCGCCAGTTTTTTCAGCTCAGTCACTTCCAGTCCAGCTTCACGCAGGGCCGCGCAAGTACCTTCGGTCGCACACAGCTCAAAACCGGTTTCCGCCAGCTCTTTGCCGACTTCGATCATCCACGGTTTATCGCGATCTTTCGCGCTCAGGAATACCGTACCTTCGAGCGGCAGAACCTGACCGGCGGCCGTCTGGGCTTTCCAGTACGCCATTTCGAACGTGCGGTCGATGCCCATCACTTCACCGGTGGATTTCATTTCCGGGCCGAGGATCGGGTCAACGCCGGCGAAACGGTCGAACGGGAATACAGCTTCTTTGACTGCAAACCATTCCATTTCCGGCTCTTTACCAACGAGTTCGAGCTCTTTCAGCGTTTTGCCCATGGCGATCTGTGTTGCCACGTTTGCCAGCGGAACATTAGTCGCTTTGGAAACATACGGAACGGTACGGGATGCGCGCGGGTTAACCTCGATGATATAGAACTCATCGCCTTTAACAGCAATCTGCGTATTCATCAGGCCTTTTACGCCCAGCTCAAGCGCCATTTTGCCGCAGGCTTCTTTGACCTGTGCAATCATGTCGTCGTCGAGCGAGTAGGGCGGGATACAGCAGGCGCTGTCGCCAGAGTGAATGCCTGCCGCCTCAACGTGCTGCATTACACCGCCGACGTATACATCTGTACCGTCGCAAACCAGGTCGATATCCAGCTCGATTGCGTTCTCGAGGAAGCGGTCAATCAGAACCGGGTGGCCCGGGCTGGCAGCGAATGCCGCATAGGTGAACGGAACAAACTCTTCTTCGTTGTAAGCAACCATCATTGCGCGGCCACCGAGAACGTAAGACGGACGGATCATCACCGGGAACCCGATTTCGTGAGCCAGTTCCAATGCCGCTTCCATCGTTTTGGCTGTGCCGCTTTCCGGCTGTTTCAGGTCCAGTTTCAGCAACAGCTGACGGAACAGTTCGCGGTCTTCCGCGCCGGCGATGCTTTCCGGAGAAGTACCCAGAATCGGTACGCCCGCGGCCAGCAGATCCATAGCGAGGTTCAGCGGTGTCTGACCACCCATCTGAACGATTACGCCCACCGGGTTTTCCTGTTCGTAGATGTTCATCACATCTTCGAACGTCAGCGGTTCGAAGTACAGTTTGTCCGATGTGTCGTAGTCTGTGGAAACTGTTTCCGGGTTGGAGTTGACCATGATGGCCTCGTAACCCATTTCGCGCAGCGCTTTAACGGTGTGTACGCAGGAGTAATCAAACTCGATACCCTGACCGATACGGTTCGGGCCGGAACCCAGTACGATCACAGATTTCTTTTCTGTTTCGCGGATTTCGTTCACGTCACCGTAGCTGGAGTAGAAGTACGGAGTGGACGCTTCAAACTCGCCGGCACATGTGTCGACCAGGCGGTAAACCGGTTTAACAATCGTTTTGCGGTATTCGCGGAAGTCGAGCGGATCCTCGCCACGCAGGGCCGCGATCTGAGCATCGGAGAAGCCGTACAGCTTGGCCATTTTCAGCAGGTCGCCGTCCAGCGGCTGATCCTTCGGTGCATCCAGGATTTCGCGCTCCATCTCAACGATCTGTTCGATGTTGTCGAGGAACCACGGATCCATTTTTGTGATCTCCGCGATTTTCTCAACCGAGTAACCCTGTTTCAGGGCCACCTTGACTGCGATAGTACGTTCCGTTTTTGTACGGTGCAAATATTCATCGAGCTGATCCAGCGGAATTTTTGCCTCAGCTTTAAGGCACAGACCGTCAACGCCGATTTCAAGAGAGCGGTACGCTTTCTGCAACGCTTCTTTAAAGTTACGGCCGATCGCCATAGTCTCGCCTACGGCTTTCATGGAAACGCCGAGGTGCGAGTCTGCTGCCGGGAATTTCTCGAACGCAAAGCGCGGGATTTTCACGACACAGTAGTCGATAGACGGTTCAAAGCAGGCCGGTGTTTCGCGGGTAATATCGTTCGGCAATTCATCCAGCGTGTAACCGCAAGCCAGTTTGGCCGCCAGTTTAGCGATCGGGAAACCGGTCGCTTTGGAGGCGAGGGCGGATGAACGGGAAACGCGCGGGTTCATTTCAATAACTGCCAGACGGCCCGTTTTCGGGTGAACGCAGAACTGAACATTGGAACCGCCGGTTTCAACGCCGATTGCACGCATAACACGCAGAGACGCGTCGCGCATGTTCTGGTATTCGCGGTCCGTCAGGGTCTGAGCCGGGGCAACCGTGATGGAGTCACCGGTGTGAACGCCCATCGGGTCCATGTTTTCGATAGAACAGATGATCACGCAGTTGTCTTTTTTGTCGCGCATCACTTCCATCTCGAACTCTTTCCAGCCGTAGACGGATTCTTCGAGCAGGACCTCGGTGGTCAGAGACGCCTTCAGACCGGCTGCGGCGATTTCCATCAGCTCGTCCATGTCGTTAGCGATACCGCCGCCGGTTCCGCCCATAGTGAAGGACGGGCGTACGATAATCGGGAAATCGATTTCTTCTTCAGCGACTTTGCGGGCCTCTTCCAGCGTGTGGACGTCGAAGCTGCGCAGGCACTCTACATTCGCTTCAGCCATGACTTTTTTGAACAGATCGCGCTCTTCGCCGCGCATGATGGCATCGTAATCGGCACCGATCATTTCGACATTGTATTTTTCAAGAACACCGGACTCATACAACTTCATGGCTGTATTCAAAGCGGTCTGTCCGCCGAGTGTCGGCAGAATCGCATCCGGTTTCTCTTTAAGGATAATCTTTTCGACAGTTTCCGGAGTGATCGGCTCAACGTACGTGCGGTCTGCAACGGACGGGTCGGTCATGATCGTCGCCGGGTTACTGTTAATCAATGTGATTTTGTAGCCTTCTTCACGGAGCGCTTTACACGCCTGTGTGCCGGAGTAGTCAAACTCGCAGGCCTGTCCGATGATGATCGGCCCGGAGCCGATAATTAGGATGTGTTGGATGTCAGTTCTTTTTGGCATCGTGTCCCTTTGTTTTTTAGTTCGAACTATATTTTAAAAATTATTCCCACTCGATCGTTGCCGGCGGCTTCGAGCTGATGTCGTAGCACACACGGTTAACGCCGCGGACTTCATTGATGATGCGGTTAGAGATGTTGTCCATCACATCGTACGGCAGCTTGTACCAGTCGGCAGTCATGCCGTCGATGGATTCAACTGCACGGACGGCAACCACGCTTTCGTAGGTGCGGTCGTCACCCATAACACCCACCGTCTGAATCGGCAGAAGTACGGCGAAGTACTGCCACACGTCGAGGTGGTTCGGCATTTTCATGATCTCTTCGCGGACACGCAGGTCAGCCTGCTGCAGGACGTCAACGCGCTCCTGCGTGATGTCGCCGATGATTCGCACGGCCAGACCCGGACCCGGGAACGGCTGACGGTCAACCACGTAGCTCGGCAGGCCGAGTTCGCGGCCTACGGCACGCACTTCGTCTTTGAAGAGTTCGCGCAGCGGCTCGACCAGTTTGAACTGCAGATCGTCCGGCAGACCACCCACGTTGTGGTGAGATTTAATCGTTGCGGACGGACCGCCGATCGGAGATACGGATTCGATCACGTCCGGGTAGAGTGTACCCTGACCGAGGAATTTGATTTTGTCGCCCAAACCGCGCGCTTTTTCCGCAAAGACATCGATGAATGTTTTGCCGATGATTTTACGTTTTTTCTCCGGATCAGCTACGCCTTCCAGCTCTTTCATGAAGAGGTCGCCGGCGCGGGCCACGTGCAGGTCGATACCGAATGCGTTGCCGAAGAGCTCTTCGACGTCTTCGGTTTCACGGTAACGCATCAGACCGTTGTCAACGTATACGCAGTGCAGCTGGTCGCCGATCGCTTTGTGGATCAGGGCGGCTGCGACAGAAGAGTCAACTCCGCCACTTAAACCGAGCAGTACGTGGTCGTCGCCGACCTGCGTGCGGATTTTTTCAACCGTCTCGTCAATAAATTTGGACATTTCCCAGTCGCCGGTGCATTTGCAGACGCGGAAGGCAAAGTTCCAGAGCATCTCTTTGCCCTGCGGCGTGTGAACTACTTCCGGGTGGAACTGTACGCCGTAGATTTTGCGTTCTGCGTTCATGATGGCCGCGTACGGGCAGTTGTCGCTTTCGGCGATGCCGACGAAACCTTCCGGGATGACTTCGACTTTGTCGCCGTGGCTCATCCAAACCTGTACGTCCGGGTCGATGCCCTGGAACAGGTCGTCGTGCTCGGTGATGCGCATCATCGCTTTACCGAACTCGCGTTTTTCGCCCGGGTGCACTTTGCCGCCCAGTGTGTGAGAGAGTAGCTGCATGCCGTAGCAGATACCGAGAACCGGAACGCCGAGGTCAAACAGGGCCGGATCACATTTCGGCGAGTCTTCGTCCGGGACGCTGCATGGGCCGCCGGAGAGGATGATTCCTTTCGGAAGACGTTTTTTCAATTCGTCTGCGCTCGTGTCGAAACGCAGGATTTCACAGTAAACTTTCTGTTCACGGAGACGGCGGGCAATCAGCTGCGTAACCTGGGAACCGTAGTCCAGAATCGCAATCCATTCAGAGTGAGCCATAATAATTTCCTTATCGATATTTGTGGGAAGAACACGAATCGGATTCGTGTTCCTCGCAAACTTATTTTTTAAAGTTACGCATCAGGTCAATGAACTCCTCGAACAGGTAGTACGAGTCGTTCGGTCCCGGGCATGCTTCCGGGTGGTACTGCACGCAGAAGAGCGGCTGCTCTTTGTGCACCAGACCGGCCACGGTTTTGTCGTTCAAGTTCCAGTGTGAAATCTGCACGTTTTCCGGCACGCTGTCCGCGTCAACGCAGAAGCCGTGGTTGTGGGAGGCGATTTCCACTTTCATGGAGCGTTCATCCAGGATCGGATGGTTACCGCCGCGGTGGCCGAATTTCAGCTTGTAGGTTTTGCAACCCAGCGCCAGTGAGATCATCTGATGACCGAAGCAGATACCAAACATCGGCAGCTTGGCGTCGATCAGTTTTTTCACTTCCGCGTAAACCTGCGGTACGCCTTCCGGGTCACCCGGTCCGTTGGAGATGAAGATACCATCCGGATTGATCGCCAGCATATCTTCCGCTTTCGTGGTGTTCGGGAATACGTGGCATTCGCAGCCAAGGTCTTCGAAAATACGCAGCTGGTTCAGCTTCATGCCGCAGTCCAGGATTGCGACTTTGAATTTCGCGTCCGCTTTGCCGCCTTCCGGCCAGATATATTTTTCTGAAACAGAAACTTCTGAGGAGAGGTCGCGGCCGACGAGGCCAGCGGAGTTTTTGGCTTTTTCTACCAGGCTTGCTTTGTCGAGGTCTTCGGTGGAGATCACACACTTCATTGCGCCTTTGTCGCGAATGTGCAGGGTGATAGCGCGAGTGTCAACCATGTCGACGCCCAGCTTGCCGTGCGATTCGAGGTATTCCGCAAGTGACATGTCGGCGCGCCAGTTGCTTACACGGCGGCTTGCTTCACTGACAACAATGCCGGATGCGAAAATGTCGCGGGACTCCACATCCTCTTTATTAACACCGTAGTTTCCGATCAGCGGGTAGGTCATCGTAACGATTTGTCCATTATAGGAGGGGTCGGTCAGAATTTCCTGATAACCCGTCATAGACGTGTTAAATACCAGTTCGCCGTAAGTTTCACCCTGGCCGGCGAAGGCGCGGCCTTCGAAACAGGTTCCGTCTTCAAGAGCAATGATTGCTTTTTTCATAAACACCTAAATAAAATTCGTTAAAATCTCGTGAGCCCAAAATTCTGTACATAATCCTTATCGGGGGGGGGGGCTTGCAATACAAAATTACACTCCATTTTGAGGCAAATTAAGAGGCTTGACCAATCCGCCCGCTCTACGTATTGTACGTCCCTTTATTTTTGATTTAACCGTTATACTTATAGGAGTAAGTTTCAATGTCTACAATTGTTAAGAATGCACCATGCTTTCTGTTCTTCGAACTCGAGACCGTAGCTCTGAATGGCCGTAAACTGGCTTTTGACGCTACTGCAACGACTCTCAAAAAGAAAGATATTGAGCTGACTTTCCCGATGTTTGTTAAAAGTGGCCTGGGCTCCGCGCCGCAGTACTACATGCCTAAACTGATGGCTGCTGCCGGTAAACCGGGTGCAGGCACAAAGCTGATCGAGGACGAAGTCAACAAAGTGGTTTTCGAAGGCCTTAAATCTGCTGATTTCGACAAAGGTCTGGATAAGCTGATCGCCGAAGCACAGAACCGCGACATCCGCGTATTCGCTCTCTCTTCATTGCCGCAGGAACAGGCGGAAGCGCTGTTTGCCGCTCACAAGCTGGCTGACAAAGGGGTTGAACTCTACATGGCCGACGAGATCGGCGAAGATTTCCCGCGCACTGAAACGTGGCTGACACTGATCCGCAACATGGAATTGGAACCGCGCGCTTGCATCACGCTGACGTCTACTCGTAATGCCTGCAAAGGCGCCCTGACTGCTGACATGGTTGGCATTGCTTGTCCGGACGAGTTCACTGCGTTTGACGACTTCAGCGGCGCACACTTCGTGCTCGACAGCGTTGCTGACATGAAACCGGCGGAACTGATCGACGCCGTTTTGCTTCCGGCCTAACGCACGTTTCGTTAAACGAAGCTGGAAACGCTGAGCAGTTGAAATACTGGTCAGCGTTTTCCGTTTAAAGGAGAGAAGGTTATGAGTGAGCCGATTACTGAACTGAGAAATATTCTGCGCCAACTTCGCGCCCCAAACGGTTGTCCGTGGGATCAGAAACAAACGCTCGACACTCTGAAGCCCAACCTGATTGAAGAGTCATACGAATTGATCGACGCGATCGAATCCAAGGACTATTCAAAAATCCGTGAAGAACTGGGCGATGTCTTGCTGCAAGTGGTTTTTCAATCCCAGATCTGCGAAGAAGAGCATCAGTTTGATTTGAATGATGTCATCAAAGAGGTGTCCGACAAACTGATACGCCGGCATCCGCATGTTTTTGGCGATGTTGACGTGAAGGATGCTGATCAGGTGCTGAAAAACTGGGATGCGATTAAGCGTCAGGAAAAGGGTGAAGACAAGCCCAGTTCCATTCTCGAAGGGGTTCCTCGTCATCTGCCGGCTTTGCAGAAGGCTCATCAGGTTCAAAAACGTGCCGCTCGCGCCGGATTTGACTGGCCGGAGCTGACTGGGGTTGTTGAGAAGCTCGAAGAGGAGATTGAAGAAGTAAAAGAGGCGATTGCCGAACAGGATGAGTCTAAAATTATCGAAGAGATGGGGGATATGCTTTTCTCTGCGGTAAACCTCAGTCGCTTTCTCGGTCAAAACCCCGAAGAGGTCCTGAATCAGAACATTGCCAAATTTACCCGCCGTTTTCAGGCGCTGGAAAATATAGTTCATGTGTCAGGCAAACAGTTCGGCGAACTCAGCCTGGATGAAATGGAAGCCATTTGGCAGCAGGTTAAATGCATGGAAAGGTCTGAATAATTCTTGATTCAGCGTATGTCTGCCTGCAGAGTGTGCTCTTCAAAATGAAGAACGATTTAAAGTGAGGGTCGTGCTTTTGCCAGTGTGCCTAAAGCAAAAGTGTGGTGCAGATCGCACGTCTCTCTCTCGGAATATAGAACAATGAGTAACAAAAAAACAAATAGTCAATTTCAGGGACTCATCTTTGCCTATGAGTTAACTCCGCAGGATATCAAGCTGCGCTTTTTGAGATTGATCCCGTTGTCTCGAATTAAGCTGAAAGACGTAAAGTATATGCGCCTGTCTGCGAGACGTGAATGCCTTGATTTCGGGCTGAATTTCATTTGGCCCAGTTTTTTACGCAACGATAGAGGCCAGAATCCGGTGTATGTCATTACGACTCGCCGTGGCGGCAAAAAGTTTTTCCTGAGAATGGGCGGATCATTCCATTACAAGGTACGTTCCGCCATTGGTCAGCATCAAAAACGCGGCTAATAGAGATCGTATTTGCAAAGGCGCCCGTCAAGCCCGCCGTTTCGCAGCGGCATCTTATACTCGGGTTTGAGGCCCAGCTTTTTGATCATACCTTTATCACCGAAATAGACATACGCGGTTGAGCCGGTACAGCGCTGTTTAAGGAAGTCGCCGAATTCTTTCATGAGTGCGGCGACTTCTTCTTTTTCACCGAGACGAATGCCGTAGGGCGGATTGGCTACAATCGTAACATCTTTCAGCTCCGGGATATCCTGAAAGCGGCGTACGGAGAGATCTACATTTTGGCCGTCGCGGAACGTGCCGAGGTTCTTCCTGGCTGTCGCGATCGCGCTGCGGTCACAGTCGCTGCCGGCAATCAGATTCTTGGCGAGCGGCTTAATATCCGCTGCTTCTTCTCGCTCCACTTTTTTCCATGCTTCCGAATCGAAGTCCGGTAACTGTTCGAATCCGAAGTGATCACGGAAATACCCGGCGGGGGTATTGGTCACCTTCATCAGAGCTTCGCAGAGCAGGGTGCCAGACCCGCAGAACGGATCGTAGAGCGGGCGTTCGCCATTCCAGCCGGACGCCTTAATCATCGCGGCCGCCAGCGTTTCCTGCATGGGAGCATCCACCGCGTCTTTGCGGTAACCGCGACGGTGCAATGAGCCGCCGGCGAGGTCGATGTTGATCACGGCCTTGTTGTTGTGAATAAACAGATTGATCCAGCAGTCCGGATTAATGGTTTCCACGTTCGGTCTGCGCCCGCAGTTGTCGCGGAACTGGTCAACGATTGCATCTTTCAGGCAGAGTGCCGCGTAACGGGAATGGCGGATGTGGCTGTCGGCCACGTTTGCATTGATCGCGAAGGTTTCATGTACCGAGAAAAACAGAGACCAGTCAATCTGCTGGGCCGTTTTATAGAGATACTTCGTGCTGTGACAGTCGAAGCGGATCACCGGAGCATAAATACGCGTGAAAAAGCGCGTACAGTATGTGATACGGTATAGCGTTTCATGATCGGCTTCAAAAAAGATTCCGTGATAGGACTCCTTAATTTTTTTAGCACCGAGTGTCTCCAGCTCTTCGCGGGCGAAGTCTTCCATGCCCGGAGCCAGCTGGCCGAAATATCTATTGGTTTTCTGATATGCAAACATGCGGCAGTTTTTACGCCCAGATCGGCGGCTTAGCAATTCAATTTAAAGCGAATCGATCGCTGCTTCAATTTTAGCCATTTTCTCGGCAGAGGCCTGGGTGATCGGATTTTGCGGCAGGAACGGGCAGCCGCCTTCCTTGCGGATCGATATATCGAATGTGCCAATTTTGCGCGCCAGTTCAATGATTTCCTCTTTTTCATACGTCAACACAGGACGCAGGATGGGAAGGGCGCAGCCATCGCTGATGGTCTTCATATTGGCCATCGTCTGGCTGGCAACCTGTCCCAGGCTGTCGCCCATCGTAATGGCTTCACAGCGGTGTTCTTCGGCCAGATCGCAGACATAGTTCAGCATGGCACGTTTGCAGTAAACGCAGGCCCAGCGCTCTTGGCGAATGGCTTTGAGCTTCTCAACCACAGGCTTCATTACATCGTGATGATCAATAATCATCGGGTACAGTTTCCAGCCGTAGCACCATTTGTTCAGCTGATCACACAAATCGCGCACTTTCTGGGCCTTGTCAGGATCCTGCGTAAAATGAACCGGAATAACCTGGCAGCCGCGGCGCAGCATCAGCCAGGTCGCGACAATTGAATCAATCCCGCTGGAGAGCAATACGAAAACCCGGCTTTGCGTTCCGATCGGCAGACCGGCGGCTCCACGAATGTTTTGAGCGTAAATCTTTGTGTCATCTTTGCCGACCTCGACGCCGATCGTGACTTCCGGATTATACAGATCCAATTTGGCATCCGTATGCGTTCGCACAAATCCTCCGACATGCCGGTCAATCTCAGGCGACTTCAACGGGAACTGCTTATTGGAGCGGCGCGAAGAGACGCGGAAGGTGACATCCGGTCCGAGGTTGGCACGCCGGGCAACTTCCAGTGCGGTCGCCTGCATGATTTCCAGATCGTTTTCAATGCGTGCAACGGGGCTGAACGAAGAGATTCCGAAGACATGTTTAAGCACCTCGCACGTGCGCTCCATATCCGCTTCATTCTCCAGCTCCACATAAATCCGCAGGTGTTCAATGGTTATATTTCCGGGGATTTCGTTGCGTTTCAACGCATCCTTAATATTACGCCGCAGAGCGTTCACAAACATACTGCGGTTTTTGCCCTTTGTTGCTACCTCGGACGCATATCGAATCAAAATCAGGTTCATCATAACTTCTGGCCCTCGCTCAGATTGAATTGTGTGTAAAAGGGTCACAATTATAGCCCCTTCAACAAAATAGCAAGCCAAACTACGCGGAAGGGGCGGACTTGCAAATCAAATTTTATCCTGTTCATCGGGCGGGGTTTCTGTCACAAAACGCCGCTATGCAAAAGCTGTTGGTATTTGATTTGGATGGAACATTGATTGATTCCCGCCGCGATCTGGCGAAGGGAATTAATTTGATGCGCGCACATTACGGACTCCAGCCGCTGGATTACGAAACGGTTTCCGGCTATGTCGGCGACGGTGTGCGTAAGCTGGTTGAACGGTCGCTTTGTGATGCGCCACATATACATGTAGATGATGCGCTGTCTGTAAATAAAGCGTTTTACCGCGAGCATGTTGTTGACGATACCTGCTTTTATCCCGGCGTTGAAGCGGGCTTGAAGGCTTTTGCCGAAGCCGGTCATACGCTGGCCGTATTGACCAATAAACAGGAAGATATGACACGTATCATCCTGAAACATTTCGGGATTGCCGATTTGTTTAAACATATTATTGGCGGCGGTCATGAAACATTTGCGTTGAAGCCGAATCCTGATGCGCTAAACTTTTTGATTAAAGCCAGCGGCCTGCCGGCAGAGCAGTGCTGGATGATCGGCGATCACCGCACCGATATGATGGTGGCTGAACGGGCCGGTATTTCAACTGTGTTCTGCGAATACGGCATCGGCATCACCGGTGAGCATCAGCCGACTCACCGGATTCAGGAATTCAGCGAATTGGCTGCAATTTTTAATTAAGGGCGGAGATTCTTATGGAAGCAAGTCTAGTAGAAATTTTTAGTTCAGTGCAGGGCGAGGGGCCGCTGGTTGGTCAGCGTCAGATTTTTGTGCGCTTTGCTCATTGCCACCGCAATTGCGCGTTTTGCGACACTCCGACTGAGCCGGCCGAGCAGTTCACAATTGAACGCATTCCGGGGTCAGGCGAATTTGAAAGCCTGCCGAATCCGGTATCAGTTGAGGCGCTGGTAAAACTGATCGGCGAGATCAATCACCCGGCCGGTGTAAATAAGGCGATTTCGATTACCGGTGGCGAACCGTTGCTGCATGTTGAATTTTTGAAGGAATTCCTGCCTGAGGTCAAAAAGCTGGGGCTGGATGTGTATCTGGAAACGTCGGGTGATCTGCCGGGCGCTCTGGGTCTTGTCGTCGCGGATGTAGATGTGGTTGCTCTGGATATCAAACTGGAAAGCGCGACCGGCGAGCCGACGCTATGGGATGAACACGAGGACAGCATCAACATCTGCAATGGCGCCCAGACGAACTATTTTGTAAAAATCGTCACCAGCGCGGATACGACACTGGAAGAACTGCACGATGCCTCGCTTTTGCCGGAGGTCAGTGTGCCGGTGATTCTGCAGCCGATGTCAAAAACGCCTGGAAATGAGCGTATACCGACAGCCAAGCAGATGCTTGATTTCCAGCAATTCCTCAGCCAGTATCTGTCGGACGTACGCGTAATTCCTCAGTGCCACAAATTTATGGGCCAATTGTAATTATATGAGCAAAAAAGCAGTCATTTTATTAAGCGGCGGACTCGACTCTGCCACGGCACTGGCCATCGCCAAGGCAGAGGGCTTTGAGTGCTATGCGATGTCGTTCCGCTACGGTCAGCGTCATGCGGTTGAATTGGAGGCCGCAAATCAGGTTGCCGAAGCGCAGGGCGCGGTTGAACATCGCGTTGTCGATATCGATCTGCGCACCTTCGGCGGGTCGGCTTTAACCGCTGATATTGATGTGCCGAAAAATCGTTCGGAAGAGGATATGGCCGGCGATATTCCGGTGACATATGTACCGGCCCGCAATACGATTTTTCTGTCGTACGCATTGGCGTGGGCGGAAGTGCTGGGTGCGGAGGATATCTTCATCGGCGTTAATGCCGTCGATTACAGTGGGTATCCGGATTGCCGCCCCGAATTTATCTCAGCCTACCAGACGATGGCGAACCTCGCGACGAAAGCGTCTGTTACCGGTGAAATGCATTTGACGATTCATACGCCGTTGATCGATCTGACCAAAGGTGAGATTATCCAACGCGGACTGGATCTGGGAGTGGATTACGGACTGACCACCTCCTGCTATGATCCCGGCCCGAACGGCGAAGCGTGCGGAATTTGTGATACCTGCAAATTGCGCATTAAAGGATTTAAGGAACTGGGCATGGATGATCCGCGCCCGTATATGAATTAAGGAGTTTAAAATGAGTGAAATGACCATCTACAAAGAATTCGAGTTTGATGCAGCCCACAGCCTGACACAGGTGCCGGAAGGGCATAAATGCTCCAACCTGCACGGCCACACCTTCAAGCTGATCGTGTTCCTGCGCGGCAGCATTAACCCGGACCGCGGCTGGGTCGTGGACTATGGCGAGATCAAAGAGGCGATGGAGCCGCTGTTGGAACAGCTTGATCACGCAGTGCTTAACGAATTGCCTGGCGTCACAAATCCGACCAGCGAAAATCTGTGCGTCTGGATCTGGGAACGCCTGAAGCCGGCAATCCCCCAGCTCTGCCAGATTGAGCTGAAAGAAACCAAAAGCAGTGGCTGCATCTATAAAGGCGAATAAGCCGAGCTTGCATCCATACGGAAAAGAGGCCCCGAACGGAGCCTCTTTTTTTGTTAACAGGTCGGATGTCAGTTAGAGTTCGACTGCTTCCGGGGATTTGATGCTGATCTGTTCGATGCCCCAGATTTTTTCGGCATACTCCTGAACCGAACGGTCGCTGGAGAACCAGCCCATCCGCGCCACATTCAGGACCGCTTTCTTCGCCCAAGCCATCGGGTTCCGGTAAAGAGCATCCACCTTAGCCTGAGTATCGAGATAGTCCTGATAATCCGCGAGATAGAAATATGTATCTCCATGCATCGTCAGTTCATCAAATATCTCCTGGAACAAGTCCGGTTCGCCCGGGCAGAAGTTGTTATCCCGAATTGCGTTGAGAATCCGCCGGATGCCGGGGTTGTTATCGTAATGTTCCCACGGATTATATCCCTGTTGGCGCAGGCGAGTGATCTCTTCAACCCGGTGACCGAAGATGAAGATATTATCCAGACCGACCTCGTTGGCGATTTCAATATTTGCACCGTCCCACGTGCCGATTGTCAAAGCACCGTTCAGTGACAGCTTCATGTTTCCAGTGCCGGAGGCTTCCATGCCGGCCGTGGAAATCTGCTCGGACAGGTCGGCGGCCGGAATGATTTTTTCGGCCAGCGACACGTTATAGTTCGGCAGGAACACCACTTTCAGTCGTCCGCCCACATCAGGGTCATTATTAATCGTATCGCCGAGTGCCGTGATCATCTTAATGACACGCTTGGCGATATGATAGGACGGCGCGGCTTTTGCTCCGAAAACAAAGGTGCGCGGAACCATATCCATATCCGGATTCTCTTTGATCTGCTGATAGAGATCAATGATATGCATCGCTTTCAACAACTGGCGTTTATACATATGCAGTCGCTTAATCTGCACATCGAACAACGAGTCGACATGCGCCACGACCCCGCACCGATCCAGAATCACTTTTGCCAGCTCTTCTTTGTTTGCCTGCTTGATATCCATGAACTTCTGCAGGAACACCTCGTCTTCAGCGAACGGCTCCAGCTTCTTGAGTTCGGCCAGATTGCGTTTCCAGGCATCGCCGATAGACTCTGTAATGAGCTCGGAAAGGGCAGGGTTACATTCCATCAGCCAGCGCCGATGAGTAATGCCGTTGGTCACATTCATAAATTTTTCCGGCCACAGCTTATTAAACTGCGGAACCAGCTTCTCTTTAATCAGCTCCGAGTGCAGGGCGGACACTCCGTTAACCTTACTGCAACCGATGATGGACAGGTTGGCCATCCGGACCTGTTTGCCGTGTCCTTCTTCAATAATCGAGGTTTCCCTGAACAGCTTAATATCGCCCGGGTGGTTGATTTCAACCTTCTGCAGGAAGCGGTGATTAATTTCGTAGATGATTTCCATGTGGCGCGGGAGTACGCGCAACATAAGTTCTTCCGGCCATTTTTCCAGTGCTTCCGGCAACAATGTATGATTGGTGTAGTTGAGTGATTTAGTAGTCAGCTCCCATGCATCATCCCACGGAACATTGTTTTCGTAGGCCAGAATATTCATCATTTCGGCCACTGCCAGCGCCGGATGCGTATCGTTCATCTGCACGGCGATATTCTCAGGCAGCGCATCGAAATTGCTGTGCGTCTGCATGTAGCGGCGGAAGATGTCGTGCATCGAGCAGGTCACCAGGAAGTATTCCTGCAGAAGACGCAGCTCCTTGCCGGCATAAATATGGTCGGCCGGATAGAGAACTTTCGTGATATTCTCCGCCCAGTTTTTATCTTCAACTGCACGGAAATAATCGCCCTGATTGAATACGTCCAGGCGGAAGCTTTTAGCGGACTGCGCACGCCAGAGGCGCATGATATTTACCGTATTCACACCGTACCCGATAATCGGCACATCGTACGGGACGCCCTCAAACAGTTCCCAGTCTTTCCAGACGCTGTCGTAGCCGCCTTGCGGGCGCGCCACTTTTTCAATCCGGCCGTAAGCGCAGACGGGTGTGGTATATTCCGGGCGCATCATTTCCCACGGGAACCCGCGCGCGAGCCAGTCGTCCGGGTGTTCTTTCTGCCAACCGTCCTCAAACTCCTGGGCAAAAATACCGTGTTCGTAGCGCAGCCCGTAGCCATAGGCCGGGTACTCCATGGAGGCGAGGGAATCGAGATAGCAGGCCGCAAGTCGTCCAAGGCCGCCGTTTCCGAGTCCGGGCTCCACGTCGTGATCGAAAACATCGCTCGGGTTCAGGCCAAGTTTTACCAGAGCCTTTTTGCCTTCCTCCATAATGCCGAGCGCCAGCATATTACTTTGGAGCAGGCGGCCGATCAGGAACTCCATGGAAAGATAATAAACGCGTTTTACATTTTCTTCGGCGTAGGTCTGTTGCGTGGCCACAAAGCGGTCAATTACCAAATCCCGGATGGCATGCGAAAAAGCACAGAATTCATCATACGGAGTGGAACTGCGTTCATCCTTTCCGCGCGAATATTTGCGGTGAAAGTGAGTGCGGGCGACAAGCAAGTCGGCGGTAATCTCGTGGGCCTTGTAGGCTTTGGTCTGTTTCACGACAACCTCTCTTTTTTATTCTAACATCGAAGATTGAATATTCACTTTTTCAGGAACGGAAGTATGATCCCTCTCAAAAAATAAACAAGTTGTAAAAACAATATAGATAGCGGGTGAGCGCGAATGAAGTGTTGCGGGAATATGAATAATGGTCTTTGTGTTGATGTAAATCAGCAGGATTGGCAGTGGCAATTGCGCAACCGCATCACGACCGGCGAGCAACTTGAGCAGCATCTTGCCCTCACCGGGGAGGAGCGCGAAGGGCTTCAGCACAACAAACCGACTCCGCCGTTTGCGGTTACACCTTATTACGCGGGCTTGCTTTCGCTGTTGGGCAATGATCACCCGTTACGCAAAGCGGTTATCCCGCAATCAGCTGAGCAGACGGAAACCGCCGGAGAGCGAAGCGACCCGCTGGGTGAAGAGGGACATAGCCCGCTGCCGGGACTGGTGCACACCTATCCCGACAAAGTGCTGCTTCTGGCCACAACCCAGTGCTCAACGTATTGTCGCTACTGCACACGTTCACGCATGGCCGGGCAGGGCGATGAACAAACTATCGCGCCACTTGAGGAGCGGATCGCTTATATCGCAGAAAACAGCTCCATTCGCGACGTGTTGATTTCCGGGGGCGACCCGTTGACCTTAACCGATTCCGTCTTGGAAAACTTGTTGTCAAAAATTCGGGCCATTCCGCACGTTCGCCTGGTTCGCATCGGCTCGAAAGTTCCGGCCGTTTTGCCGATGCGCATTAGCGACTCACTCTGCGCGATTCTCCGTAAATATAACGTATGGCTCAGTCTGCATTTTATTCATGCGGCGGAACTCTCACCGGAAACGCGCGCGGCATGCCTTAAACTCTCAGGTTACGGCATCCCGATGGTCAGTCAGACGGTTTTGCTGAAGGGGATCAATGACCGCGCCGAAGTGATCCGCGAGCTGATGTATTCGCTGCTAGAGGCGCACGTTAAGCCGTATTACCTGCTGCAATGCGACCCGGTTTCCGGCACGGGGCATTTCAGAACATCCATTGAAAAGGGGCTCGAAATTGTAAATGCGTTGCACGGAAATATTTCCGGTCTGGCAGTCCCGCAGTTTGTGGTGGATGCTCCCGGCGGAGGGGGCAAGGTTCCGCTGCTGAGCACCAAGCAGCTATCAGAAACGGAAGCAGGCACGGTTCTGATTAATTACCAGGGAAACGAGTACGTCTATCCCTCGGTCACAAATTGAGCCAGATCCCGGCCGAACGTAATGATAAATCAGTCAAAATACGAATATTTACGTAATGTTTAGCTGTTGAACAAAGTGCGTTCTTTTGCGTAATATTACTTCTATGAAAAATATTTTAATCGTTGAAGATGAAACTTTGGTTGCCCAAGGGCTGGCGCAAATCGTTCGCCGTAAAATGAACGAGACTGTCAGCGGCGTCGATCTGGCTCAATCTGCTGAAGATTGCATCGCGAACATGGGTGATAAAGAGTACGATCTTGTGCTGATCGATATCCGCCTGCCGGATATGACCGGCCCCGAGCTGGCTGAATACGTGCGTCAGCATCATCCCAAGACGCGCATCCTGATGATTTCGGCGCTCTGTACGCCGTTTATCTGCTATCAGCTGACTCGTCTGAAAGTGGACGGTTTTGTGCATAAGCTGGAAAGCATGGAAACCTTTGTCAATGCCATCAGCAGCGTGCTGGCCGGGGAACCCTCCTTCTGCTCGAACTTCATCGCTGAAAACCGCCGCCTGAATACGGTTGAAAATTCGTTCACCAAACTGCTGGGCGACCGTGAGCTTCAAGTGCTTCAGTATTTCGTTACCGGAATGCGCGACAGCGACATCGCCGAAAGAATGAATATCTCTGTTCGCACGGTCGAAACGCACCGCTACAATATGCTCAAAAAACTCGACCTGCCCGACAAAGCGGCTCTGCGCCAGTACGCAGAGGACATGGGCATTTTTTAATCAGCCTATGGCTGAACCTGAAAACGCATCCCTGCAGCGCGGGCGATGCGTTTTTTAATGCACACCGACAAATTCCTTTCACCAAACGGTGCGCCTGATATTATTTTCCTGCATTAACACAGGAGCCATACATGTTCATTGTTCACGTTTTCATTCACATTAAAGCCGATCGGATCGAGGCGTTCAAAACCGCTACGGTTGAAAATGCGCAAAACAGTATCCAGGAGCCGGGCATCGCGCGCTTCGATTTTGTGCAGCAGCAGGACGATCCGAGCCGCTTTGTGCTGGTCGAGGCATACCGCTCAACGGAGGATGCCGCGAAACACAAAGAGACCGCGCACTACGCAAAATGGCGCGACACCGTGGCCGATATGATGGCCGAGCCGCGACACAGTA
This sequence comes from Verrucomicrobiota bacterium, assembly GCA_042566005.1. Classification (GTDB taxonomy): domain Bacteria; phylum Verrucomicrobiota; class Kiritimatiellia; order Kiritimatiellales; family JBHORO01; genus JBHORO01. The sequence continues at coordinate 35,390 of JBHORO010000013.1, forward strand.
TTAAATACGACAACATCTGCCCGGAGGAGGGCGGCTGGTAATATGAACCCATCTCCCTTCCAGCTTCAGTCCCCGTATGTGCCGACCGGCGACCAGCCGCAGGCCATTGACGCACTATGCAAATCCATCAGGCATGGCGACAAGTTTCAGACGCTGGAGGGGGTCACCGGCTCCGGTAAAACCTTCACCATGGCCAATGTGATCCAGCAGATCGGCAAACCGACGCTGGTGATCTCCCACAACAAAACCCTGGCCGCGCAGCTCTACGCCGAGCTGAAAGCCTTCTTCCCGAACAACGCGGTCGAGTACTTCATCAGCTACTACGACTACTATCAGCCGGAAGCTTATATTCCGCAGACCGACACTTTCATCGAAAAAGACGCCTCAATCAACGAGGAGATCGAGCGCCTGCGCCTGGCCGCGTCCGACGCGCTGCTGAACCGCGACGACGTAATCATCGTCGCCTCCGTCTCCTGCATCTACGGCCTGGGCTCGCCCGAGGACTACAAACAGATGGTCGTCACGGTGGAGCAGGGCGGTGAATACGATCGCGACGAGATCCTGCGCAAACTGGTCGATATCCAGTACGAGCGCAACGACTACGAACCGACCTCCGGCAACTTCCGCGTGCGCGGTGATACGGTCGACATCATTCCGTCCTACGCCCAATACGGCATCCGTCTCGATTTCTGGGGTGATGAGCTGGAGTCGATCAAGCGCATCGATCCGCTCACCGGCAACACCGAAGCGGAAATGGACCACGTCACCATCTCGCCGGCCAAACACTTCGTCATGCCGTACGAAAAGATGCAGGAGGCGTTCGGTAAAATTCAGGCCGAGATGGAGGAGCGCGTCAAATGGTTCGAGCAGCACGACAAGCTGATCGAAGCCCAGCGTATCCGCATGCGCACGATGTACGACATCGAAATGATGAAAGAAGTCGGCTACTGCTCCGGCGTCGAAAACTATTCATCGCACCTTTCCGGACGCAACCCCGGCGATCGGCCCGCCTGCCTGATGGATTATTTTGAAGGCGATTTCCTGACTATCATCGATGAATCGCACGTTACCCTGCCGCAGGTGCGCGGAATGTATAATGGGGACCGCGCGCGCAAAATGACGCTGGTCGACCACGGCTTCCGCCTGCCGTCCGCGCTCGATAACCGCCCGCAGAATTTCGACGAATTTCTCGGCGTGACCAACCAGCTTCTGTTTGTCTCCGCTACACCCGGCCCGTACGAAAAACAGTACGGCGGCAGGCCCGTCGAACAGATCATTCGCCCGACCGGCATCCTCGATCCGGAAGTGGAAGTTCGTCCGCTGAAAGGACAGATCGACGACCTGATGGAGGAAATCCGCGCGCGGGCAGAGAAGGGCGAACGTACCCTGGTTACAACCCTCACCAAGCGCACCTCCGAGGATCTGGCCGACTATCTGGCCGACGTCGGTCTGCGCGTAAAATATCTGCACTCGGAGATCGGCGCGATCGAACGCGTGGAAATCCTGCGCGGGCTGCGCAAGGCCGAGTTTGACGCACTGATCGGGATTAACCTGCTGCGCGAAGGACTCGACCTGCCGGAAGTGACCCTTGTCGCCATTCTGGATGCGGACAAAGAGGGCTTCCTGCGTTCCGCTACCGCGCTGATCCAGACCGCCGGACGCGCGGCCCGGAATATCGACGGTAAGGTCATCATGTACGGCGACAACATCACCGACTCCATGAAGGCGCTGATCGACACCACCGAGTACCGCCGCGCCAAGCAGGACGCCTATAACAAGGAACACGGCATTACGCCGCAGCAGATTCAGAAAGAGATAGCCGAAAGCCTGCGTCAGGAACACGAGGCCCACGAGGTTGAAGAGGCTGTCGTCCGCGAAGCCGGCGAATCATACAACGTAACCGAGGTCATCGCGGAACTGGAAAAAGAGATGCTCGAAGCCGCCGAGGCTTTAGAGTTTGAAAGGGCGATGCTCCTGCGCGATCAGGTCTACGACCTCAAAGAATCCTCCGGCATGGAGGTCCAAAAACCCCAAACCTCCAAGCAGCAAAAAACCAAAGGCCGCGCCCGCTACTCCGTCAAAAAACGCAGAAAATGATGGAGCGTTCCGCTTCATCGAAAACCCGTTCATTATGAGCGGGTTATTTTTTATAGACGTCCTTTTTCTGCATAAATGGCGCTAGGGATTTTGTGCGATGCTTGAATTATCGAAGGAGTTAAAGGATGCACAATGTCCCGTAAGATTGGCCGTTAAAAAGGCGGGGCGGGATGAGCCAGGCGAGGGTGCCGGTGCCGAACTGGACGTCGGGCCAGGATTCGACGTCGAAGTCGATGCGGAGCATGCCGGCGGACGGGAAGTCGAAGCGGCAGTCGCCGATGAAAAGGCGGGCGGTTTTGGTCCAGGTCGGCTCGTGGCCGAGCAGCATTAAGATGGAAGTAGTATCCGGTTCGTTCTGGATAATCTCCAGCACCGTGGCCGGATCGGATTCGTAGAGCGCGTCATTGAATACGAGTTCCGTTTTCCAGCCGCCGGATTGAGTGGCCAGCTCGGCCGTCGTTTTAGTCCGCAAGGCGGGCGAAGAAATCAGCCGCTCAGGGATCTGTCCGGACTTACTTAAAACTTTGCCCATGGTCTGAGCGTCACGGGTACCACGTTCCGTGAGAGGTCGTTCAAAATCCGGCTCAACCGAACGATCTAAACAGAATCAGCGTTTTCATTCAGTACCTCTGTTTAAAAACATAGCAGATTATCCGACCCAACGGCGTTGATATCACCACTGACTTTTTCACACCAGTTGTTAACTATTAACAACGTCGCATAACATATCTTATGTCTGCTTATATATCACAAATTCCACAATATGTTGTGTTTGTGGATATGTTAATAACTCGGGTGCGGGTTGTCAGCTTATTTGGAGGAACTGGCTCGGCGGACGGTTTGGATGGCGGTTTCCTCCCGGCTTCTGAATGTATAGCTACAAAAAAACGCTGAGTAACAGATCACTCTCTGTCCTCAGCGTTTCGGTGTTCAGTTCAAACGGATCTATTATTTCGTGAGCGCCTGCTCGTACAGCGCGACATAGTGATCGGCCATGCTTTCGACGGAGTTGTCGATCTGCATCGCGCGCTTCACCAGCTCGGTCCATTCCTCTTTGCGGGAATATAGCGAGATGGCGCGCTTGATGGAGTTCATGAATGAAGCCGCACTGTGCCCTGTAAATTTGAAACCGTTCCCGTTTTCCGGATCGACCATGTAATCGACTACCGTATCGTTCAGGCCGCCGACGGCGTGCACAACCGGCAGCGTCCCGTATTTCTGACTGTACATCTGATTCAGTCCGCACGGCTCAAATTTGGACGGCATGAGGAACAGATCCGAGCCAGCTTCCACTTGGTGCGCCAACTCCTGGCTGAACCCGATATGGGCGAAGAATTTGTCCGGATACTGGTCCATCCACTCTTGGCATTTGTGTTCATAGTGGCTGTGGCCGCTGCCCAGCAGGAAAAAGCGCACGTCATATTTCATCAGCTCCGGCATGATCTCTTCGATCAGATCGATGCCCTTCTGATCGGCGAGACGGGAAACGACACCCAGCATCGGAACATCCTCGCTGCCTTCCCCGAATCCGGCCAACTTTAAAAGATGTTTTTTGGAGGCCATCTTTTTGTCCACGGAATCGACGTCATACTTTTCGACCAGATAGTCGTCGATCGCCGGATCCCAGACGGAATAATCGACCCCATTGAGCAGGCCGCAGAGTTTATGAGAGTGATCCTGCAGGATTCCCTCCATGCCGCAACCGAACTCCTCGGTTTTGATCTCTTCGGCGTAGGTCGGGCTGACGGTTGTGACCTCGTCGGACTGCGTGATACCTGCCTTAAGCGAGTTGACCTGACCGTAGAATTCGCACGTATCCAGGCGGAAGCTGGTGTGCGGGTTGAGGTTGGCGTATTTCGCAAACTGATTGAAGGGATAGACGCCCTGATACGCCAGGTTGTGAATGGTGAAGACGGTTTTCTCGCGGGATACCCTGCCCTGCCCGTGTACCCCGTTTTTCAGGAACAGCGGCACGAGGCCGGCCTGCCAGTCGTTGCAGTGCACGATGTCCGGTTTGAGGCCGAGCGTATCGATCAGTGCGACGGCCGCTTTCTGGAATAGGACGAAGCGCGCGAAGTTATCTTCGTAGTCGCGGTGCGACAGGCAGTACAGCTGGCTGCGGTCGAAGTATTCATCGTAGCGCACAAAATACGTGGTCAGGCCGTTCTCTTCTTTGAGTTGCCAGATGTCGGCCGTTTTAGTGGAATCGCCCATCGGGATTTCGAGTTCTATGCCGGAATCCTCGATTTCAAACGGTCCTTCATAGACCTTTCGGTAAAGTGGCATCACGCGATAGACCTCATGTCCGGCAGCCGCCAAAGCCTTCGGGAGCGCGTTGGCGACGTCGCCCAAACCGCCCGTTGAGGCAAAAGGAACTATCTCACTGGATACAAACCAAATTTTCATGGTATACAACTCCTTAAATTAATGGGGAGAGTATGGATAACTTCAAAACGGCTTTCGAGAGACAAATTGTTAAATTTATGAAACAACCCGGCTATCAGCCGTTACGAAGAGTGGAGCTGGCCAATAAGCTGAAAGTATCCCCCGAGCATCGCTTCGAATTCAAGCAGGCACTCAAGAACCTGGAGCGTGACGAGGTCATCGTCAAACTGCGCGGTAACCGTTTCGCTATCGCCTCCTTTGAGAACATTCGCGCAACCATCAGTTTCAGCCCTGACGGGTTTGCCATTGCGACTGACGAGTCCGGTGAAGAGTTTTACATCGCGAAAGAGGCCGTCGGTTGCGCCCTGCACCGC
>JBHORO010000014.1:0-38733 GCA_042566005.1 Verrucomicrobiota bacterium
AGGCGGCGGGTGTTGGCGAATACGTCGGCGCTGTCGGCGACGACATCGGCGAGTTTTCCTTGAATATCAATTACAACCAATGCGCTGGTTTCACTGTTCAACATGACTTGTTCTCCGTTGTTCTTTTGCGGAAAGGTAGGTTAAGCGGGCGGAAATGGCAATCAATCAGGGAAATAGGTTGATTGCCGGGATGAAAGGAATAACGTTACTTCTTTCATTTCACGAGATTAGCAGACGAAAAGGAGATCGCCATGGCCGCAGAAACGACTGGATACGACATCATCATTATCGGCGCCGGGCCGGGCGGATATGTCATGGCGGAGCGAGCGGGCCATCTCGGCAAAAAAGTGCTGCTGATTGAGAAGTCGCATCTGGGTGGCGTTTGCCTGAACTGGGGCTGCGTGCCGACCAAAACCCTGCTCAATTCGGCTAAACATTTCGTGCACGCGAAAGAGGCGGAAAACTTCGGCGTAAATGTCGGCGAGGTCACTTTTGATCTCTCCAAGGCGATGGCCTGGAAAAACGAGGTAATCGAAACGCTGCGCGCCGGCATTGCTTTCCTGATGAAGCGCAGCAACGTAACGGTCGTTAACGGCGAGGCGAAATTCCTCGGGCCGGGTCAGGTGCAGGTGGGCGATACGGTTTACGAAGGCGATAATGTGGTGATCGCGACAGGTTCATCGCCGGTGATCCCGCCGATCCCGGGCGCGGATCAGGATCACGTAATGACCAACCGCGAAATTTTGAATATCGAAAAAATGCCGGAGTCGCTGGTGGTAATCGGTGGTGGCGTGATCGGCGTTGAATTCGCCAGTTTCTTCAGCAGCTTCGGCGTGAAAGTGGATGTAATCGAGATGCTCGATGAAATCATTCCATTCATGGATCGCGATCAGGCGAAGGAGTTCCGCAAGGCGCTGAAGAAAAAAATGAAGTTCCATCTCGGTTGCAAGGTCGAGGCAATTGACGGGCACGAGGTCAAGTATATCGACAAAAAGGGTGCGGCTCAGTCGGTTAGCGCGGATCGGGTGTTGATGTCCGTCGGCCGCCGTCCGAACGTGCAGGGCATGGGGCTGGAAGAGGCCGGGCTGGAGATCGACCGCGCCGGTATTCGGGTCGACGACCAGTTGCGCACCAACCTGCCAAACGTTTTTGCGATCGGTGATGTGACCGGCAAGTCGCTGTTGGCTCACTCGGCCACGCGTATGGGCGAGGTGGCTCTGAATGTGATCTGCGGCGAGGATGACCGCATGCGTTATGACACGATTCCGTGGGCGGTCTACTCCCTGCCGGAGTGCGCGGGCTGCGGCCTGACCGAAGAGCAGGCGGCGGAGCAGGGCTATACGGTTAAAAGCGCCAAGATGCCGTTGCGTGCGAGTGGACGTTTCCTCGCCGAAAATGGCAAGCGCGCTCCGGGCGAGGTCAAGGTTGTGGTGGATGCTGAGACGGATAAGCTGCTCGGCGTTCACATGATCGGTTCGATCTGCTCGGAGATGATTTACGGAGCGGCTGTAATGATCCAGTCTGAACTGCGCGTGAAAGATATTCAGCAGATTGTGTTCCCGCACCCGACGGTGGGCGAGGTTTTGCGCGATACGATGTTTGCGCTCTAGCGGGCAAGCACTGAACACTCAGCACCCAACATCGAGCGCTCAACGTCATTGACTGTGGAATGAAAAAGAGCACATTCTAAGATTCATTTCCCCTTTCCTATTTGTTTTTAGCCATAGTTTACAAAATTTCATTCCTTGTCGGATGGTATGAGTATCGTCAATATCCGGTAATGAAATAGCAGGTTGTGTTAGCGGGTCTCCAGCGCGAATAGACCCTGCTCGTCCATAGCTTGGCGTTAGTGTCATATCACTGGAATTCGGGTAATTGCCGTGCCGGACGCAATGTTTTCCAGCATTGGCAATGCTGCCAACCTGATTCCAAAATTCTTTATACTCAGGGACTTTTTCATTTATGTAGTTTCGTGCAACATCCAAGCGTTCTCCTTCTCTGTTGAGATCTACTAGAACGTAGTCAGGAATATGATTCAGCGCTACGGTTGCCAAAAAATATTTCCTGAATCTTTCGGTTAGGATAGTGCGAGTGGAATGATCTTCTATAAAGGCTATGTATTCATTACAGGTCGGCAATACGATGGTTTCAATAAATTCGCTCGTATTTTTGATTGGTGATGCTGTATTTAGTTTTCCCATGATGGACTCCTTTTGCTGGGATTTAATTGTTTGATCTGCAATGCGCACACTCCGATCAACAAAAAACCACCTGCGATTTGCGGGTGGTTGAACATGCTCCCCTAATTATTCATGTATTGGGGCCAGCTTGTTTTAGATTCGCACTATTCAGGAATATTTACACGAAGGAGGCAGGGAACACCTTTTTCGATGCCTAATCCCGTGCTGTATCGTTGTATCCCGGCGAGGAAATAGTAACCATTGATTCGCTGTGCCTCTAAAAGTTGGCTAATGTTTTCAGGCGAGTCTTGGATCATGTACAGGCCTTCGTCAAAAAGCTTTTGTTCTTCAGCATTATAGTTATAAACCGGGTTGCGGCTTGCAGCTTTGATTAAAGCGAAGTTGTTCCCGACTTGGAAAACCTCCCACCAGACTTGGCGAGGATCAGCTTCAGTCAAAGTGATAACTTCTCCAATTTTTTCGCTTACGGTTTCCCCCTCGTTCAAAAGGCTGTACATCAGGCGGAGTCCGGTGGTGTCCTTGTAATACAGTGCAGGGCCTTTCCATTGTTGTGCGGAGCATATTGTTTGAACTTTTTTGTTTATTCCAGCAATCCTCTGTTTTTCGGCATTCTGGTATTCGGCTGCGGCTTCTGCGTCAGCCAACCCTTTTTTCTTTTTTTGAGAAGCTGTGTCAGCAAGCCGTTGCTTTTCTCGGAAAGATCGGTTCAGAACCCCCGGATATTTGACACGCTCATTAATTGAATTAAAAAAGACCACCTCAACCCATGCTTTATCTTCGTGCATATACAGGGAGATAGAGTGCGGGGTATACGTTTCTCCGGTCCAAATGTTGGCGTAATACTCAACAGTGCCAGCGGCTAATAATTCCGTCGAATTGATATAATCTTCAGGAAGCGAATCATCATATTTTTTGACAAACCTTTCTCGCTTCCTGCCCTTGCGAGAAAGTTCGTTATACTTGGTTAGCGCATTCTCCGGAGTAAGCTCCCAGACCACTCCGACATTCCCGTTTCCGGAATCAAACCCGAAGCTGTAGTCGCCATTTGGAAGAGGTTCATAAAATCCATTTTCAAGCTTGTTAAGGTTTCCGCTTGCATGCTGTTGGCGCAACTCGTTCCCCAAATGGGTAAGAGTCGGGGCAGTCAGCGCTGTAGTTGCTTCTTTCAGGGAGCCACCGATTTTTTTAAAACCCCCAGTTTCTGCTGTAGCGGTTTGGTTCAAAATGGCGAAGGAAAGCAGTAAGAGGCAGACGGGAAGCAGTTTTTTTTGATTTTGGATCGTTTTCATGGGTTAACTTACTTTTTTGCTTTTATGGAGATAAGCGGGTGCCATGGGGTTGCGAGTCAACTTGATGTTTTAAATTTAGTCGTGAATAATTAATTTCTTCAATAAAAAAGTCAAGATGGTGATTTGGTAAAGGGGGGCAGTCCGCCTAAATCGTCATTGCGATTTTTTGTGCGACATTTTTCGGGTCGCGCTGGGGCTCGGCGTTCCCGGGTAAAGGCTTCTCTTCCCTTCTTTGGGTCTCTAGCGCGGGTGGTTGATTTGCTGAATTTAGATACCTCGCCGTGTGCTTTTTCTGAACACTCAACACTGAACATTGAATACTCAACATCCAACCAAGGATGAATGTTCGATGTTGCATGTTCCGTGTTGGGTGTTTTGCGTTGCGCGAATGCGCCGAGAGACCCCTCGCGCCTTTGCGGAGGGTTGCGCTTGTGCCGGGTGGGGCTTCTGCGTAAAGTGTGCCGTTTGTTGATTTAAAGAAGGACGGTCGCAATGAATGAAGAACAATTTATGGAAATGATGGATGCGCAGCCGCAGGCCTATGCCGAGCTGGTTGCCGGATTCAAGAAAATGGCAGTCTCCGAGCGCACGGAAGAGGCGCTGGCATGGTCTGAACTGCTGTTGGAGGCGATGCTGGAGCAGGATAACCTGGAAGGCGCAGTTGCGACCGTTCGCTGTCAGGCGGAAGACCTGAACAAATTTGAAGGCGATGCCGTTGCGCTGAAAGGTGCGGTTTCCAAAGTTTTCTCCCGTCACCACGAACTGCACAAGCTGGTTGAGGCCTCCGGCTTTGAGTCCGGCTTGAAGCCTGCTGAATGTTTTAAGCGCCTCGAAAAGCTGCGCACACTCGATCGCGACATGCTCGTTTTTCATCCGACCTGGGGCTTTGGCCAGATTGAGCGCGTTGACTTTTTCTACGAGCAGATCGAAATCGATTTCGAGAAGAAGCGCGGCGAAGTTGAAATGGCACTGGCCTACGCGGCTGAGTCGCTTGAAATTCTGGACGACGAGCACCTGTTGGCGATCCGTCATAACGATAAAGCGCGCATGGCTGAGATGGTCAAAAAAGAGCAGGGCGAAGTGGTCAAGCTCGCGCTGAAAAGCTACGGCGAAATGGCGGCTCCGCAGCTGCAGGAACTGCTCTCTCCGATGATCGTTGCCGAAGACGACTGGAAGCGTTTCTGGGACGGTGCCCGTAAAGCGCTGAAAGAAGACTCTATGATCGAGATGCCGTCCAAGCGCGCGGAACCGATCCGTCTGCTGGACAAGGAACACGCGTTCGACGACGAGTGGTTCGAAAAACTGACTAAAGAGCGCGACATGCAGACGCTGCTCGATAAATTTGAAACGCTGGAAATCGACGGCGAGCTCAGCGAAGTGGCGCGCGGTTGTATTGCTAACCGTCTTCAGTTTGTGGCGACAGGTGCCGCGCGTATTCCGGAGATGCTCTGCCAGGTGGTGTTGCACGCGGATCTGCTGGGCATTGAAAATGAACGCTTCGACTCTCAGGCGGTACTTGACGGCCTATTTAATTCCGACGGATTGCTGGCCGGCCTAGAAAAACTGCAGGCACGCTTCCTCGAGCCGTTTGTGGATCTGGTCCTGCGCCGCAGTGAGGGTGCTTGGGAGCGCTTTGCGGCGTTAATCCCGATCGCGACCTTCCCGGTGTTGAATGAAATTATGGAGCTGTTCGAGAAACACGAGCGCGGCGAAGAGTGCGCAACTCTGTTCCGCGGAATGGTCGGTGCGCATAAGGCCAGCGTGCAGATGCTGCTGTGGCTGTCGCGTAATCCGGCGAAGATGGAAGAGTGGGATGTCTGCTCGCAGGCGGACTTCAGTTTCCAGGTCCTTAACGAAATCAACAAGCAGCACAGCGGTCACGACTTGCGTGCGCAGAATCTGCTGAAATCGCGCGTGGAAGACGGGGCGTGGCTGAAGATGGTGCTGGAGGATATGCGTGAAGCGCAGCGCGACGACTTCATGCGCCGCCTGAACGCATCTACGGGTTGGCAGACTCTTGACCGAAACGCGATTGTAGCCAAGGTCGTGAAGATGTACCCGGAGCTTCATCAGCTGATTCTGAAAGGCACTGATTCTGGAAAGGATAAAGTGGTCACGCTGTACAGCTCAATTTGCAGCTACAACGCTAAGAAGGAAGAGTTCCGCAAATTGGTGCAGAAAGAGATTCCGAAAAACGCGCGCGAAATCGAGGTGGCCCGCAGCTACGGCGACTTGCGCGAGAATGCCGAGTACAAGGCCGCTAAAGAAAAGCAGCGCCAGCTCGGTATTCAGGCTGAAGAACTTGAAGCAAAGTTGGATGCGGTTATTCCGACCGACTTCACCGAGTTCGGTGCGGATCAGGCCGGCATGGCAACCTGCGTTGAGCTGGAATATGCTGACGGCGCGCGCGAAACCTACACCATCCTGGGTTACTGGGACAGCGATGAACGCCGGAATATCATCTCCAGCCAGACTCGTATGGCACAGGCGTTGACAGGCTATGGGGCCGGTGAAATGGTTGACGTTCCGTCCGCACAGGGCGCCGTTGAGGTTAAGCTGGTTTCCGTGACCAAGCCGTCCGCTGAAATCCTGGCGTGGGCGAAGGGTTAAACCGCGTCCATCCTTGATCGAAAAGCCGGGGCCTGTGCCTCGGCTTTTTTTGTGTCCCGCCAACGTGGGCAGGGCGATTAATCGTTGAATCCGGGCCTGCGGCGGAGCTTCTTCTTTTTGGCCTGTTTGCTCTTGTTGTCGAGCATTCGGTTTTTGGCGCGTTGGGAGCGCTTGCGTTTTTGGCGGCGGATTTTTTCGACGCGCTGCTGGCGCGCGCTTTTTTCGCCTTCCTTCTTTTCGGCCATTTTTTCGCACAGGTCGCGTCGTGCGAAGAATCGGTTCGCTGCCTGTGATCGCTCTTTCTGGCATTTGATCTCGATGCCGCTCGGTTTGTGGATCAGCCAGACGCAAGAGGAGGTTTTATTGATTTTCTGGCCGCCGCTTCCGGAGCCGCGGATAAAACGCTCGTCCAGATCTTCTTCGCGGATGCCGAGTTCCTGCATGCGCATTTCGAGCGCTTCCTGTTTGGCTTTGGTAATCATGGTGTATTGCTTTATCTTGAACTCCCCGAAATGAAAAGGGATAAAGGCGGGCTGTCGCTTAAACATTTAACATCGGGTCTGAGCATTGAATAACGAAATGGAACAAAAACGAGCTGCCACGCTGGTCGCACGCGCCTGGGGCGGGTTTGCGGTCGCGTCGCTGGCGCTGCTGTTTGCCGGCATGTTTGCTCTGATGCTGTCGCTGGTTCAGTTCTTCAAGTTGAGCGACACCCAGCAGATCCTCCTTCAGACCTTCGCGTTTCACTGGGTCGGCCTGATCTTCATTGTGGGCCATGCAAAATCCCTGAAGACCAGCTGGGCGGTGCTGTACGGCATGGGCGGGAATCTGTTCCGCCGCATCGGGCAGGTGCTTTATCACTACGCCGGCATGATGGCCGTTGTGATCGTCGGCGCGCTAGGGTGGGACCCGTTGATGAAATTTTTCGGTGTGGAGGTTGAGCCGCAGGATGTGGTCACGATCATTCTGAATGCGGAGCCGCTGGCGTTGAAGGTGTACTTGATCTTTCTGGCCGTCGTGTTGGCTCCGGTTTTCGAGGAGCTGCTTTTCCGCGGAGTTCTCTTTCCGGTGCTGGCTAAACGAATGCCGATCAAAACCGCCGCGGTTCTGGTGTCGCTCGGCTTCGCATTGCTGCATGCTCATCTGCCCGCGTTTTTGCCTTTAGTTCTCGTTTCGCTCTGTCTCTGCTACGCTTACTGGCGCACCGGCTCGCTCTGGGTCAACATCGGCATGCACATGCTCTTCAACGGCATCAACCTGCTCGTGATGTTCCAGTTTGCCGGAGGGTGAGGCTCCTGCCGGACCGCGGCGCGTCAACGGTTGCGCTGAGGTGCATATTTCTAGGCGGCGATTGTCATGGCTATTGCTGGCGGGGGTGTCATAGTTGCCTGCCTATGAAAAGTACACTTCCCAAAATTATTCAAGGCGGCATGGGGTTCGGAATCTCAAATTGGCGCCTGGCTCAGGCGGTATCACGATTGGGCCAACTGGGCGTTGTTTCCGGCACGGCACTCGATGTGGTTATGGCGCGTCGGCTTCAGGCCGGAGATCCCGGCAACCATGCGCGTCGTGCGCTTAAACATTTTCCGTTCCCTAAAATGGCCCAGCGCGTTCTGAGTGCGTTCTTTGTTCCGGGCGGGGTCTCGGAGGGGGCGCCCTACCGGAAGCTTCCGATGAGCAATCTCGACGGGGATGGCGCTCCGCAGGAGCTGTGTATCGTGGGCAACTTTGTTGAGGTGTTTCTGGCCAGGGAGGGGCATTCCAGTCCGGTCGGAATCAATTATCTCGAAAAAATCCAATTGTCGCATTTGCCGGCCATGTACGGAGCGTTGTTGGCCGGAGCCAGTGTTGTTTTGATGGGGGCCGGCATTCCGCTGGCCGTTCCGGGCATATTGAGTACGTTGTCGCGGCATGAGCCGGTAACCTATCCGGTCAATGTGATCGGCGCCGATGGCCGCAACGAGACTTTTAACCATCAGTTTGATCCGGCCCGGTTTGTGGAAGAGGGGAATCTGCCGGTTTTGGAGCGTCCTGATTTTATTCCGATTGTCTCGTCGGAGTCTTTAGCTTCCATTCTGCTTCGTAAGGCGAATGGTTCGATCGAGGGGTTTGTGGTCGAGGGCAATATGGCGGGCGGGCATAATGCGCCGCCGCGCGGCCGGATGACGTATAATGCTGAGGGTGAGCCGGTTTACGGGCCGCGTGACGGGGCAAACCTGGAGGCCTTCCGTAAGTTTGATGTTCCTTTTTGGCTGGCGGGTTCATATGGCTCGCCGGAGGCGATGCAGCGTGCGTTGGCTGCGGGCGCGCGCGGGGTACAGGTCGGCACGGCCTTTGCACTGTGCGAAGAGTCCGGTTTGTTGCCCGAGGTTCGCCGTGAGTTGGTGCAGGCTGCGTTGGATGGTAACGCGCATGTCTTTACAGACTCGTTGGCCTCGCCGACCGGGTTTCCGTTTAAAGTTGCGGATCAGGCGGGAAGCCTGTCGGATGCATCGGTATACGAAAAGCGTCAACGGATCTGTGATATCGGTTTTCTGCGGCAGCCTTATCGGCGGGCAGACAATAGAATAGGGTACCGTTGTCCGGCTGAGCCCGTGGCGGCGTATGTTGCCAAGGGCGGCAAGGCTGAGGACGCGGAGGGGCGCAAGTGTCTTTGTAATGCGCTGGCCGCGAATATTGGGATGCCGCAAATCCTGCCGGATGGTACGGCGGAGAAATGTCTGGTTACTATGGGTAACGATCTGCTGGCGGTGGGGCGTTTCTGCTCTGGGGGCAGCCCGGATTTTTCTGCGGCGGATGTGGTTCGCGTCGTGTTGGGTGCCTGATCGGATTTTTCTGCGGCGGGGTGGTCGTGCCCCGGTGTTTCCTGTTTTTAATGTGAGGTCGGCGAGGCGGGTTTTAATCTGCCTCGCTGCGTTTGCTTATGGCCTGAGTGCGGTTTGATTTTTTGCTGAAAACATGTTCGTCATTTGCACTTAAAGTGAATAGGGTGTTCGGCTTTTGAATTTAATAACAATTGATAGCTCAGGTATTTAGATATGATTACAACATCCAATATAACAATGCGATTCGGTAAGAAGGCGCTGTTTGAAGACGTGTCGGTCAAGTTTACGCCCGGCAACCGTTACGGTTTGATCGGCGCGAACGGTGCCGGCAAATCCACTTTCATGAAAATTCTGACCGGTCAGCTCGACGCGAGCGAGGGACTGGTCACGGTCGGCAACGATTGTACGGTCGGATATCTCCGTCAGGATCACTCGGCGTTTGACGAGCACACGATCATCGATACGGTCTATATGGGCAACCCGGAGCTCTGGAAGGTGCACTGCGAGCGCGAGTATCTCTATTCCAAGGACGAGCTGACCGATGAGGAAAACGAGCGCTGCTGTCACATCGAAGATGAGTTCGGCGAAGCGGGCGGCTATACGATGGAAGCGGAAGCGGCGCAGTTGTTGATTGGCTTGGGCTTCACTGAGGATCTGTTCGACCAGAACATGACCGTGCTGCAGGGCGGATTTAAACTGCGCGTCCTGCTCGCGCAGGTGCTGTTCGGTCAGCCGGATGTTCTGCTGCTGGACGAACCGACTAACCACCTTGACATGGAGTCGATCGAATGGCTGGTCGAACTGCTTCAGCGCTATGAGGGTACATTGATCACGATTTCACACGACCGCTTTTTCCTCAATCACGTCTGTACGCATATTGCCGACTTGGATTACAGCGCGATCCGGCTCTTTCCGGGTAACTACGACGACTTTACCATCGCGGCGCTGGAAGCCCGCGAGCGGATGCAGAAGGAGAACCAGAAGGTTAAAAAACAGGCTGATGACCTGAAGGCCTTTATCTCGCGATTCAGCGCGAATGCATCCAAGGCGAAACAGGCGACCTCGCGCCAGAAGCAGCTGGATAAACTGCAGATGAACGAGATGAAGCCGAGTTCGCGCGTTTCTCCGTTCATCCGCTTCAATCCGAAGAAGCGTCTGGGCGATAAAGTGATCGAGGTTAAATCAATCTCCAAGTCCTTCGACGAAGACCTGTTCAAAGATTTCTCCTGTACCATCGGGCCGGAAGAACGCGTGGCAATTGTTGGTAAAAACGGCATTGGCAAAACGACGTTGCTGAAAATCCTGTGCGGTCAAATGGAAGGTGACAGCGGCGAGGTCAAAATCGGAGAAACGGTGCAGTTCAGTGTCTTCCCGCAGGATGCCTCTGATATTATCGATAAAGACGCGCGCGCACTCGATTGGCTGGGTCGTTTCTCAGACGGAACGTTGAACGAGACCGAGCTCCGTTCTTTCCTGGGCCGCATGTTGTTCAAGGGCGAAGATTCGCTGAAACAGATGGGGGTGCTCAGCGGGGGTGAAAAAGCGCGAATGATCCTCTCTAAAATGATGCTGGAAGCCGGCAACGTGCTGGCCCTTGACGAGCCGACCAACCATCTGGACCTTGAATCCATCGAAGCGCTGAACTACTCGCTCTCGCTGTTCCCGAACACGCTGATCTTTGTCTCGCACGACCACCGATTCTTGAGCACGCTGGCTACGCGCATTATCGAGGTGTCAGAAAACGGCATCATTGATTATCCGGGCACGATCGACGAGTTTGAGGCGTGGAAGAAAGAACAGAAGCGTAAGGGCTAAATGAGCAAGCGGTTTGGGTCGCCCCGGCATCGTCGGATGAAGGGGCTGGAAATTATATACGAAGATCGCGACCTGCTGGTCATCTGCAAGGAGCCGGGGCTGTTGACGATGAGTTATCACCGTGATCAGGACGCAACGGCTGAGCGGATGCTTACGAGCTATCTGCGTAAGGGTAACAGCCGCTCGCGTCTTCGTGCCTATACCGTCCATCGCCTCGACCGCGACACCTCCGGTTTGCTGGTTTTCGCCAAAACGGAGGCTGTGCAGCAGAAACTGAAGAATAACTGGCCGGTCACCGAAAAGCGGTACACGGCGGTCGTGCACGGGCATCTGGACGAGCCGGAAGGTACGATCTCCAGTTATCTGGCTGAAAACGAAGACCAGTACGTCCACTCCACTCGAAATGCCGCCACGGGCAAGTGGTCCGAAACTCAGTATAACGTGGTCAAGGAGTCGGCGCATTTCAGTCAGCTGGATATCAAGCTGCTGACGGGCCGTAAGAATCAGATCCGCGTGCATTTCGCCGAGGCCGGGCATCCGCTGGTGGGTGACAAGAAGTACGGCAAGAAGGGCGATCGTGCGGAACGCATGGCGCTGCACGCGCGGTATCTGTCGTTCCCGCATCCGCACAGCGGCAAGCGCATGGAGTTCGAGGCTCCGATTCCGGAAGCGATTCTGCGGATGGTCAAGTAGGGCTTTCGCGCAGAGGTGCGGAGTGCAGGGAGGTTCGCCTCTCTGCATTTTTTTTTGTATGCGTTGAGGGCATAAAAAAACCGAGCGCCTAGTGAAACGCTCGGTCGTTTTATTTTGATGGCACCCTTTAGAAAAAGGATGGCATCCCCAAGGGGACTCGAACCCCTGTTGCCGGGATGAAAACCCGGAGTCCTAGGCCACTAGACGATGGGGACACCTTATAAAAGTGCCGATGCCGAAAAAATGGCATCCCCAAGGGGACTCGAACCCCTGTTGCCGGGATGAAAACCCGGAGTCCTAGGCCACTAGACGATGGGGACACTTTATAAAAGTGCCGATGCCGAAAAAATGGCATCCCCAAGGGGACTCGAACCCCTGTTGCCGGGATGAAAACCCGGAGTCCTAGGCCACTAGACGATGGGGACACCTTCGAAAAGCGAGGGCACAAGATAGCAGACCGGCTCGAACGGTCAACCCCTTATGCGACTTTTTTTTTAACAAAGGCAATGGGCTTTACTTTTTGGCGACGGAACTCCATATTTTGCAGGCACTTGCTCAAGTAGCATTATTAAATAATTTTTTGTGAGAATGCCGGGGTGTTCTCTGCGAGAGCGGAGTTCTGAGATTATACCCGTAGAACCTGAACCGGATAATGCCGGCGCAAGGGAGCCATGCTGTAGGACTATAGCGCTCCCGTATTGCGGGGGCGCTTTTTTGTTGGAGGTGCAGAATGAATCTGCTCGTGAATGGAGAGCCGCACAAGCATGGCGGCAACGGATCGATTGTCGCGCTGCTGGAAGAGTGCGGTGCAAATGCCGGGCGCGTAGCGCTGATGGTGAATGGCGCGGTTGTGGCCCGCGGCAGTTGGGACGAAGTGACTTTACAGGAAGATGACCGCATTGAACTGCTTGTTTTTGCGGCGGGAGGCTAAACGATGACTGACGTATTGAAAATCGGAGATAAGGAATTCTCCTCGCGCCTGATTCTGGGTTCGGGAAAATACAGTGACGTTGAAACAATGATCGCGTCGATCAAAGCATCCGGCACGCAGCTGGTGACCGTGGCCCTGCGCCGCTTTAACCGCGACCGCATGGAGGACGACCTCTACGGCCCGCTGTCGGAGATTGAAGGGCTGGAGCTGATGCCGAACACATCTGGCGCGATGAATGCCAAAGAGGCCTTTAACGCGGCCGTGCTGGCGCGTGAGCTGAGTGGCTGCAATATCGTTAAACTCGAGATTCACCCGAACCCGCACCACTTGCTGCCCGATCCGATCGAAACCTACGAGGCGGCCAAGCTGCTGGTCGCGGAAGGATTCGACGTGATGCCGTACATCCCGGCTGACCCGGTGCTGGCTAAGCGCCTTGAGGAGGTCGGTTGTGCTTCCGTGATGCCGCTCGGCGCGGCGATCGGTACCGGTAAAGGGCTGGCGACCAAAGAGATGATTAAGATCATCGTGCGCGACAGCAACATTCCGGTTGTGGTTGATGCCGGCCTGCGTTCGCCGTCTGAGGCAGCGGCTGCGATGGAGATGGGCTGTTCTGCGGTACTCGTGAACAGTGCCGTTGCCGCCGCCGATGACCCGGTCGCGATGGGCGAAGCTTTTGCTGTCGGTGTGGATGCGGGCTACAAAGCCTACCGCGCCGGCTTGATGAGCCAGAGCGAATCCGCCGTTGCAACCAGCCCGCTTACTTCGTTCCTCGGATAAAAAATGAAATTTGAAATACCCGATTATCTGAACCCGAGCGAATGGCTCGGCTTTGCCGAAAGTGCAACCGAGGCGCAGGTGCGCAACGCAATCTATGCTGAAAATCCGACCGAGCGCGAACTGGCGGTTTTGCTGTCGGATGCCGCCGTCGGTCTGCTCGAAGAGATGGCGCAGCGTGCGCAGAAGATCACGCGCCGCCATTTCGGTCGCACGGTTCAGCTCTATGTGCCGCTCTATCTTTCCAGCTACTGCTCCGGCGGATGCGCCTATTGCGGTTTTGCATCCGATCGTGACGCGGCTCGGCACGTGCTCACGATGGACGAGGCCGAATCGGAAATGCGTGCGCTTAAAGAGCTCGGTTTTGAAGAGTTGTTGCTGCTGACCGGTGAGCGTACTTCAAAGGCGGACTTCGATTACATTCGCGGCGCCGTCGCGCTGGCGGCCAAATATTTCCACAAGGTCACGGTCGAAGTATTCCCGATGAAGGAAGAGGAGTATGCCGGGCTCGTTGAGGCCGGTTGCACAGGTGTGACGCTCTATCAGGAGACGTATCATCCTGAGCAGTACGAACGCATGCACCGCTGGGGGCCGAAGGCCGATTACAACGCGCGTATCGATGCGCCGGACCGGTTGCTGAGCGCGGGCATGCGCACGGTCGGGCTCGGCACGCTGCTGGGCCTGAGTGATCCGGTTTATGATCTGGTGGCGCTGTATCGTCACACGAAGCAGCTGCTGAAGACACACTGGAAATCCGGAGTGACCGTATCCTTCCCGCGTATCCGCCCGGAGGCGGGCGGCTTTGAGGCGGAGTTCCCGGTCGATGAAAAGAAACTCGCGCAGATTATCTTCGCCTTTCGAATTGTGCTGCCGGATGTGCCGCTGGTGCTCTCTACTCGCGAAAGCGCAGCCTTCCGCGACGGCATGACCGGACTCGGCGCTAATAAAATGAGCGCGAACAGCAAAACCACCGTCGGCGGCTACAGCGACGACGTGGAGTACAACGAAGGCCAGTTTTCAGTCGACGATGACCGCTCGGCCGAAGAGATGTGCCGCGCCTTGCGTGCGCGCGGTTTTGAGCCGGTATTTAAGAACTGGGATATGGCTTACCGCCCGTAGGAGAATTCCTGATGAATGCTGAACAAACCGAACGTTATTCCCGGCATATCCGCCTGCCGCAGATTGGCGAGGACGGACAGCAGAAGCTGTTGAACGGCAAAGTGCTGATCGTCGGGGCCGGGGGGCTCGGCTCGCCGGTGGCGCTTTATCTCGTTGCGGCGGGCGTTGGCACGGTTGGCATTATGGACGGGGACGCGGTTGATCTCAGCAACCTGCAGCGCCAGATTCTGCACGGCACGCCCGACCTCGGAGTGGCGAAAACGGACTCCGCCCGCGCGTCGCTGGAACGGATCAGCCCGGACTCCAAAATCGTGACGTATAACGAACGCCTGACCGCCGCAAACGGCGCATCGATTGTTTCTGAATATGACTTCGTGATCGATGCGACCGACAACTTTGATTCCAAATTCCTGGTGGCGGATCTCTGCGCACAGGCTGGAAAGCCGTATTCACACGCCGGAATCCTCGCCTTCACGGGTCAGGCAATGACTGTGATCCCGGGAGCGTGTGCGTGCTATCGCTGCATTTTTGAGGAAGTACCGGCGCCGCAGGAATCCGATAGATTTCCGGCCGGCCCGATCGGGGCGCTGCCGGGCGTGATTGGCTCCATCCAGGCTACCGAGGCTTTGAAATATCTGATGGGGATCGGCGAGCTGCTGACGAACCGTCTGTTGACTTACGATTCGATGAATATGAAATTCCGGGAAATCCCGCTGGCCCGCAACCCGCAGTGCCGGTGCGCGTCTATGAATTAGGAATCGCCGGACGCACCTTCAGCGTTTTCTCTTTTTTGATCGTTACGCTGCCGGGCTTGGCGCCGCGCGGCTTGCTGACGTTTGCCGCCTGCGTGCAGTTGACGGCCACCATGCCGGCGTTGCGCGCCTTGCTGTGCCAGGCGGCGATGGCCGCGGCCTCTTTGAGCGTTGCGTTGTCCGGTTTGCCGTCGCCCTGCAGGATGACATGGCTGCCCGGCATACCTTTGACGTGAAACCACCAGTCGTTCGGGCGCGAGTAGTGAAGGCTCAGCAGGTCGTTGTCGGCATCGGTTTTTCCGGCCAGCGCGATCCAGCCGCCTTCCAGCTCATAGCGCCATGCCTTCGGTTCTCTGAATGGTTTTTTCTGCATGCGGGTTTTGATAGCGCATTAAGCGCAAAGGCGCAATGTTGCTTATGAATCTTTGCGACTTGCCGGCTCTGCGTTAAGGAATTCAGAAAGCAAAAAAGCGCGCGGCGAACCGCGCGCGGCTCCCATCGGGGATGAATGCGTTAACCTTCATCAATGGCGGAATCCAGATCTCGTTTGTGCTCCTCCTCCTGAATCAGGATGTCTTCCAGCACGCGCCGCAGGCCATACTCCTGGAGCGCTTCAGCCTGCGCGATTCGTTCTTTATAGCGTTTGATAGCGTTTTCTTCGCCAGCCAGATCCTGCTTGAGCATTTCGCAGTTGTCGGTCGATACGTCGCGCGCTTCAACGTCGATGGTCGGTACCCCGCCGAGGAAATCGATCTGTTCGGCAACCATGACCGCATGTTGCATCTCTTCCTGGGAGTGAATGATAAGTTCTTTTTGAATGGACTCGTATTTTGCCCCACTGATCACAGAGGCATGTTGAACGTATTGGATCGCTGCCGCGTATTCCCATTCGAGGTCTTTGTTGAGCTCGTCAATCAGCTCCTTTACTTCCTTTTTCATCACGTCTCCTTTGGTTGACGGTTCATAAGAAATGGTCTGAAGGGATTCAGCTCCGCTTTGCAGCTACAGCTTCGCGCAACTTATTTCGCGATGCAAACCCTTTTTTGAAAGGGGTTAAGCGCGCAGTGAAGGCTGACGCGGGGAAACAAAAAAGGACGCCTCCGGGGAGACGTCCTTGCGCGAGTTTGTTGCGCGGATTAGGCCTGCAGGGCCTGCTCGATGTCGGCCAGCAGATCGTCGATATGCTCGATGCCGATGGAGAGTCGGACCAGTTCCGGCGTGATGCTTCCCGCGGCCTGCTGCTCTTCGGTGAGCTGCGAGTGCGTGGTGGATGCCGGGTGGATGGCCAGGCTGCGCGCGTCACCGACGTTGGCCAGATGTTTGAAGATCTGGAGTTTTTCGATGAAGTTGCGTCCGGCTTCACGTCCGCCCTTGATGCCGAAGACCACTACCGCGCCGAATCCGTTTTCGAGCTCGGATTTGGCCAGCTCGTGATCCGTGTGGCTTTCGAGGCCCGGGTAGCTCACCCAGTCAACGTGGTCGCTTGTATCGAGGTATTTCGCCACTTTCAGTGCGTTTTCGCAGTGACGCTCCATGCGCAGGGGCAGGGTTTCGATGCCTTGGATAAAGTTCCACGCGTTGTCCGGAGAGATGCAGGCGCCGAGGTTGCGCAGCGGAACCAGACGCAGACGCAGGGCGTATGCGATCGGGTTGAGCTCGCCGAGATCCGTGGCGTAGCAAAGGTCGTGGTAGCTCGGGTCCGGCTCGGACAGGAGCGGGTGCTTGCCGGTGGTCCAGTCGAATTTGCCGGAGTCCACGACGATGCCGCCGATGCCGTTACCGTGGCCGCCGAGCCATTTGGTCAGCGAGTGCACCACGATGTCGGCGCCGTGTTCGATCGGGCGGATCAGGTACGGCGTAGTGAAGGTGCTGTCCACGATCAGCGGTACGCCGTTTTCGTGGGCGATGTCTGCCACCGCGCGGATATTCGTTACGTTCACCGTCGGGTTGCCGATCACTTCGGTGTAAACGGCCTTGGTTTTCGGGGTGATGGCCTTGGCGAAGTTCTGCGGGTCGGACGGGTCCACAAAGTGAACCTTGATGCCGAGCTGCGGCAGGATGTCGTTAAACTGAGTGTAGGTCCCGCCGTAGAGGGTGCAGGCGGCCACGATTTCATCGCCGGCCTGAGCCAGGTTGATGATGCTGTAGAAGATGGCGCTGGTGCCGGACGCCAGGGCCACGGCTGCGGCACCGCCTTCAAGAGCGGCGACTCGCTTCTCGAGCACGTCGGTGGTCGGGTTCATCAGGCGACTGTAGATGTTGCCCAGTTCTTTGAGGGCGAAAAGGTTTTCAGCGTGTTCCGTGTCGCGGAACACATAGGCGCTGGTGCGGTAAACCGGCACGGCGCAGGAGCCGGTTGCCGGATCGGCTGTGAAGCCGGCATGAAGGCATTTTGTTTCAATTTTCTGTTCGCTCATTTGTGTTCTCCTGTTTTTACATATCGGCAAAAGTGGCCGTTGTTCTGCTCTTTTCGTAACGCATCGTTCTGGCCTTGGCACCTTTACAGTCAGGTTGCCGGGCGATCAATGGGCCAGTCCCTTACGCCGCTCGCGATGCATATATGAGTAAAATAGTCATATATCCCGATCGGTCAAGTAGGATTTGGATAATTTGCTGTGTTAAAGATTTTCCGGAAGGGTCGCTTCACACAATAGTGCTCCTATTCAAACAGATCGGCTTCTCCGCTGGAGTGAACCAGCAGGGTGGTCGGCATATTCCCGAGTAAGGCTTCAAGGTGCCTGTAGCCCGATTCGGCCTGTGCCTGTTCGGGAATATCAAAACCCATAAAGAGCAGATCCGCCTCGCGCGAGTGGCGATGCAGGATGTTGTCGAAAGAGTCGTGCGAGACCAGCACCGTCGGTTCGGCCTTAATGCGCGCGGCTTCGATCAGTTTGGCGAGCGCTTCGGTGGCCGGAGCGCGCCCGGCCTCGTCGTCAATTTTACGAAGAATGCGGATGCGCGCATTGCGCCAGTCCCAGTTCTGGCAGATGAGGTGAGCCAGAATGATCATCAGCGATCCGTTTTTCTGTCCGCGCCACCAGATATCGATTTTTTTCTGGTGGTTGCCCGGCTCCGGCAGCCCGTGGTTGACGACGGTGACGGCACTTTTCCCGAGGGCCTTGATGTTGTTGAGATGGTGAATAACCATTTCCGCGCGCTCGGCGCTACGCGGCCAGCCGATGACGACGGTGTTCGGTTTGAGCGGGCCGATCGAATGGGCCTGTACCAGCACGCGGATTCCGTCGTCGACATCATTGGAGAAGACGACTTCCGAGAAAACTTCGAGGTCGTTATCTTGCAGGAAATTTTCGAGCGCCGTGCGGGTGCTGTCGTAGCGGGAGGCATAAGCGCTGAGGTCGCCCTCGACCACCTGCGCGGCGGTGACCAGCCCGCACCCGCCCTCCATCCAGTCGGCATACTGTACGACCGGGAAATGGTTCTGCGAACTGCCGGTCAGCGCCAGAATCGTCGGGCGCCAGTTTTTTGGATGGGGCTGCATGCCGCGCAGTTTCTGCAGGTTACGGATCACCAGTGAATACATGAACCCGCGGCGTGCGTCACCGAAGGAGGTCTGCATGACGCGCCGGTTGATGATGCCGTAAAGCGCAGCGATAATGATGACCGCGACCATTGCGGCGGCGGCATCGATCCGCAGCATCACGGCGAAACAGGAGAGGAACCCCAGCAGAGAGCTCGACCAGTGGTAGCAGCGGAATTTCGGGCGGAAGGAGGGGTTCTGTCCGAACGATTCCACGAAGGCCGCGAGGTTGATCATGCCGTAGGTGCAGAGAAAGAACATTGTCACAATGGCGGCGATCAGGTCAAACGCGCTCATGGAATCCTGGCCGCCGACCAGATAGATTACACCGAGTGTGATCACCAGGGTCAGCCAGAGCGCGATGCGCGGTTCGTCGGTATCTTTGGTGCCGCGCCCGAAAATGCCCAGTGACTTGAAAATTTTATCGCGCGCGACCGCCTGCAACACGCGCGGTGCGCCGAGAAAGGAGCCGATTGCGCTGGAGATGGTGGCGGCAAACACTCCGCCCATCACCAGAAATCCGGTGCCGAAGAGCGCGTTTTTGATCAGCATTTCATACGGTCGTTCGATCAGGTCTGCGCGCAACTGGGATCCGCCGCTGAGGATGATTTCCGCCAGATAGATGACGAACCCGACTACAATCGCGGCCAATGTCCCGCGTACGAGTGATTTGGATGGGTCTTTCAGGTCGCCGGACATGTTGACGCCCGCCAGAATGCCGGTCACGGCGGGGAAGTAGATGGCGAAGATGGCCCAGAAGTTGAGGTCCGGTGTGCTGTAGTGGGCGTTCATGTTGGCTTCCAAAATGGCCGGATCAAACTTGATCAGGGAGCCGCCCAGAAAGGCCGTAATCGAGAGCACCAGCATGCCCATGACGATGTACTGCGATTTAATCGCGACGCTGGTGCTGATGTAGTTGATGAGAAAAAGGAGTGCGGCGGTGCCGAGCGCGATCCATTGGAAGTGGGGGGCGAACGCCGGGACGCTTTGTACGAGCGAGTTGGTGAAACCGAGCACGTAAAACGGGACCGAAAGTGCCTGCGCCAAATAAAGTGCCAGTCCGATGGCCCCGCCGTACTGCGGGCCGAGTGCTCGCGAAATCAGGAAGTAGGCCCCGCCGCCTTTGACCGGCGTGTTTGTGGCAATGGCCCCCATCGAAAAGGCGGTCAGCAGGGAGATGATTTCCGCTCCGAGCAGGATTAGAATTGCGTTTTTGATTCCGGCTTCACCGATCACAAAGCCGGCGCGCAGGAACATGATCACGCCGAGAATTGTTAGAATTGACGGAGTAAACACCCCGGCAAATGTACCAAATTTTTTCCCTTTAACCGCTGTAGCTTTCGCGCCCATAAAATCAATCCTTTGCTAGTGGGGGTGAAGTCTGTCGGAATTGAAATGCGGAGTAAAGCAGGATTAGGGGGATCGTAACCGGAGGCGGGCTTTCGGCTCTTGATGGTGATGGTTGTGTGTGTTAAGTTACTTGATAGGGGGGAGTAATAATATGATCTCGGACAAGGCGATAACATTCATGCTGGCGGTGGTGTTTGGCTTTACGCTGAATGCTCAGGCGGTTTATATGCTGGGTGTGGATAAGGGCCAGCAGGACATTACCTTGAACATCTTTGATACCGCGACGGGCGACTTGATTAAAAACTACTCATCCAGCCTGCCGGAGCAGATCGCGAATGTTGTCTATGCGGGCGATAATGTCGCCTACGGATTTGCGCCAAAGGCAACAAAGGCAACAAAGGCAACAATGGGAAGCACGTTATATAAATTTATTCTGTCGGATGACGGCACGGTGAATTACGACCAATCTTGGGATTTTATCCACATCGGATCCGTTCAGTCGATTGCGTTGGTGGGTGATTCTTTGTACGCGGCAAGCCAGGTTAATGGCAAATTGTATGGCATTGATCTGAATGATTATTCTTCTGAGCTAATTAAGCTGCAAGGTATAGAGGGCGGTGTGGAGGGATTGAGTTACAACTCTGCAGATGGCTTGCTTTACGGGATTGTTGCGGACGGCGAAAATGATGAGCTCTTTTCTGTCGATTTGTCAGCGTCTCTGCCCGTGGCGACCACCGTGGGTTCGACAGGCGTCGACGGGATTGAATCGTTGGGCTTTGGTGATGATGCGCTTTATGCCGTTTCAGGTGATACGTTACATGTGATTGATGTCAATACCGGATCCTCGATGGGGGACCTTGGCTTGGGAAGCTGGGCTGATGATATTGAGGGCTTGAGCTACTATTCCTCCGGGGGGGTTGTGCCGGAGCCGGGCAGTGTGCTTGCCTGGCTGATGGTGGCCGGCGGGGCCGGATATATGGTCCGCCGCAAACGTGCCGCGGCGTAAAGAAAGTCGTTTAAAAAAGGTCGCTCAATACGAGCGGCCTTTTTTGTTTGTCCGAATATGGGGACGCAGGTAGAACGTTCGCCAACAGGAGATGATTTTATGAAACTGGTACTGGCAACGCGCAATAAACATAAGCTTGAAGAGATCAAGGCGATCTTCAATTTCCAAGGGCTGGAGATCAGCTCGGCATTCGACTATCCGGAAATTCCGGACGTGGAAGAGGATGGGGATACGCTTGAAGCAAACGCGATCAAAAAAGCGGTGACGCTGGCGAAGGAATTGGGTTGCTGGGCGATGGCCGATGATTCCGGCTTGGAAGTCGACGCGCTTGACGGTGCGCCGGGTGTTTATTCTGCGCGTTATGCCGGCGAAGATGTCAGTTACGAAGCGAATAACGTTAAGCTGTTGGCTGAGCTGAAAGATAAAACCAATCGCGCGGCTGCGTTCCGCACGGTGATCGCGCTCTCTGACCCGGAGGGGAACACGCGTACCGTTGAGGGGCGTTGCGACGGGGCGATTATTGACGCGTGCCGCGGCGAGCACGGTTTCGGATATGATCCGCTCTTCGTTCCGGCGGGTTACGAACAGACCTTCGCCGAGCTGGCTTCCGATGAAAAAAATCGCATCTCCCATCGTGCCCGCGCCCTTAAAGCGGCGGAAGCAGCATGGAGCGAATTGCTTAAGTAGGGTTGATGATGTCAAAAAAAGAAGAGATTTTAGCGGAGCTGAACCAGATCGGGAAACTGGCGTTGCGTGAAGTGCATGCCGGCACCGAGGAGTATCAGATTTGGGCGACCGAAAATTTGGACGAGATGGTTGATGAGCTGATCGCGAAGGGTCCGAATCATCCGGCCTACCAAGATGAGCGTTTGCCGTATTGGGCCGAGATTTGGCCGTCGTCGCTTGCGCTGGCCGAATATGTTCAGTCCGCGCCAGAGATCACTGCCGAATCTACCGTGCTCGAGCTCGGTTGCGGGCCGGGTGTGGCCGGGCTGGCGGCGCACCGCGCCAGGCGGGTGACGGTATCCGACTATGAGATACCGGCGCTTCAGTTATCCCGGGTCAACTGGCTGGAAAACCTCGGGCGTGAGCCGGCGGCAGAGTTCATGGATTGGCGCGAACCCCGCCTCGAGCTGGCCGCCGATGTGTTGCTGGCCGCCGATGTGGCTTACGAGAAACGTTTTTTTGTTCCGCTGATCAATACATTCAAGACCCTGCTCAAGCCGGGCGGAGTGATTCTGCTGAGCGAGCCCGGCCGTTCGGTGGCGGTCGACTTTTTTGAATGCATGCAGCATAGCGAGTTTGAGGCCGAGCAGGTTGCCGTCAAACACGGCATCGACATCTGGCGTTTCCGCCGGATAGAGAGTAAGTAACGCAAAGGCGCCAAGACGCAAGGGGTCTGGCTGATCTTAATTTTTGCGGCATTGCGCCGTTGCGGTTCTGATTAAAATCGCAGCTTGTGCCACTTGCGGTTGTCGGATTTCACCCAGAGGACGAGCATTACGCTTATGCCGATGATCCAGACGATTGCTTGCAGCTTGATCAGGTAAGCCAGTCCGGAGCCAAGCAGGGCGGCTACCAGCAGCCAGAGCCATGTTTTGCGCTGATTGCAGAGCAGGGCGATGAATGACGCCAGTGCGCCGATGAAATAGAGTGCCGCGATGGCCGCGCGCGCGGTGCCTTCAGAAAATGACCGGAAGGCCATTCCGGCTGAATCGTACATTGCCAGCCCGAAGAACATGATCAGGACCAGGTTGATGAGCGGGCGTTGGATGTGCGTTTTCTTTTTGCGGGCCATTTTATTTTCCGGGATCGGGGCGGAAGGTGATGTCTTTGATTTCATCCGCGCTATGTTTTTTTTGCAGCTTGAAAAGCATCGCCTTTTTGCCGAAGCGCGAAAGTTCATTCATCCAGGTCGGGTGGTCGACGTAAACGGTCAGCACGCCGTTGATGCATTTGCCGGGTCGCGCGTGTTTTGCAACCTGCTTCCCGACGGTATCGGCCCAGCTGCTTTCAAACTGATGCCCCGTCTTCAGGTTATTAATTCCGAGCTCCTCAAACACCTTATCCAGCACGCTGCCCATCCGCTTGATTTCGCGTAGCGGGGCGGGCGGCTTGTGACCGTTCAAGCGCAGGCGCTGTTTTTGCAGCTGCCAGCGGTCGGGGTCAAATTTAGGTTTACGGTTGGGTTCCATTCGAACGATTGTAGCGTACGCTCCCTGTTTGCTCAAGCGCTTGGGGAAAAAACAGCCCGCCTGATGGCGGGCTGGACTTTTCGGAACGCTGCGGGCTTATCCGATTTTTGTGAGCAGGCTGTTGATCCGTTTGGCGAAGGCGGCCGGATCTTTGATCTCGCGTCCTTCGGCAACCAGGGCCTGGTCGTAGAGCAGCTGACCGTAATCTGCCGCGCTCTCTTTATCGGTTTCCGCCAGTGCCTGAATCGCTTTGACGGCCGGGTGTTCCGGGTTGATCTCGAGGATCGCTTTGGATTCCGGCACGTCCTGACCCATGGAGCGGAGCATCGCCTCCATCTGCGGGTTGAGTCCGTTGGCATCCTGAACCAGGCACG
This sequence comes from Verrucomicrobiota bacterium, assembly GCA_042566005.1. GTDB lineage: Bacteria > Verrucomicrobiota > Kiritimatiellia > Kiritimatiellales > JBHORO01 > JBHORO01. The sequence continues at coordinate 23,473 of JBHORO010000014.1, forward strand.
CCGCGCTCTCGGTCAGGCGCTTGGAGAGGCGCACTTCTTTGAGATCCGCCAGCTTCTCGCCCATCAGGTCGAGCAGGCCTTTGAAGGTTTTGGCTGCCTCTTCAGATTTCGCCTTTTCCTCTTCGGTCTCCTCGATTTCATCCTTGTTGATGGCTACGAACTTTTTGTCTTTGTAGCTCAGGCCCGGCACGACGAATTCATCGATCGCGTCGGTGAAGAAGAGCACTTCACGGTTTTTAGATTTGGAGGCCTCCAGGTGCGGCGAGTTTTCCAGCAGCTCGCGGGACTGTCCGGAGAGGTAGTAGATCTCGTGCTGGTCGGACGGCATCGCGCTGATGTAGTCGTCGAGCGTCGTGAACTTGCCGGACTCCGTAGAAGTGGACTCGATCAGCATCAGCTCCAGCAGTTTCTCCTGATTGGCGAAGTCGCGCACGAGCCCCTCTTTGAGAACCGGACCGAACTCCTTGAAGAACGCTTCGTATTTTTCGGCATCTTTGCGCTTCATCTCTTTCAGCGTTTTGAGCACGCGTTTAACGAGGGCGCTGCTGATCTGTCCGAGTTTCGGGTTGTGCTGCAGCATTTCGCGGGAGACGTTCAGCGGCAGGTCGGCCGCGTCAACTACGCCGCGGATAAAGCGCATGTAGCCCGGCAGCAGTTCGTCGCAGTCGTTGCTGATGAATACGCGCTGGATGTAGAGGTGCAACTGGGATTTCGGCTCGCCCTGGAACATGTCCATCGGGCGCTTGTTCGGGATGAAGAGCACCGATTTGAACTCCTGTGCACCTTCGGCCACGAAGTGGATAGTTTCCGCCGGATCTTCGAAATCGTGGGAGAGGGATTTATAGAACTCGTTGTATTCCTCTTCGGTCACGTCGGATTTAGAACGCAGCCAGAGCGCTTTGCGGGTGTTGACGGTCTCCTCGCCGAGGTTGATCGGGTGCTCGAGGAAGTCGGAGAATTTTTTGACGAGCGACTTGAGCTGCCATTCCTGCAGGAATTCACCTTCCTCCTCTTTGAGGTGCAGGATGATGTCCGTGCCGCGCGTCTCTTTGTCGCACTCTTCGATAGTGAACGTGCCGTCGCCTTTGGAGTTCCATTTGGAACCCGCACCGCCTGCGCGGCGGCTGAGTACCGTTACTTCGTCTGCCACCATGAAAGAGGAGTAGAAGCCGACGCCGAACTGGCCGATCAGTTCCGGATGCTCTTTTAGGTCCGCCTCCTGCAGTTTTGCGAGGAACGTCGCCGTGCCGGAGTGGGCGATTGTGCCGAGGTTTTCCATCAGGTCTTCATAGGACATGCCGATGCCGTTATCACGGATGGTCAGCGTTTTGGCCTCCTCGTCCGGGATCAGCTCGATCGCCCAGTCGCTGTTGCCTTCGAGGATGGAGTCGTCGTTCAGGGCTTCGAAGCGCGCCTTGTCGATCGCGTCGCCCGCGTTGCTGATCAGCTCGCGCAGGAAAATTTCCTTATGGGAGTAGAGTGAGTGGATGATGATATCGAGCAGTTTATTCAGCTCGGTTTTGAATTCGTGTTTCTGTGCGCTCATGGGCGTAAACCTCCTGTTTGATGCCAAAAAATCAGAACGCATAATCTTCAAAATCGAGCGCCGCTTTTCCAGCAAATTTTAACGGGAGATTATTTGAGAGATGAGCCGCGTCGTATACTGCCGCGCCCGAACCAGTTACGGACTTTGTCGACGGCTCGTGAAAGGTTCTCCTGCCGCGCGGTATCCTTTTTCTCGGGCTGGGCGAACAGGTCGAGCTGCGGGCTGACCGCCGGGTGGTCGCTGAGTTTGCTGACGCCGAAGCCGATCAATCGTACCGGCGCGATCATGCCGATTTTTTCAAAGAGCTCCAGCGCGGTCTCGCGCAGGGTGTGGTCATCGCAGGCGTAGCGGCTCAGGCTTTTCTGGCGCGTGATCGTCTGGAAATTGCTCCAACGGATTTTAACGTGCACCGTGCCGGCATAATAACCCTCCGCGCGCATACGGCCGCCGACCTTTTCGATCAGGTCGAGCAGGGTGCGGCGTACGGTTTCGCGGTCTTTTTCGTCTTCGGGGAAGGTGACCTCGTTGGAGATGCTTTTTTCGACATGCCCGGTTTCCACGTCGCGTGTATCGCGGCCGAGGGCGAGTTGCGTAAAGGTGTGGGCGACCTTTTCGCCGAGGATCCGGCGCAGGTTGGTTTCGGAGGCCTTCTGCAGGTCTTCGAGCGTGCGGATGCCGTCTTGCTGCAGCTTCTTTTGCGTTTTCGGGCCCGCGCCCCACATTCGTGCAATCGGAAGCGGTGCCAGAAAACGGACAATCTGTTCGGAGTCGAACGGTACGACGGTCAGGCCGTCGGGCTTATTCATATCGCTCGCCAGCTTGGCCAGAAATTTGTTGGGCGCGACGCCGACCGAGCAGGTCAGGCCGGTCTCCTGTAGAACCTTATCCTTCAGCTTCTGCGCGATCTCCTCGCCGGTACCCATCATCCGCTGGGCGCCGGTCACATCGAGAAACGCCTCATCGATCGATAGCGGCTCGACCAGCGGGGTGAAGCTTTCGAATACCTGCATGATCTGGGCGGACACCTCTTGGTAGCGCGCCATGCGCACCGGCACGAAAACCGCGTGTTTGCAGCGCTGGTACGCTGTGCGCGACGGCATGGCCGAGTGAATGCCGAACTTGCGCGCCTCGTAGGAGCAGGTCGACACCACGCCGCGCTTGTCGGGCGGCGAACCGACCACCACCGGCCGGCCGCGCAACTCGGGGTTGTCGTGCTGTTCGACCGCCGCAAAAAAGGCGTCCATATCCACATGTAAAATCAGTTTCGGGGCAAGTTCCATGCCGAGAGTTTTATCCGCTATGCGGCATTCGGGCAAGGGCTAGAAAACTTTAACCACCCGCTTTGCTGAAGAATGGCGCGGGTGGGCCGGGGAATTAATGCTCTGAGGGCGCGTTCGCTGCTGACGGCTCAGGCAGGTGTGCACGAAGATCCAGCCTGTGGGCGGAGAGTGGTGAAAGCTGTGGGTTGCCGCAAGCGTTTCAGTTTGCCGGCAGTCGGTCATTCAGCTCTTTGCTGGCACGGGCCAGAGCTTCTTCTAGTTTTACCAGCTGCACCGGTTTTGTGATGTAGTCATGCATGCCGGCTTTAAGGACGCGTTCGCGACTTTTTTTGTCCGCATTGGCTGTCATTGCAAAAATGAGCGGCGTTTGTTTGCCGTTATAGTGTTTAAGGATTTCGCGCGTGGTCGTGATTCCGTCCATACGAGGCATCTGCAGGTCCATAAGAATAACGTCGTATGTTTTTTGCTTAACCATTTCGAGCCCTTCTATCCCGTCACCGGCCAGGTCCGCAGTAAGGCCTAAGGTTTCAAGCATGCGCAGGGCGACTCGCTGGTTCAATTTATTGTCCTCAACAACCAACGGCTTCAGCGTCGGGTCGATTTTGCATGGAGCAGAGCTCTCTGTTAGCGTGTGGTCTGCCGACAATAGTATTTCGGAGATAAGCTGATACAGTGTCGCGGATTTAACCGGCTTGGTCAGCCGGGCTGTGATATCGGTCATGTCATCCGTTTGGGGCAAATCGCCCTGCGAGAGCGCAATCACGGGAAGGTTTCGTGCGGCCTCATGTTGGCGGATTTCGTGGATCAGCGTGTTGCCCTTTGTTCCGAGCATTTTCATGTCGCAGATCATCAGAGCGTACTGTTGACCTTCTTTGACGGAGAGGAATCCATTTTCTCGATCACTGAATGCGATTGGGTTGAGTCCCCAGCGGGTTAATTGGTTGCATAACATTTTCAGACTGGCGTCATTGTCGTCGATTACCAACACGTCGCGGTTTGCAACTTCGACGGGTTTTCTTGGAACGGCATGCGATATTTCGACGCTGTGGATTGTGTGGTATGAATGAATGCAGAAGTGGAATGTTGATCCCTGACCGGGCGTGCTTTCTGCCCATAGGCGTCCGCCCATCTGTTCGGCCAGGGAGCGGCTGATCGGCAGGCCAAGCCCCGTGCCGCCATACTTGCGTGTTGTCGAGAGATCGGCCTGTGTGAATTTATGGAAAATCCTTTCCAGATTTTCCGGTTCAATACCGATGCCGCTATCCCGGACTGAAAAGTGGATTTCATGTCCCCGGGGGCCGGTTTTCGCGACTACGCTCAGTCGGACCTCTCCCTCACTCGTGAACTTGATGGCATTGCTTAACAGGTTCAGCAAAATCTGGCGGATTCGTGCCGCATCTCCCCGAATTACTGCCGGCACATCGCTGTCGATATCAAACAACAGCTCGATTTTCTTCTGAGCGGCCTTCTCTCCAACCAAGTCCAGCGTATCTTCCAGGCAGGTGATGAGGCTGAAGTCGTATTCTTCCAGATCCAGATGTCCACTTTCGATTTTTGAAAAGTCCAGAATGTCGCCGATGACGCACATCAGGGCGTCGCTACTGGTACGGATAACATCGGCATACTCTTTTTGGGCATGGTTCAAATCGCTTTTATGAAGCAGGTCGGTCATGCCGACGATCGCATTGAGAGGGGTTCGGATCTCATGGCTCATGTTGGCAATAAACTGGCCTTTAAGCTTTGCGGCCTCCTGGATGGTGGCGTTGGCGACCCGTAACCGCTTGTTAAGGAGGTGGAAAAACAGCGTTCCGGCAGTGGAAACAATAAGCAGTAAAACCACGCCGCTGACAAGGGCGGGGTTCTCTTGGATGGCCTTCTGCAATAGGCGATATCTGTTTTGTGAAAATGGCCCCAGTCTTAGTTCCCGCATGCACTTCTCGACTTCGTCGTAGTTCGCCGCTTGCTCCCAGCTGGCAAGGTCGGCGTAGGTGAGAGCAGGAGAATCCTCTTCCAGTTGTATTAACGCGGAGGTAATGCTTTTTTGCAGTCGGGTAGAGGTCTTGCCTGTCGCGGCCAGCACCAATTCCGGGTAAAAGGGGGTTGAGTGTTTATAGGGGAACTCATTGCAGTAATCATGCGTGGTGGGGCATTTGCAGGGGATTATGCTTATGTCATCCGGGTTGTATCCCGCCCTTTTCAAGCGTTGCGGCAGCTTGTCTGCTCGCACCACACCCACGGACGCCTCTCCTGAAAAAACGTCATGAATGACTCGCCACACCGTGCCGCAGAACTTTACGTCATAATCTTTGTTAATGCGCAGGCCCTGTTTCTTTAACTCGCGCTGTGCTACTATCCAACCATCAAATGAAATCTCACGGGTGGCTGCAATGGTCCTGTTTCGCACGTTTTTCCAATGTGGGTTCGGGACTGCGTCTTTGAGGAAAAAGACGGCGGTGCTGAACATTTTCAGAGAATGCCTGTCAGGGCTGCGGGTTTGAGGTGTTGCGATCGGTGTTAGATTGTGTTTGCGCGTGTTAATGAAGCGCTTTGAGGGAAGTATGATGAGGTCTAGCTCGCCCTCGTTCAGGGTCCGCGAAAGTTGGTTATGGTACATCGGAAGGATTTCGAAATTGTAGTCGGGAATCGATTCAGACAGATATTCTGCAGTGGGAGACCATTTTTGTATGGCGACTTCTGGAGCTTGACCGTGGGTCACCCCGATATGAACGGTTTCAACGGCCATGGAAATATTTGCGGCCCACATTGTGGCAGCGAAGCTAATTGCTACTAAGAAACGCATGACTTCCTCTGTTGTTAGTCGTCTTGGTCGGGGGTTGTGTGCGTAAAGTTGCTTACTATAACGGGTAACGAATGGGTTGCAATGCGAAAAGAGTTTTCTCGACCTGAGACGGGCAGGATTTTGCGGATAGCTTTCAACGCTTTATATCTGACCTTCAGCGCAATAGATCTGATGGCTGCAAAAACAGAAAAGGGCGCAAGAGGGCGGGCGGGCAGTCTTTTGTGAAATCCTGTGTTTTTCGCGGCGGATGAATATCCGGTTGTGATGCAGGGTGCGACGCTTGACAATCGGGTGGATTGGAGTAGGTTACACCTTTTATTGCTGGGGGTGCCGAAAGGCTGAGAAAGACCCTTTGAACCTGAGCGGGTAATGCCGCAAAGGGAAGCGTCCGCCGGATTTTCCTGCCTCTCTTCCTTTTTTCAGGACGGTTTCTCGCGAAGACGTAAAGCGCGCGGAGTAAATGCGTTTGCGATATTTGCGCCTTTGCGTGAGGAAAAATTAAGAGGCCGGAAGCCTCTTCTACGAATAAGGATTTTGTTATGGAAAACGGTGGTTATGGAAAGCATTTCCCGAGATCGACTAAAGTGTATGTGCAGGGCTCGCGCGATGATGTCCGCGTCCCGTTCCGTCAGATCGAACTGGCGGTGACCAAAAAGGATGACGGCTCGCATGTGGCCAATCCGCCGCTGAATATGTATGACACCAGTGGTGCGTACACCGATCCGAGCGTTGAAATTGACCTCAAGAAGGGGTTGCCGGCTATCCGTCAGGCGTGGATCGAAGAGCGCGGCGATGTCGAGCCGTATACCTCCGGCGTGGATATTCTGAGCAATCCGGAAAAGTCGTTCAAGGGGCTGAAGCGTACGCCGCTGCGTGCGAAAAAAGGCAAGTCCGTGACGCAGATGACGTATGCGAAAGCGGGTACGATTACTCCGGAGATGGAATTTGTGGCTATCCGCGAAGGCGTGCCGGCTGAGATGGTGCGTGAAGAGGTCGCGGCCGGCCGCGCGGTGATTCCGTTGAACATCAACCACCCGGAAGCGGAGCCGATGATTATCGGCCGCAAGTTCCGTACGAAGATTAACTCCAATATCGGTAACTCCTCGCTCGGTTCTTCGATCGAAGAAGAGGTTGAGAAAATGCGCTGGTCCACCCTCTGGGGTGCGGACACGGTGATGGATCTTTCCACGGGTGAAGATATTCACGACACGCGTGAATGGATTGTGCGCAACTCGCCGACGCCGATCGGAACGGTGCCGCTCTATCAGGCGCTCAAAAAAGTGGGCGACGACGATGAGCAGCTGACGTGGGAGCTCTACCGCGATACGCTGATCGAACAGGCAGAGCAGGGGATCGACTATTTCACGATCCACGCGGGCGTTTTGATGAAGGATATTCCGGCGGCGAAGAATCGTTTGACCGGAATCGTCAGCCGCGGCGGATCGATCATGGCGAAGTGGTGCTTTGATAATAACGAGGAGAACTTCCTCTACACCCGCTTCCGCGAAATCTGCGAAATCATGCAGGCGTACGACGTTACCTTCTCTCTGGGCGACGGCATGCGTCCGGGTTCCATCGCGGACGCAAATGACCAGGCGCAGCTTTCCGAGCTGCGTACGCTGGGCGAGCTGACCAAAATTGCGTGGGAGTACGACTGCCAGGTGATGATTGAAGGTCCGGGCCACGTGCCGTTCCACCTGATTCAGGAGAACATGGACATTCAGCTGAAAGAGTGTTTTGAGGCGCCGTTCTATACGCTCGGCCCGCTGGTGACCGACTGCGGCGCGGGTTACGATCATATCGTCAGCGCAATCGGCGGCACGATGATCGGCACAGCCGGCACATCGATGCTCTGCTACGTGACTCCGAAAGAGCACCTCGGTCTGCCGAACCGCGACGACGTGAAAGAGGGCGTGATCGTCCATAAAATCGCGGCGCATGCGGCTGACTTGGCTAAGGGGGTGCCGGGCGCGCAGGATCGCGATAACGCGATGAGCAAGGCCCGTTACGAGTTCCGTTGGGAAGACCAGTTCAACCTGACATTTGATCCGGAACGCGCGCGCGAGTACCGTCGTCAGTCACTGCCGGAATCTGAACGCGATAATGTGGACCAGCACTACTGCTCTATGTGTGGTGAGAAATACTGCTCCATGCGCACAACACAGCGCATTCTGGAAAAAGCTGAAGCATAACGAAGTGCATCAGCGGCACGTTTATGATTAGCTGACCGCAAGGAGAGAATGGGCATGAAAATTCCGGTATTGAATGCAGAGAGCTGGTTGAACCAGATGAACGAGCGACGCTCCATGTTGGGCAACCGCTTTTATGCCATGTACAGCAGTGTCGCGGGCGGCATCATTACCGATCCGGCTTTTATGGCCGTGCCGATGGATGACCACCTGGTGCATCGCGGTGACGGCATTTTCGAGTCGTTTAAGTGCGTTGATGGCAGCATTTACAATCTGGAGGCCCATCTCGATCGGCTGGATCGATCCTGCACGCGGATCGGACTCATGGTTCCGGTCAACCGCGTCGAATTGCGCGAGGCGATTATTCAGACCGTTCTTGCCGGCGGACAGCGTGATTGTCTGGTCCGGCTGCTGGTTTCGCGCGGCATGGGCACAATGGGGGTGAACCCGTACGAGTGCCAGCGCCCTGAAATTTATGTGATGGTTTATGAGATGAACGATAAGCCGGCGCATAACTATGAAGAGGGCGTTTCGGTGCGTCTCAGCGATATCCCGGTGAAGCCGTCCTTTTTTGCGACGGTTAAAAGCTGCAACTATCTGCCGAATGTTTTGATGAAAAAAGAGGCGGTCGACTGGAACGTCGACTTTGTGGTGTCGGTCGACGAAAAGGGGAACCTGGCCGAAGGCGCGACGGAGAATGTCGGCGTGGTTACGCAGGATAACGAACTGCTGATGCCGCCTGCTGAGCGTGTGCTGGGCGGCACAACGGTCGGTCGTGTTTTCCGGCTGGCTGAAAAAATTCTCAAACCCGCCGGGCTGATCAGTCACGTGGCCTACGAAAATATTCCGGTTGCACAGGCTCATAATGTCAAAGAGATGATGATTATCGGCACGACGCCGGACGTGGTGCCGGTGGTGCAGTTCGAGGGCGAGCCGGTGGCCGACGGCAATCCGGGCCCTGTATTTAAGGCGCTGCTGGAGGCGTTGCGAAAAGATATTCGCGAAAACCCGGCGCGTTTGACCCCTGTTTTTGAGGAGGAGTGAACCGATGATTCCCGATCTGCAGTCCAGTCTGGTTTGCGATGATGTCCGCCAGGAAACCAATGGTAAGTTTATGCTGATCGGGTTGTTTGACGCGGTGCAGGCTCCCAGCTTTCCGCTGACGGTTCCGAAGCTCTGCCTGGTCAACCGCTGGTGCAGCGGCGAAGGCGAGTTCACTCAGCAGGTGCGCATTCTCAACCCGGACCAGAAGGTGCAGCTGGTGAGCGGGCGCCCGCTTCCGGTAAAGCTTTCTTCAGCGGAAGTGACAGCTATTAATGTTGAAGTTTTTATCAACGTCACGTTTCAGGAGATCGGCACCTATTGGGTCGAGGTTTTGTTGGATGGTGATTTGAAAATCCGTTACCCGTTACGGGTACGCGAGCTGGGCGAAGCGCCGGAGTAAGTTATGCCTTTTTACGATTCTCATACCCACACGCGGCTTTGCGGTCATGCGCTGGGCGAGCCGATTGATTATGCTAAAACGGCTGAGCGGGTCGGGCTGACGGGCTTTATTGTGACCGATCACAACCCGTTCGCCAGCGGGTGGGAGTCGGGCCTGCGAATGCGGCCTCATGAGTTCGATGAATATATGGCTATGATCGAGTATGCCCGCGCGGCCTATAAAGGCGTTGTGGATGTCCGCGCCGGAGTCGAATGCGACTATTTTCCCGGGATGGGGGCTGAGATCAAATCGGTGGTTAAGGCGGCCGATTTCGATTATGTACTCGGGTCGGTGCACTGCAATATGCGCAGTTATCTGGATACTTTTTTCGAGGGCGATGTGCTCGCGTATACGCGCTTGTATTTTGAGCATATGGGTGATGCGGCTGAGACCGGGTTTTTCGATGCAATTTCACATCCGGATGTGCCCAAGTTTATGTGGCCGCGGGAGTGGGATTTTGAGCGAATCCGTCCGAACGTGTGTCGTTTCCTTGATCGTGTGTCGTCTGCAGGAATCGCGCTGGAGCTGAATACGTCCGGGGTGCTGAAGCCCTATCCTGAAATGAATCCCGGCCGCGAAATGCTGGAGCTGATGCAGGAACGCGCTATCCCGGTGGTGCTGGGCTCCGATGCCCACGAACCTCGCCGCACGGGCGACGGGTTTGTTGAGGCCCTGCGTCTTTTGCAGGGCATCGGCTATACGCAGGTTTCGTATTATCTGAACCGCAAGCGGGTGGATGAGAATATCACTGCGGTATTGCTGGAGCTTGGATCGTAGCTCCGCATTCGATTACGGAGCTACATTCATTAATTCACAAACGCGTAGTCCTGCTCGTTTTCGACTTCGCCGACTACGACCATGGTTCCCTCGGATTCAGCCAGTACTTCGCCGTCTTTCAAAACGCGCGCGCGCGTCTTCATCATTTTGCGGCGGTGTTCGAGTAGCTCGCCTTCAATCGTTAAGGTTTCGCCGACGGGGACCGGCTTGCGAAACTTGACGTTCATGTTGCCGGTCGCCACGAACCAGCCGGTCGCCGCGCAGGCGTAGACCATGGCCTCGTCAAGCAGGGCGCAGATAATGCCGCCGTGGGCCGCGTTGACCCAGCCGCTGAAATGATCTTTCAGCACAGTGGTCGTGGTGGCGCTTTTGGCTTCGCGATCCAGCTTGAAACGCAGCTTCAGTCCGCACTCATTATTTTTGCCGCAGACGAAGCAGCTGCCGTCATCAATGATTTCCATAAAACCTCCGAAAAAAACTGTTTATCCGAATACCGGAATCTGAAACAAATTCGAAGACCTAAATTCGGGAGAGCTGAAACGGCGGGTTATATCGGCCCTGTTTCAAGCATTTGATGCTAATCATCCAGTTTTCATTTCCGCTTGTGATTCTGCGGCAAACCGATACGCTGTCCCCTTTTAGACTCTAACCAAAGGAATTTTAAATGATTGAGAATGGTAAAAAAGTAAAGATTCACTACACCGGCACACTGACTGACGGCACGCAGTTTGACTCCTCTAAGGGTCGCGATCCGTTGGAATTCGAGATCGGCGCGGGCATGGTCATCGCTGGTTTTGACGCGGCTGTTAAAACAATGGAAGTCGGCGAAGTGAAAACTGTGACGATTCCGGCAGCGGAAGCGTACGGCGAAGCGCGCGAAGAAATGATCATGGAAGTTCCGAAAACGCAGTTCCCGGAAGACATGAAAGTGGAAGTAGACATGCAGCTGATGATGCAGACTCCGTCGGGTCAGCCGGTTCCGGTTCGCGTTACTGAGATCAAAGAAGAAGCTGTCACTATTGACGCTAACCACCAGCTGGCAGGCAAAGACCTGACATTCGAGCTGGAGCTGGTTGAAATCGTCTAACGATGGGCCAACCTGATCTAGTTATTATTGGCGGCGGCGCTGCGGGCTTAATGGCCGGTTGCGCCGCTGTTGAGTTTGGGCTGCGCGCGGTCGTGCTGGAGCGCAAGCACAAGCCGGGCCGTAAGCTGTTGATGTGCGGTAACGGCCGCTGCAACCTGACCTCCGATATTTCGACCGAAGAGATGCTCTCGGATTTCGGCGCGTCGATGGATGATTTTCTGCGCCCGGCGCTTTCGGCGTTTACGCCGCAGGACCAGATTCGCTGGTTTGCCCGCAACGGGGTGCCGGTGATGCACTGCAAAGACGGCAAGATTTTCCCGCGTTCGGAAAAAGCGAGCGACGTTCTCTATTGTTTCACCGATCAGCTGACTGACGGAAAAACTCCGCTCTGTCTGAACACGTCGGTACAGTCGATCGAAAAAAATGACACCGGGTTTACGATTAACACGTCCTCCTTTTCGCTCTCCGCTCCGAATGTGCTGGTGGCGACCGGCGGGGTGAGCTATCCGAAAACCGGCTCGACCGGCGACGGACAGCAGTGGGCAGAAAAGCTCGGCCACTCCCTTCATCCGATGCTTCCCGGACTCGTCGGCTTTGAAGTGCAGCCGTGCGCGCTTTCGCGTGATGTCGGTGCGCGCTTTCCGAACGTCACGCTTCAGGTTTTTGCGAACGGTAAACCGCAGTTTACGAGCGAAGGTCTGCTGGAGGTCGAGCGCTGGGGAATCGGCGGCGGCGCGATCACGAACGCGAGCCGAATTATTACCCGCCGCGATTTGCAGAATGTTCACTTTGAGATCGATCTCGGTTCCGGCAAGCCGGTGAAGGTCAAGCCGGTGCGCATTCGTTCGATCAAAGAGGCGATGGTTACTGTGGGCGGTGTTGCTCTGAGCGAGATCGATTCACAGACGATGCAGTCCAAAAAATGCCCCGGCCTGTACTTTGCGGGCGAGGTGATGGATGTGGACGGCCCGACGGGCGGGTACAACCTCTCGGCCGCTTTTGCAACGGCCAGGCTTGCCGTAAAAGCGGTTGCTGGTGTATGATTTAACCTCTTCACGGGAGGTTAAATATGGCACTCGATGCAACGCGTAGAAAATTTGTGGCTACAACCGGAGCGGCGACCGCCGCGGCGCTGCTTTCATCTACAGCCGCTGAGTCCAAAACAGATGTCTGGGTCATTCACAGCGAGGATAAATCGAGGCTGATGAATGCCGCACTTAAGGTGATTGAGCAGAACGGCGGCTTCGGGGTTGATGTCAAGAAGCTGACGCTCAAGGTCAATGCGGCTTGGGCGCGTACGCCGGAAGAGGGGGCGAATACTCATCCTGAACTGGTGGATGCCTTTATTGCCGGAGCACTGCGAAATGGCGTGAAAGAGCTGCTGGTTCCCGAGCATCCCTGTAACCGTGCTGAACAGTCTTTTGTGCGCAGCGGCATTAAGGCCGCCTGTAAAAAGCATAAGATCAAAATGGTCGACCTCAAAAAGGAGAAGGATCATTTTCGGCCGGTAAAGATTCCGGGCGGGGTTGTGCTTAAAGAGGCGGATGTGGCCGTCGAGTATCTGGAGACCGACTGTGTTGTGAACATGCCGGTTGCGAAACATCACAAGGCGACCAAGCTGTCGATGGCGATGAAAAACTGGCTGGGTGTGGTGCTGGATCGTCGCGAGTGGCATCGCGCAGGGCTGCATCAGTGCATTGCGGACTTCTCCACTTTCATCAAGCCGAACTGGACGATCATCGATGCTACGCGCTGCATGCTCGACAGTGGCCCGCAGGGGCCGGCCGATGAAATGCTGTATCCGGATCTGCTGATTGTTTCTAAGGATCAGGTTGCGGCGGATACGTATGCGGCGACGCTTTTTCATGATGATCCGCTGACGGTGGAGTATCTGCGCATCGCCGGTGACATGGGGATCGGACAGAACGACCTCTCGAAAATGAATATTCACAAGTTGGAAGCCTAGATGAAGAATCCTGCAAAAAATACCGTGCGCTGGTGGGTGCGCGGTTCTCTCTTGCTGTTGTCGGCCGGTTTGGTTGTCGGCGGGCCGTTCATTCCGTGGCTGGCGAAGGTCATTCCGGCGCTCAGTCCATTGACTGCCATATCGGCATCGCTCGCGCACCGGGCGTGGTATGCAACGCTATTCTGGACCTTGCCCGCGGTTTTAGCCTTGGGGCTGGCGCTGTGGAAGGGGCGCCTGTTCTGCCGGTGTATCTGTCCGCTCGGTACGCTTTATGCCGCGGGTTCAATCAAAAGCTTAAAGAAGAAAATCCTGCCGGTTCGGCTGAATGGTTTTCTTTTTTGGCTGATTATTTTCGCGTCGGTCGTCGGGTTGCCGCTGTTGCTCTTTTTGGATCCGCTCTCGACGTTTACCCGTGTTGGTGCGATGTCGAATTTCGCGCATTGGGCCTCGTGGGTTCCGGGGCTGCTGATTCCCGTAATGCTTTTGCTCGGGCTGTTTCAGCCGTTGATCTGGTGTACGCATCTCTGTCCGCTGGGCTATCTTTTTGAGACGGTCAAAATCCGCAAGCTCACGCCGCAGAAACTGAACCAGACCCGCCGTGAAATGATTGTGGGTGGCTTGCTCGGAATTCCGCTGGCGTTGTTGCTGAAAAATAAAGCGCGCGCCGTAAATGCGCCGGTGCTTCCGCCGGGGGCGACGGATCTCGATAATTTTTCTGCAACCTGTAAGCGTTGCTACGCCTGCGTGCATGTCTGTCCTACGAAGGTGATTACGGTACGCAAATCCGCTGACGGTCTGGCCGAGCTTTGTCTGCCGGAACTGAATTATGATCAGAACGAGGATTCCTACTGCGAAGAGTTTTGTAATGCCTGCTCGCAGGCCTGCCCGACCGGTGCGATCCGGCCGCTGACAGAAGAGGCGAAGCGGATGCGTAAAATCGGCACGGCCCGCGTCATCCGAGACGCCTGTCTGGGCTGGCACGAGAAGCAGGAGTGTATGGCCTGTGATGAGTTCTGTCCGTATAACGCGATCGAAGCGCATTATGGAAAGGGCCACGGTCGCGGTGCGCGGGTGCCGAAGCCGGTGGTTAATCCGCATAAGTGCCGTGGATGCGGTGCGTGTCAGGCAATCTGTCCGGCAATCCGGATGGGCAAAGCGATTGTGGTGGATCCGATGGGGAAACAGGGGAAGGTCGATAATGCGTACACTTAATATTCTATCGGTCTTGCTGGTTGCCACGGTTTGTTCCGGTCAGGAGCTGCCGCCGACTTGTCCGGTGTGTCCTCCTCCGCGCTCTGACCTCTTGCCGCTGCTGGTGGTTGCGGTCGTGATGTTCGGCGGCGGCTGGCTGATCCGGCTCCTCTGGGACAGGTGGAAGGCGAAGTAAGGGCTCCCTGCGGATAATTTCTGCAATTACTTTTTTACATCTGCCGGAGAGCATCCATTATGCACGGATCATTATTATTTATTCTTTGAGGTATCTATGGCTTTGAAAAGCATGACAGGTTTTGGCGAGGCAACCGTTGCCCGTAAAGGGATTGAGCTGACGGTTTCATTGAGCTCGGTGAACCGCAAGCAGTTGGATGTAAACGTGCGGATGCCGTCGCCGCTGCTGGCGCTGGAGTATCGTGTACAGGAGCTGGTGAAAGAACAGCTTTCACGCGGACGCGTTAATGGCACGTTGTCGATGGATCGATCATCCGCCCAGGGCAAGCAGTCGGTCTCGGTGGATATGGATTTGGCGCAGGCCTATGTCGGCGAACTGCGCAAGGCCGGTGAAAAACTTGGCCTGGCCGATGGGCTCCGTACCGACGTTCTGTTGCGCGTGCCGGGGCTGGTTTCGGTGGAACAGGAAATGGGCACTGAGGACGTGTTGCCGGTTCTGGAGTCGGCCGTGAAGAGTGCGCTTAAGAAGCTGTTGGCGATGCGCGTGCAGGAAGGCAAAGAGCTGACTGATGATTTGCGCGCTCGTTTGGTCACGCTTGAAGAGTGGATTAAGCAGATCAAGGCGCAGTCCGGCAAGGTGACCGCGGCTTACCGTGAAAAACTCATTACGCGCTTGGAACAGGCGGGACTGGAAAATCTGGCCGAGGATGACCGGATCGTGAAAGAGGTCGCCCTGTTTGCGGACCG